>CAZFUT010000055.1:0-17322 GCA_964522425.1 uncultured Oscillospiraceae bacterium
CCACCGCCGTATCGCCATGGCCGGGGAAATGCTTGGCGCAGGCCAGCACGCCCGCTTCCTGCAGCCCCTTCATCATTTGAAGGGCATAGGGCGCGGCCTTTTCGGGGGTATCGCCGTAGGAGCGCACGCCGATCACAGGGTTGTCGGGGTTGGAGTTGACGTCAAACACCGGGGCCAGATTAAAATTGACGCCCAGCGCGTGCAGTTCCCGGCCGGTGATAAGGCCCGCCAGATAGGCGTTTTCCGCTTGGCCGGTGGACGCGATGGCCATCGCCCCCGGCACCACGGCGCAGTCGTCCTTCAGCCGCGACACCACGCCCCCCTCCTGATCGATGGTAATGAAAGCGGGCACACCCAGCTCCCCCGCCACCACATCCTGTATTTCGGCGCAGAGCGCCCGCAGCTGTTCTTTGTTTTCCACGTTGTGGACAAACAGGATCACGTTGCCGATCCTGTGCGTTTTTACCGCCTGTTGAAACGCCTCCGGCACCGTTTTCCCTTCGAAACCGGCCACCAGATGCTGGCCGATCATATCCCTGATATCCATGGCCTTTTCCCTCCGCATATTGCTGCTGTCATTATAGCACAGCGGGACAAGCTTCGATAGATGCGGCGCGCCTTTTCAGGTGTTTTCAGCCATGCGGCTGGCCCATACTTTCCGGGACTATTTTCCCCCGCCGCGCGTCAATCGCCGTATTTTATTTACGTTAGATTAAACTAACTTATTGAAACGCCGTCCGCGTTCCGATATAATGGAAGCATAAAATCTCCGAGTCCCAGAAGGCCCAAGCGGCCGCTCGGACCATTAGGTGCAGCGGGCAATCGCTGCGCCCGCCGTCTTGCGAAGGAGAGCAAACAGCAGCGCCCATGGCGCCTGTTTGCCTGTCTTCGCTTTTTCATGGCCGCGCAAGCGGCGGAAAACAAAAAGGAGGGAACCGTATGTCCATCTTCAATCGCGAGTATACCAGGCGTGAGTTTATGAAGCTTACCGCCAAAGGCCTGGCCGGCGTCACCCTGTCAAGCCCCGTGCTGGCCGCGCTCGGATGCACCGCCGCCCAGGCTGCCAGCGGCCAGGTGGAAGTGATGCCCATGAGCAACTTTGTCCTCGTCGCCAACAAAGCCCGCTGCACCGGCTGCCAGCGCTGCGAATACAACTGCACGCTGGTCAACGACGGCAAGGCCCAGCCCTTTATGAGCCGCATCCACACGCGCGACTATGTCCAGTTCGGCAAGGAAGTCACCGCCGATTTTCTGGAAGGCCCCGGCCTGTTCGGCAACTGGAGCATCGCGCCGGAAACCTGCCGCCAGTGCGACAACGCCCCCTGCGTGAACGCCTGCCCGGTGAAGGCCATCCAGCCCGACCCCTATACCGGCGTGCGCACCATCGACCGCGAAAAATGCATCGGCTGCGGCGCGTGCGTCCAGGCCTGCCCCTTCCACATGTGCAAGATCGACCCGGAAATCAACAAATCCAGCAAATGCATCGCCTGCGGCGCGTGCGTTGCCGGCTGCCCCACCAGCGCGCTGAAGATCGTCCGTTATGAGGATCTGGCCGCCGCGATGGGTGCCTGAGCGCTGACACGAAGAAATAAAAGGAGGCAATGATTATGAACGGATGGACCGGCAAACTGCTGCGCGTCAACCTGACCACGGGCCAGAGCAGCATTGAAAGCAGCGAAAAGTATTTTGATTATATCGGTGGCAAGGGCATGGCCAACCGCATCCTGTACGAGGAAGTGCCCACCGGCGTGATGCCCACCGACCCCGAAAGCAAATTCATCATGGCCGTCGGCCCCAACACAGGCTCTTCCGCGCCCTGCTCGGGGCGTACCACCATTTCTTTCCTTTCTCCCTTCACCAAGTACAACGCCGTCGTGGACGCCCATGTGGGCGGCGACGTGGCCGGCATGATCAAGGGCTGCGGCTATGACGCCGTCATCGTCGAGGGCGAATCGCCCACGCCCTGCTATCTGCTGATCGAGGACGACAAGGTATCGGTGGAGGACGCTTCCGCGCTGTGGGGCGAAACCACCACCATGACCACCGCGGCCCTTGTCGGCAAGCACGGCACGGGCCACATCGTCATGGCCATCGGCAAAGCGGGCGAGAATATGCTCAATCTTTCCTGCGTCATCACCGGCGTCGCGCACAGCGCGGGCGGCGGCCTTGGCAAAATCTGGGGCAAAAAGAACCTGAAGGCCATCTGCCTGTACGGCACGGGCGCGACGCGCGTGGCCGACCCCAAGCGCGTGCTGGACCTGAACAACTATGTGATGAGCGACCTGATGGGCTCCAACAACAACCATGTGGTGCCCACGGTGGCGCAGTCCTGGTCGCAGTATGAAAACACCTCCTCCCGCTGGACGGGCCATCCGGGCCTTACCTGGGGCGCCGCCGAGGGCGGCCCGGTGGATACCGGCGAGTCGGCCCCAGGGCAGCCGACGCTGATGGGCTACCGCTGCATGAAGTCGGTGTTCGACCACGGCGCCGTCGCCGAAAAATACACCGTCAAGATGACAGGCTGCACCACCTGCCCGGTGCGCTGCTATGCGTCGGTCAACATCCCGCAGCTGAAAAAATACGGCCGCAACACCACCCACGCCAACACCTGCCTGGGCAACCGCCCCTATGTGAACCTCATCAAAAACCATAAAGACCTTGAGGAGGAAGGCGACGGCAAGCTGTGCGCGGGCGTGTTCAGCGCCATTTTGGCCGATGACCTGGGACTCTGGGACAACTACGGCGAATTGCAGGCGACGCTCAACTACTTTATGGACAAGGGCCTGATGGAAAAGATCTTAAAGCCCGAAGAGTATGCCGAGATCGACTGGTCCAAGCGCGAGAACGGCGACCTCACCTTTATCGAAGATATCCTGACCCGCGTGGTCGATCCCAAGCACACCCTGTCCACTTTGGCGCAGGGCGCGTACTACGTGGATCAGCAGTATCACGACCTGCTGGGCGACGATTACCTCAACTCCCCCAGCATCACGGTGTGGGGCCTGATCGGCGGCAAGCGCCACCACGGCAACGAGTGCGCGGCGCAGGTCGGCATGCTGACCAACATCATCTACAACCGCGACGGCATGTGCCATACCATTGTCAACATCACGGGGTCGGGCCTGCCCTACGACCTGCAGCGCAGCATCGTGGAGCCGATTTTCGGCAAGGGCTGCCTCGACAAGCCGCGCAGCTATACCCCGATGAACGAGGCCAAGGCGAAGTTTGCCAAGTTCGGCGTCGTCCGCCAGGTGATCCACGACAGCTTTACCCTGTGCAACTGGGTATGGCCGATGACCTTCAGCCCCCGCAAGGAGCGCAACTACAAGGGCGACCTGTCGGTGGAGGCCCAGTACATGAGCGCGATCACCGGCAAGGAATGCTCCGAAGAAGAGCTGAACGACATGGCCGAGCGCACCATCCAGCTGTGCCGCGCGATGACCGTGAAATCGGCCGGCAGCCGCAATATGCGCCACCTGCACGACGTGATCCCCGAGTATGCCTACACGAGCGAGCCGGATGTGCCCGTGTTCACCGAAGGCACCATCAAGATGGACAGGGAAGACTGGCAGAACGCCCTGAGCATGTTCTACAAGGAGTTCGGCTGGGACGAAAACGGCGCTCCCACCCGCGAGACCCTCGAAAAATTCGGCCTCAAGGATGTGGCGGACGATCTGGAAGCCAGCGGGCTGCTGTAAAATCCCCATCGTTTTTTCCGGGCGGAGCGCGAAAGCGCTCCGCCTCAGCCCGTTGACAAAGTACCCTTATAAAAACGAGCAAAAAGTCGGCTTGTTTTCTATCGATTGTATGCGATTTTGAAGCAATGATGCCATTAAAAGTATCATGTTCATATTTAATATTCGCTCTCAGACGATGAATTTATCCCTGCCAATTTACTGCTTATTTCCAATAGGGGTTTGTCAATATGCTGGGGCGGAGCGCGAAAGCGTTCCGCCTTTATTTATTAGGTATCTCTTGTCGACCAGTTTCGAGATTTTTCCTGTTTCTTGAATAAACTTCAAAATTAATCCCGTATATCAGCCCTGATGCCAATGTTTCATGATCCTTCAGGGCTCTTTTCTTGCTTCTTCCTGCCTTTGGACATACTTATCCGCTCACCGCGGCTGGATTTTTCCGCCAGCCCTGATATACATCAGTTGTTACTGACTGCCAGAATTAATTACAACGAAAAACTATTGACATGTTCAGTTAGTAACGATATAATCGTATTAATATGATAGATACCATTTAAAGGGGTGCGAAAAGGTGAGTGACAGGGCGCTTGGAATTGATATTGGAGGAACCAAAACCTGTCTGGCTCTGGTAGATACGGAACAGGGCCGGATTCGCACGATGCGTTTTCCAACCCAGGTGATTGTAAGGGACAGAACTGCGCTGATCCCACAGATCGAACGGTTTTTGAATGGGGAAAGGATTTCTTGCATAGGCATAGGGCTCAAAGGGTTGATTTGTCCAGATCATCAAACCATCCTTCGGTCATCCGTCCTCTCTCCATGCCTTCCGTGGGATCTGTCTGCCATGTTGAAAGAAAAATTCGGTACTCCCTGCTGGATCGATAACGATGTTCATGCGGCGGCCTTGGGGGAGATGATGTTTGGCTTTGGAAAACAGGCGAAGCATCTGATTTATATCAATGTCGGCACAGGGTTGGCTATTGCCGTCGTAGATGAAGGGAGGCTGATTCGAGGTGCGCACAATATAGCCGGGGAGATCGGCTCTATGCTGGTAAGGGTTCAAAACAATACGTTTCAGTTGGAAGAGATTGCTTCCGGAAGCGGAATTGTAACCCAAACACAAGTCTTGATGAAAGACTATCCGCATAGCAGGCTGCAGGGCATTTCGGATTTGACTGGCAGGCAGGTGATTGAGGCGGCCGAACATGGCGATCCGCTGGGCAGGCGAGTTTTAGCCATGATGACAGAAGCGATTGCCTACACAATTTACAATTTAACGGTTATGTTTGACCCAAAGGCCGTCATTTTCGGCGGAGGCATCATGAACAATGGAAGTGTCTATATGGACGTGGTACGCAAAACAGATCAGCTGTTTGAAGATGTACATGGCTGCGAAAAACCGATGATTGAATTAACGGCCTTGGGAATAGATACTGCGGGCGTCGTTGGGGCTGCTGCGGTTGGATTTACATATTCTAATTTCTGATGAGGTGAATGAAATGGACAAGCAGGAGATTCAAAAGAGAAATCACGCGCTGTTAGAACTAATGCTCGACGCTTCGGCACGCACATTCTGGAATGACACGATTGCCCTAACGGAAAGAAGTCTCAGCCGCATTGATGAGAGGGCCTGGGCTGAAATTGATCATGCGGTCATTGTCGGCCAGGGGACATCGTTGGCTACCGCGTACAACGCGGAATCCTATTTGAGCCACATTGCAGGGTTGCAGGCACGCGCGCTTCCCGCGTTTGAATTCAAAAGCTATCCGCGCGATTATATCAATGAACCGAAAAAAACACTGGTCATTGGTTGTAGCTGTTCTGGCAATACGGCCAGCGTTGTCAAGAGTTTGGAAGAGGCTCGCCAACTGGGATGCAAAACGCTTTGTCTGTCTGGGGAGGGGGCCATAGACGCTGCAGCAGCTTCCGAGTATCGCATTGTTACGGATTGTGCCATTGAAAAGCGCGGAGAAACATCTCATCCGTATTCTGTTTCTCACCTGTTTTTGCTTTTGGGCGCGTACAAGCTTGCTCTTCAAATCGGCAAAGCCAGGTGTTTTTTGAAAGATACGGATGTGGAATATTGGAATGAGCAATTGGAGAAGGCGTTGAACAAGCTCAGTTTCCTGCCGAAACTTTCCGGTCAGATGGCCCAGGTCGCCGCCGCGGCGCGAGGGCGCGGGGCCATAAACCAGATAGTGCTTGGCAGCGGCCCAAACCACGGCACGATGGTCGAGGGCGCACTGAAGATCTGCGAATTCAGTTGGAAACTCGGCGCAGGTGAGGAACTGGAAGACTTTGCACATGGGCGTTTCCGTGAACTGGATCAGATCACGCCGCTAATGATAATTTGTCCCTCCGGTCCGTGTGTTGAAAAGACAATGGATATTCTGGCGGGTGCGGCGATTGCGGGCAGTCAGACAGTCGTGCTGACGGATAAACCGACGATAGCAATGAAAAAGCTGGCCAAAACAATCGTACTCATGCCGGAGCTTGAGAATGAATATCTAACGCCATTCTTGTACGTGTTCGCATTCTGGCTATACGGCTATCATTATATGGCGGATTCGGGAGAACTGGTGGGCGGCGCTCGTTACGGTTTGCTCGCAAAGGACATCAACTTCCATGCTCATTTTGATACCGACGGCAATCATTTGTAATACAACACCCTTCATTGCAAAGGGTGGGTATGAATATTTTAAGGAGGGAAAAGCAATGAAACGAATCTGGTGTACTCTTGTAGCGGTCATACTGGTCATGTCTATGTTGGCCCCGATGGCAGCAGCCAGTGCCGAAGGTAAAGATCTGGTCTTCTGGGTATATTCGGACTGGATGGCAGGTAAGCAGAACGAGTTGTTGGTTAAGTGGATCGACGAATTTGTTGCAGCGCACGATGATGTGAATTCCATCACGATGATCGGCAAGAACGATACAGAACTAAAGACCGGCGCGATGGCGGGAGTAGGTTTGCCCGATATCTACTGCGGTTCCTTCCGCGACGGCCTCACATATTATGAGTCTGTCAATCTGCTGAATTTGATGCCATACTACGAGAAGATGGACAATCAGTACAAGGATGGCTGGATTCCGGAAGCAATCGACATCGTGCAGATTGACGGCGGCATGTGGGCTCTTCCATACATGAGCTATATCCCGATCATTTTCAGAAATCTGGACGTTTTGACGGCCTGCGGCATCGATCCGAAAGAGCCGGTAAAGACTTGGGAGCAGTTTGTCGATCAGTGCAAACGTGTTACGGAGGGTGGTTACAATGCAACACACAAGTGGAGCGGCGTTTACTACACAGCCGGCGCTATCATGGCAGCTGAGCCGACATTGACACCCGGCTATGAGAACGGCGCAACGACGATCAAACCCGATCAGCTTGTTCCAACGTTTGAAGTAATTAAAGCAATCTCCCCGTATACCACAACTCTCTCCTACAGCGATGAAGCGACTGTTCAGGCTTTCTACACCAACAAGCTGGCCTTCGTTCTGGACGGCCCGTGGAATGTTGAAGGCTATGATAACTCCGGCGTGCATTACGACATCATCCCTGTTCCGGGCTTCTCTACGGAGGGCAAAAACGGCGGCTTGCGTGGGTGGGATGCCATTTATGGCGTTGACAGCGGTGACAAAGAGCGCAACGCGCTCATCGCCGAGTTCATGATGTTTATTACCAATACCAAGAATCAGTCTGAATGGGTGAGTTATGTTGGCCGCCCGGTGCTTCGTCAGGATGCAATGGATTCTGAAGGCGCGCAGTCCACTGAAATAGGCCGTGTTTCCGCTGAGGCTCAAAAGGGTGGAGCAAACCAGATGGACTTTTTCCATTCCACTGTTTTTTGGCCAACAACGATTGCTGATATCTCTGAGCTTGTGGCGAACGGTTCCATGGAGCCGGTTGACGCGGCGAACGCAATGGTTGATGCGATTAACGCCATGTATGCTGATGCAGGCGAATAATCGCAACTGAAAATCACGCGGGACGGCAGTGCAGCATGGCGCTGCCGTCCTTATCGATTGAAGGAGGTATGGCGATGCAAGCAGCAAAGGAAAAGGCAACAAAGCAGCGGAGAATCAACCGTTTGAAGCAATATGGAATCAGTTATTTAGGCATCGCTCCCTTTTTTGTGCTGTTTTTTGCCTTTATCGCTGTGCCGCTTATTCAAGGCATAGCGATGAGTTTCACGGACTGGTCTACCCGCTTGCGCGGCGGTACGCATTTCACGGGACTGACCAATTACATTTATCTGTTTACCTCAGGCGGCACATCTTCGGCCCGCTTTCTGAAATCTCTTCAAAACCTCGCTATCTATGTGCCGATTACGATCCTAATCGGCTTGAGCATGGCACTTTTTCTGGCGCTTTTAGTCAACCAGTATCACGGAAAAGCACATTCGTTCCTTCGTGGTACTTTCTATCTGCCTACGGTGCTTCCTCTGTACCTGTGTGCCGGTATCTGGCAATGGTATCTCAACGGCGAAGGCGGTCTCGTCGCTTCCATGCTCGCTTCGTTAGGCATAGGAAGAGGCATTAATTGGATTTTTACGAGTGGATTCGCCATTGCGGTTTGCGTTATCGTGGATGTCTGGCACGCGACAGGTTTCAACTTCGTCATTCTTAGCGCAGGCATCCAGAACATCAGTCCAGAATATTACGAAGCGTCCGAAATCGACGGTGCTTCCGTCTGGCAGCAGATGCGGTATATCACAATCCCACTGCTAGAGCCGATCCTCTTTTTCGTCATTACCTACGGTTTTATCTCTGCACTTCAAGTATACGATATTCCTCGCATCTTGACAGCAGATACGGACATCAATGCGCTCGGCGGCCCAAATCAGGTCATGTTATTCCCGGTTATGGAAATGGTCAGAAATGTCTACAATGGCGACAAGGCGGGCCTTGGCCGCGCATGTGCTGAAGGCGTTGTGCTGATGTGTATCATCCTGGCCGTTACAGCCATTCAATTCGCGAGGCGCCGAAAAAATAAGGGCTGAGGAGGAAAAACACATATGAAAAAAACTACAAGGCTTTCGCGAGTTATCATTACGATGGTTATCGTCATTTGGACCGTTGTGTGTCTTTTCCCATTGTATAACATGATCGCAACGACATTTTCCAGTGACCAAAGCGATTTGACCCGAACATTTCTTCCCAACGATATTCCGAATGGTCTGAAGAAGCTGACGCTGGCGTTTACCACGGCCTCCATCGGTTCCTCAACGCTCAGCACGCTGTCTTATACGATTTTGACGATCGTGGGCATGATTACGATTTGTTCGTTGGTTTCATATGAACTTACCTTCTTCAGCTTTCCACTGAAAAAACTTCTTTACGCCCTGATTTTGGCAAGCATGATGTTCCCGCTTGTTCTTTACGTTATCCCGCTATATCGGTTTGTTACCACGCTGGGGCTGTCAGATACGGTTCTCGGGATTTCGCTGCCAATGATGGTATCTCCACTTTCTGTTTTTATCTTGATGCAGTTTTTAGAGGACATGCCGGTTTCTTTCCTTGAAGCAGCTCGTATCGACGGTGCAGGACACTTTAATATCTTCTTCCGTGTAGTGTTGCCGCTGATGCGAAACGGCATTCTAACGGCGGCGTCTTTGATGTTCGTTAACACCTGGGGCTCTTACCTGTGGCCTAGTCTGATGTCCGGTGCGAAAATCCAGCCGATGTCGGTCACAATCGCCAATATGCTTTCTCCACAGTTTTACATCGATCCCAGGGTAAAGATTGCGGCAATGGTGCTTTCGGCGGTTCCGCCGATGGTAATTTATCTAAGTTGTCAAAAGTATGTTATTGCTGGCATTGCAATGTCGGGAGTAAAGGGCTAATCGAAAAAAATCGGAGGTGTTGGACTATGAATGAATATCGTATCAGCAGAGATGAGCTGATGAAGTGGTGCCGGATTCCTGTAGATCAGCTTGCTGACCATCCAAACAGCAAGGTTGATTTTCGAATGTTCCAGACAAAAGACGAAACTTTTGAGGGCATTGCCAGCCTAATGGTCGAAGAGCTCAAGGCTAATAATGCAGCCGGCAAACCGACCAAGTGGGTGTTATGCTCCGGTCCGAACGGGCAGTACAAAACGTTCATCAGGCGCGTCAACGAAGAACGCATCAGCATGAAAAATGTGTGGGTTTTTCAGATGGATGAGGCCTTGGACTGGCAGGGGCGCCATAATCCGGTTTTACCGATTTCCGGCAGTTGCGAGGGTCGCATGAACGCAATCTTCTATGATAAAATCGATCCGGCGCTGAATGTGCCGACAGAAAAAAGAGTGTTTTGTCATCTGGACAACATGGATTGGATAGATGAAAAGATTCAGGAGCTTGGCGGACTCGATACGGTTTATGCGGGCGTAGGCTTCAAGGGCCTGATCGGCAACAACGAGTTTCCGATCAATCCGTATTACCACATCTCACTGGAAGAATATAAGAATTCGAAAACACGTATCACCGTTTGCAATCCTGATACACTGATCGCCTATGCGGAGCGCGGCTATGGTGCCAATACGGATGTTTGCAATCCGATGATGATTACCCTGGGGTTCAAGAGCCTACTGTCAACTAAACGTGTGGTCTACATGATTACGACCGGATCTTGGAAGCAGACGGTCCTTCGCGTTGCGATGTTCTCCGAGCCGACGGTTGAATATCCAGTGACGCTGTACAATGGTGTGGATTGCGAACGCATTCTCTTCTGTGACAGAGAATCTGCAGATCATACGCTCTCTCATGACAACGGCCGAAATATCAACAAGCATTCTTTCCCAAACCTATTCAAGGAGGAAGACCAATGAGTTGTCCACAGGCACTTGTGCTCAACAATATCGGCGGCGGAATTGGTGTGCGGGTTGAAAAGCTCCCGGCTGTCAACGAAAGCGTAATGATCAAGGCGATGGAGCCGCCCGGAGAGGATGTTGCCAAAGGGGGCAATGTCGCGGTTGCAATGTCCAGATTAGGGGTTCATTGCGCAATTATCGGGAAAATCGGTCTGGATGAAGCAGGGGATCGCGATTATGGCTGGATGAAAGCTGCGGGGGTTGATCTTTCTGTTTTGATTCGTACAAACGAAGTGCGCACCGGACAGGGAATCGGCATCACGGCGGATAATGGTGACGTAATGATTTTTACCGGCCTGAGCAGCAGTTGCGCACTGACTTTCGAAGAAGTTGAAATGGCGATGCGGCGATATCAAGACGCGCAGTATTTCATTACGGGCTTCGAAGTCAGACCGTCGCTGGTATTGCCTGCCGCTCGGTTGGCGAAGAAGCTGGGTATGAAAACGGTTTTGAATCCCAGCCCGATTCCTTCCGGAGGTTTGAGAGCGATTCCATTTGTAGATTTTCTCTTCGTCAATGAAATTGAGGCATGCAGACTGCTGGACATGGAAATCGTACGCGATTTCGATCAACGCAAGGTATGTGAAGGCTTGAAGAAACGCTATCAGTGCCCGAACGTAATTGTAACCATTGGCGATAAAGGAAGCTGCTATTCCGATGAAAACCATGATTTTCAGTTTATTCCGGCAATCCCAGTTTGCTGCATTGATAGCGCTGGCGCCGGTGATGGATACATGGCATGCGTGATCAGCAAGCTGATCCAAGGTTATACGCTTATTGAAGCCTGCCGATATGCTAGCGCGTTTGCCGCATATTCGGTGACGAAAGTGGATTGCCTGCCCGGCTATCCCTCATCTGACATACTGGAAGCTTTCTTGCAGGAACATAAATAAAATTTAAAACGGAGATTGCCTTTGAAGTGGTAGGCCGCCGCGGGCAGTTTCCGTTTTTTTATAGGAGGAAAAGATCAGAGAATAACAATTGGATTATTCCGAATGTCTATGATATAATCAGGCAAATAGAATAGAAAAGTGAAAATTTGGTAAGGAGTTTGTCTGATATAAACATTAAAAGCCGTGCGCTTGCGCATGGATTCCCAGGAGAAACTGACATTATGAAGAAAGATTTTGGCGTTCAGATGCAAATAAGACCATTATATCAAGAAATCATTGAAGATATTAAAAGCAAGATCACAAATGGATCCTATACAACTGGGCAGAAGATCCCGAGCGAAACAGTCCTGATGGAGGAATACGAGGTTAGCAGAATAACGATCCGGCGAGCAATTTCTGCTTTATCCGATGAGGGGTATTTAGTAAAAAAGCAGGGGTTGGGAACGTTTGTTGAAAAGCCCAGAATACGCCGCATGATCTCAAGTATTCTTAGCTTTTCACAAAGCTGCGCCGATTTGGAAATGACGCCTTCTTACATTCAAAGTAAGCTCATTCTTGTGAAGCCGCGTCCGGACGAAGCGAAATTTTTGTCGTTGGGCGAAAACGATTTGCTGATATATTCTAAAAGAATCCTTTGCGCAGACCACCTGCCAATCATGCAGGAAAACTGTTTTTTCCCCAATCGGGAGGAATTTGCATGGATTCTGCACACCTCGCTTGAACAGCCGCTCTATCCTCTTCTTGAGGCGCATGGACAGCTTCCAAAATCAACGGACAAAAGAACGCTGGAAATAGCATTAGCGGACGACAAAATGGCTGCCATGCTGAAAATGCCGAAAGGAGGCGCGCTGTTTTATAAAACTGCATACCTCTGCGGGGAAAACAAAAGACCCTTGTTTATTGAACGGTCCTACATTGTTGGAAACCGATATATTTTCGATATCACAAGCGTATAACGTTCCGGAAGCACGACTGATTCGAAAATCAGGCTTTTGTCTCGAGCTTTCAGCGCATACAAGAAAACGAATGGCCGTTTAAGTTGGCAAATATCTATATTGCTACCGAAAAGGCACCGCGGACGCGCTAAAATTCAAGCAATTCATCCGTTGACAACGCTGGACAAAACGAATACACTCCCATCAGAAAGAAGCAACAGCTGAACGAACAGGGAGGCACTATGGAACCGATCTTTGTCACCGGTCACCGTAACCCGGATACCGACTCCATCGTATCCGCCATGGCCTATGCGGCGCTGCAAAACGCGCTGGGCAACCGCGAATACATGGCGGTGCGTCTGGGGCCTGTCAACGACGAAACGCAGATGGCCCTGAGCCGCTTCGGCTTTGAAGCGCCGGCCCAGATATCCAACGTGCGCACGCAGGTGCGCGATCTGGAGTATGATACGCCCCCGGTGTTAAGCGGTGAACTGACCGTCAACGCCGCGTGGAACGTGTTCGAAAAGGATGCCGCGTTGTCCGCCCTGCCCATCACCGATGAAAACGGCATATTGCAGGGCATGGTCACGCGCGGCGACATCGCCGCCTACGATATGAGCGCCCTGAACCGCACCTCCATCACCGATGTGCCGGTATTCAACGTGCTGGCGGCGCTGGAAGCCAACGTGGTCAATAACCCTATAAAACCGCTGGACACGCTGAACGGTGAAATCATCATCGCCCTGCCTCGCACGGGCGAAGACGCTTACGGCTTTTCCGAGGGCTGCATCGCCTTTATCGGCGATCAGGAGGACGCTTTTCAAAAGGCGCTGGCTGCCGGGGCCGCCTGCATTGTGCTGTGTCAGGCCGAGTATACGCAGCGGCTGAAGGACATGGCCCCCGAAACGCTGGTGCTGTATACGCCGCTGGACGCCTACCGCGCCGCGCGCATGCTGCACCTGTCGCCGCCCATCACGCGCATTTTAACGCCCATCAAGATCGTCTCCTTCCATCTGGACGACTATCTGGACGACGTGCGCAGCAAAGTGCTGGAGAGCCGTTTCCACTCCTACCCCATTCTGGATCATCACGAGCGGGTGGTGGGCACGCTGTCGCGCTATCACCTGTTAAACCCCCGGCGCAAGAAGATCGTGCTGGTGGATCATAACGAAATGGCGCAGTCGGTGCCGGGGCTGGAGCAGTCGGAAATCGTGGCCGTGATCGACCACCACCGTCTGGCCGACGTGCAGACGCTGAACCCCGTCTATGTGCGCAACGAGCCGGTGGGCAGCACCAACACCATCATCGGCACCATGTTTCAGGAAAAGGGGCTGGTGCCCCCCAAGGCGCTGGCCGCGCTGATGGCGACGGCCATCGTGTCGGACACCGTCAGCTTTAAATCCCCCACCTGCACGGCCAAGGATATCAGCATGGCCGAGCGCCTTGCCCGCATCGGCGGCATCAATCTGGACGAGGTGGGCAACGCCATCTTTACCGCCTCCTCCTCCGACGACAAGACGCCGCGCGAGATACTCTTTACCGACTACAAGGATTTCCATATCGCGGGCTACGACATCGGCATCGGGCAGGTCACATGCATGGATTCGGGCCGCATTCTTGCCCGCAAGGAAGAGCTGCTTCAGCTGATGCGCATTTCCGCCGACGAAAAGGGGCTGGACATGATGCTGCTGATGATTACCGATGTGCTGCGCGAAGGCACCGCGCTTTTGTACATCGGTGAAGACGATATCATCCGCCAGGCGTTCAACGCCGACGCGGTCAACAACGAGGCCTTCCTGCCCGGCGTCGTCAGCCGCAAAAAGCAGGTCGTCCCCGCCCTGTCCCTGATGTGGGGCTGAGCGCCTGCCGAAAGATTATTCTATTATTCTTTGTGGTTACGCTTTTCTGCTTTCCACCGTCAGCATCGGCGCTGCAAAGCGGATGCCCTCCTGCCGGAAAGCCTTGGCGATCTGCTCGGTAAGGTCGAGCTTGGTGGCCCACCAATCCTGCTGCCGCGCGAAAGCGCGCAGGCCGTACACCATCACGCCGCCCGTCACGCTTTGAAGACGCGATTCGATGCCCTCCGACTGCACCACCTTCGGGTGGTTTTTTGCTGTTTTTTCCATCAAGGCGCACACCGTTTCCACAGGCGCGTCGGGCAGCACCGACAGGTCAAGATCGATGCGCCGAAGAGGGCTTACCGAAAAATTGGTGATGACGCCGTTGGACAGCGCACCGTTGGGCAGCACGACGGTCTTGCGCTCCAGCGTTTCCAGGGTGGTGTAGAGAATGCCGATCTCCTTTACCGTGCCCGCGTCGCTGCCCGCCGAAATATAGTGCCCCACCCTGAAGGGATGAAAGATCAATATCATCAGCCCGCCCGCCAGATTGGTGAGGCTCCCCTGTAAGGCAAGGCCGATGGCCAGGCCGCAGGAACCCAATATGGTCAGGAAGGAGGCGCTGGGCACGCCCAATTGGATGGCCGCCATCACGATCAGCAGCACCTTAAGCCCGATGGACACGAAGGAATTGAGAAAGGTGACGATGCTCCGGTCGATCCTGCTCTTTTGCAGCGCCGCATCCAGTATGCGGCAGAGATAACGGATCAGGATAAAGCCGGCAACCACCATCACCAAGGTGCCCGCCAGATTGGCCAATACGCCGCCGGGCGACTTCTTAAAGAAATCCATAATGCTGTTCATCATTTCCGCCATGATTTCCTCCTTTGATGAAGCGCGCGGCGCAGGCCGGGGCCCGCGCCGCGCGGAACGATCACCGGTATTTTACCGTAAGATCAGCGGCATAGCCTGTATACTGGCCCTCCGCCGCGATATCGGGATGGTCGCTCAGGTATTTGTTGATCTCGCGCCCGATGCTGTACCACTCGTCTTCGCCCGCGTAGTAGAGCTTCCACTCGGCCTCTTTCCCGGCGGCCAGCTTATCCAGCAGCGCGGTCAGCTCTTCGGGCGCGCTGAACGTCATATAGCCGCCAAAATCACCGTATGCCAGCTCGATATCCGCCGTCGCGTCGGTGTAGGAATACCTGTATTCCGTTGCATACAGGCGGCGGCTGTTGGCGCTCAGCCATTTTTTAAGGGCGGAACCCATATTAAAGTACCGGTCGGTGCCGCGGTAGTGCAGGGAAATGGCGGTCTGTTTCCCGGCCATGGCTTTGTCAAGCTGCTGCCCCATTTCTTCGGCCGTTTCAAAGGTGAGCGCGCCCTCTTTGCTTTCGCCGTACTGCATGGTGGCTTTGCCGCTGAAACGGCTGCCCTGCAGGCTGTACGCAGCGATCAGATGCCGCGGCATGTTGTTTTTAAGCCACCTGCCCACTTCATACATGGCGTCGAAATAGCGGTCGCTGCCGGTGTAGTAGAAATAGAATTCCTCCGTCTTCTGTTCGGCCGTTTGGGACAGCACGCTGTCCATGGCTTCGGGGGTATCGAATTCTTTTGCGCCGTGGGCCACCAGATAATTGTACTCTGTGCCCGTTGCCTTGGGCGCAATAAAATCCTGCGCCTCCCAGCTGTGGTCCCGCTTCATCAGGTCGTCGCTGAGGCCGAAATACCCGTAGCCCTCGTTGCCGCCGCCCTTGGGGTCGTCCCACGTGCAGTCGATGTGATACCACTCGTCATCCAGTTTTACCAGATTCCATGCGTGGCTTTCCCCGCCCGCATAACCCGTCATGTACAGCACGGGGATACGGGCCGCGTCCAGCAGCATCTGGTACGCCAGCGCATAGCTTTCACACACGCCGCTGGCCCGGCACAGCACCCCCTCCGGCTCGTGCACCAGCATGCTCTCGTCATAGTCGGCGTTATAGATCAGCCAATCGTGGAACCACAGCGCCTTTTCATAGTCGGACGCAAGGTTTTTTTCATTCATTTCTTTGTTCAGGGCCACCACCTTGCCCACCGCCGTCATGGGATCGGCTTCGTCCGCCTGATCGGCGGCCACGATCATGCCGGTGCGCAGCCTCTTGGTTCTGTAATCGGGCGACATCACCTCCGCCTGCACGACATAATGGGCGGGCTTGTCGACGGTGACGGCAAAACGGTTATCCTTGGATTCTTTGACCGTCGTAACGGGCATAATTTCCGTTTTGGACAGGTCCTCCCGGATGTACAGCGTCCATGTGTACACATAGTCGTCGGGGTTTCCCGACATCTCCACCGAGAAGACCGCCTCTTGGCCCAGCAGCATATACGGCTGACCGGGACGGATGTAGGCGTAGCCGAGTTCGCGCGGGCTGGTCACTTCACCCAGCGCCGTCGGGACCAGGGCAGCAAAAAGCAGCAGAATGGCCGCCCATATCGAGCATCTCTTCATACGTTACCTATCCTCCAATACAAAGTATACAAACAGCGTAAACGCCGTCAGGTCAGCGGAGCCGCCGGGGCTTAGATTGCGCCGGATACAGGCTCTGTCCATGTCGCGCACGGCTTCCATGTTGAGCGGCAGGGCCGCAAGCGCCCGCGCCTGCTCTTTGAGCCACCTTTGCCCTTCCCGCCCGCCGCGCTTGAATATGTTGCTGTCGTCCGCCTGCGCCATCAAGGAAAGCAGGGCGTAAACAGCGGCGTCGTTGAGTGTCATGCCCCGCTGCAGCGCGGCAGCAAGGCGCGGCAGCCCCACCGCCTTTACCAGTGGGAAACCGGCGGCGGCCTGCCCCCTTGCGCCGGTCAGGCCGGAAAGCTGGAAGAGGCGCACGCCCGCCGTATCTTCGCCCGATGCCACCAGGGCAGGCAGCCTGTCCGCTTCCTCCCGCGCAAGATCGGCCGCGGTATTGAACAGGCTGTCCGCGGCCAGTTCCTTCCCCCACAGCCGCCCTGCCGCGCCCAGCAGAATGCCCATGCCGTACACCGCGCCCTTGTGCGTGTTGACGCCCCCGGTGGCCGCCAGCATATCGTTTTCGGCAAAACGGCCCAAAAAGCGCAGGCGCTCCATGG
>CAZFUT010000056.1:0-16724 GCA_964522425.1 uncultured Oscillospiraceae bacterium
TCGTACAGCTTTTCGCCGATGGTGCCCTTGGGCACGCCGATCACCTCGGCCGCGACGCCCGCCTTCCACGCCATGCCGAGGGCCGCGCTGCAGGCGCTGATCAGGTAGGGCGAAAGGTGCGGCAGATAGAGCATACGCGCCCTGCGGAAAAACGGCACTTTGAACAGCCGCGCCATCTGCACCGCCTTGCCGTCCACCGCCAGCAAGCCCTGCAGGGTATTCAGATACAGCACGGGAAACACCATGATAAACGAAATCAGCACCGACAGCCTGTCGCTGCTGAGCCACAAAAGGGCGAGGATCACAAACGAGGCCACCGGCACCGACTTCATGGCCAGCACGTAGGGTTTGAGCAAATGCCGCAGCAGCGGGTAGCGGGCGGCCAACGCCCCCAGCGCCGTCCCCGTGAGGAGCCCCAGCAGGAAACCCAGCGCAATGCGCAAAAAGCTGCCCGAAACAGCGGCAAAGAAGCCCTCCTCCACGCAAAGGGAGGGCAGCCGCTTCAATACGGCAAGCGGCGTGGACAAAAGCAGCGGCTGGCCGATCAGCATCGCCGCCGCCTGCCACAGCAGCAGGGCGGCGGCGACGGAAAGGGCCGTTTCTTTTTTACTGCGCGGCATAGTAGAAGCTGTCTTCCGGCATCCGGCCGCCGACAGCCTGGGGCTTCTGGTCAAACAGCGTCTTTAGGTACCCCTGCACGGCCTGCTTCATTTCATCCCCGGTGATGGCGACAAGGTTGCACTGGGGCAGCGCTTTTTGGGCGATGGGCGCTTTGACGATATCATACTTTTCGACAAGCCGGGCGGCTTCGTCGCTGTTGCCGTTCACAAACCGCACGCTGGCAGCGAAATCCTTCAGGAAGTTTTCCACCAACGCAGGGTGATTGTCCGCAAACTCCTTGCGGGCGATGATGGCGGCGGTCACAAGGCGGCTGCCGTTTGCCAGTTTGTTCCATTCTTCTTCCAGGCTCAGCGCCACGCGCAGGCCCTCCACCTTGGTCTGGGCCACCGTCACAAAGGGCTGGGGCAGCATGGCCACGCCGTTTTCGACAGCGTTCAAACGCTGCACGCCCTCGGTGGGTTCGCTCAGCCATTCCACCTTCACGTCTTCGCCCAGCACAAGGCCGTTTTCTTTCAGCAGGTAGCTCAGCGCCATTTCGGGCGTCGTGCCCTTGCCGGTGGCAAAAATGGTCTTGCCCGCAAGGTCGGCCAGCGTCTTCACGCTGTCGCCCTTTTCCACGATGTAGAGGACGCCCAGGGCCGAAGCGGCCAGCATCTGCACCTGCCCCTCGGTTTTGTTGTACAGCACCGCCCCCAGATTGGCGGGCACGGCCAGTATGTCCAGTTCGCCCTTGAGCAATTTGGGCGTCAGTTCGTCGGCGGCCACCGCCATGGTGAAATCGTAGGTATTGAGCGTCTTGCCTTCCTCGTTATCGCTCAGGAGCTTGACAAGGCCCATGGTGGTCGGGCCTTTGAGGCCCCCCAGGCGCACGGCGGGCGCTTGCTCCGCAAAGGCCGAGGCCAGGCTGATCATCAGCGCGATCACCAGCAGTACGGATAGTGTCTTTTTCATTCTGTATCCCTCCCAAGAGAAATATTCCTCTGTTATTATACCCGCTTCCCAACAAAATATCGTTGCAGATGCAACGATACAAAAAATGATGACGGTATTTTCAGTTGATGCGGCCCGTAAAATTGCAGCACTCGCAGCCCTTGCCCATGCAGCACATGCAGACGCCGGGATGCTCTCTTGCAAACTTATCCCAGTCGAAACTGTCCCCGGTGTCCACGCCGCTGTGGCGGCCGCCGATGATCACCCGGCGCACCGGCGCGGGCAGCGGCTGGTCGTTGCGCCTGGCGTTTTCGGAAAACATAAGCGCCTGCACGGACGGGGTGGCTATGCCCGTTTCTTCCAGCCCGTTCACCTTTTGAAACAGCTTCACGCGCTGCGCGCACACGGCGTTATACGTTTCGGACACCCTGGCGTTGGCCTTGTAGTAGCCCAGCGCCAGCAGCCGCTCTTTGAGGGCGGTCACGCTTTCCCCCTTCATGCCCGCCTGCAGGGCGCGGTAGGACAGCACATCCTCCCCGTAGGGCGTTTCGCGCAAAAACTCGCCGGCCGCCCAGCCCTCCCTGTCTTTGCCCCACATCACGCGGATGAAGCCGTCCCGTTTCTCCAGTTTTTTCACAAAGCTGTGGTTGGCCAGCTTTTCCGCCACGTCCGCGTTTTCCTGCGGGCTTTTGCGGATGTTGAGCCGCCCCCTGGGCGTTACGATTTCCAGCACCGTAACTTCCTCCGCCGGCGCCGCAAGGCCGCTTACGGCCAGCGGCAGGGTCAGCAGCAGTATCAGAAACAGGGTCGCGCATCGTTTCAGCATGGTTCTTCCTTTCATGGTTCGGGCATCCAAACGCCCCATCCCATGATAGGCGCACCTTGCGGGGCTGTCAAGTTTTCGCCGGGGAACTGGCGGAGTACTGTCTTGGTGAAAACCATTTTTGACAAATCCTTTCCCCTTCGGTATAATGTCAGCGGGTTTCGGCCCGCGAATTTCACCCGCGAAGGAGCTTTCGAATGTCCACACGAAGCAAAAAAGCCAAAGTCAACAAACGCGATGTGTTCATCCGGGTGATGAGCATCTTTCTGGCCGTTCTCATCGTGGGCGGCACGCTGATGTCCCTGGTGAACATGGCGTAAGCAAGGCGGTTTTCCCCGTGCGGCCCGCTTTGGGGCTGCATGGGATACCATGTATCGGCACAGATAGCAAAACCACATCATCAAGAGGAGGACAAAAAAATGGAGCTGAAGGGATCCCGCACAGAGAAAAACCTGCTGGAGGCATTTGCCGGCGAAAGCCAGGCGCGCAACAAGTACGACTTCTTTGCCTCGGCCGCCAAAAAGGAAGGGTATGAGCAGATCGCCGGTTTCTTTGCCGAAACCGCGCTGAACGAAAAGGAACACGCCAAGCTGTGGCTGCGCGCGCTCAAGGGCTTTAAAGAAGGCAAAACCGCCGGCGACACGATGGAAAACCTCAAAATGGCCGCCGAAGGCGAGCACTACGAGTGGACCGAAATGTACAAGGGCTTTGCCGAAGTGGCCCGCGAGGAGGGCTTTGAGGCCATCGCCAAGCAGTTTGAAGAGGTGGCCCGCGTGGAATTCGAGCACGAAAAGCGCTACAACAAGCTGGCCGAAAACATCAACGCCAATTCGGTGTTCGTAAAGGAAGAAAGCGTACTGTGGCACTGCCGCAACTGCGGGTATATCTTTGAAGGGCCCGAAGCCCCCGCCGTATGCCCCGCCTGCAAGCATCCCCGCGCCTACTTTGAGCTGGTGCAGGATAATTATTGATCCCTGTCCGCCTTGCCCCCGCGCCCGCCGCACGGGGGCTTTTCTTTTGCTCTCCTGATTCACGTTTCTCAAAAAATACCCATTGACAAAACGCGATCGACCGTCTATGATGATTAATGCAAGCGGTTGCATGAAATATGTCAGAGAGGTGTGCGGAAGATGGCGGTCACCATCCATGATGTGGCGAAACTGGCCGGCGTTCATTCATCTACGGTTTCGAGGGTCGTCAATGGCAAGGCTACGATCACTCCTCAAACAAAAGAGCGGGTGTATTCCGCCATGCGTGCACTGGATTATCATCCCAACTCTCTGGCGCGCAGCCTCGCCAGCGGGTCAAGCGGGGCCATCGGGGTCGTGGTGGACGCTCAGGATGCCGAAGCCTTCAGCAACTTCTTTTTCAGCCGCAGCCTTTTTGCCATCGAGAAGGTGGCGCAGGCAAGAGGCTATCAGGTCATCATCGCCAACGGCTCGCAGAACCGGGGGAAAACCATTGAAAACCTGATGAAGGAGCACAAGGCAGACGGCCTGATCCTGCCGCCCACCACCGTAAAGCCTTCCCTGTTGGAATCCCTCGGGAACTTTCCTTACGTCGTGCTGGGAACGCCGGATATTCTGCCCGCGGACACCTGCTGGGTGGATAACAACAACGAGCAGGGCGCGGAAATAGCCGTCCGCCATCTTGAGCAAATGGGATACCGGCAAATCGCCTATCTGGGGGGATACCAGAAACGCGGCTTCACCAAACGCCGTGTCCAGGGGTACCGGAACGCAGACACCGGAAAGGGAAAGGTTCTTGCGACAGACGGAACCGCCGAATGCGCTTACGCCGCAGCCGTAGAAGCCCTTCAAAAGGAAGACCGTCCCGATGCCTTTGTCTGCAACGATAACCTTGCGGCCTTCGGGCTTTTGAAAGCCTGTAAAGAGCTTCATCTCCATGTGCCCTCCCAGATCGGGATCGTGGCGTTTGATAATTATCCGCTGGCAGAATACATGGATCCCCCCCTGACGGTCGTCGATATTGATACCGCCATGTTGGGCGAACAAACCGCTCAGCTTTTGTTCAGGCGCATCGAAAACAAAATCGGCAGCCGGCAGATCATGCTGTCGGCCTCCCTGATCGTCAGAAATTCTTCGGAGAGGAAGGCGAAATAGAGATGTTACGGCCCGCCGTACGGCATCTTTCTTTTTACCCTTATGTGCAACCGCTTGCACGAAACCGCGCGCGCTTCATCCTGGAAGCCGCCGCCGGCGAACTCGCTGCCTGCGAGATGGTCTGGTGGAAGCGGTCATGCCCGGAGCGTCGGCACCGCGCGGCGATGCGTATCCGGCTGGAAAACAGTCATATAACCCAATGGCAGGCGGAAGTGGCTTGCCCGGAAGAAATGCACTATATCAAGTATGGCTTTCTTTTGACCGGCCGGGAAGGCCGGAAAACCTGGTACAACGCCTATGGCATGTTTCCGCAGCCTGAAACAAAAGGCAGTTTTGAAATCCTCCAGGTCAATCATACCGATGTGATCTCTGTTCCCCATTGGAGCAGGGGATGCATCTATTATCAGGTTTTCCCGGAACGTTTTGACCGGCTTGGTACGGCTACGGAAGGATTGTCCGCCTGGGATGCCGCGCCGACCCGAAACAATTATCTGGGCGGCAACCTCAAAGGGATCGCCGCACGCTTGCCTTATCTGGCGGATTTAGGCATCGAGTGTATCTATATGACGCCTGTATTTCTCGGGGATTTTAATCACAAATACGCGACCACGGATTATTTTAAGGTAGACCCCCTGTTCGGTACGGAAGATGATCTGGTCAGTCTGGCAGAAAGCGCGCACAAGCTTGGCATCCGCGTGATGCTGGATGGCGTATTCAACCATTCAGGCATTCATTTTCCCCCTTTCTGGATTTTAAGGAAAAAGGTCGGAAAAGCGCTTATAAGGATTGGTTCTATCCAAAGCGGTACCCCATTGAAATCGACGCCGCCTGCTATGAATGTGTCGGCGACTACCCTTACATGCCCCGCCTGAACGGCGCTGATCCCGCTGTACGGGCCTATGTGCGCGACGTATTGCTCTACTGGCTGGATCGCGCCCACATCGACGGCTGGCGCTTTGACGTAGCCGACGAATTGGACCGCCACGCGGTCACATGGTGGCGGGAGGAGGTAAAACAAAAGCATCCCGATGCCGTGCTGCTGTGTGAAACCTGGGGGGACGCTTCCCGGATGCTGGGGGCGGATGGCTTTGATTGCGCCATGAATTACCTGTTCCGCGATGCTTTGATCGATTATTTTGCACACGGAAGCATCACAGAGGCAGAATTCAACGACCGTCTGAACAGTATGCTCATGCGGTATCCGAACGACATGAATCTGGCCATGTATAACTGTCTTGGAAGCCACGATACCGCGCGGTTCCTGACAGAATCGAACAACGAACCGTGGCGGCTGCGTCTGGCCATGGCCTTCCAAATGCTGTTTCCCGGCGCTCCCGCCATTTATTACGGCGATGAACTGGGGATGACGGGAGAAAACGATCCCGGCTGCCGCGGCGGCATGGCCTGGAATCGGGCCGATCAGGACCTGCTGGCCTGGCAAAAAAAACTGATTCGATTGAGAAAACAGCACCCGGCCTTACGGTACGGAACGTACACGGTGCTGAAAAGCGAAGATCAAATATTTGCTTTTGCCCGTAACGACAAAAAAGACCAGGTGATCGCCGTCTTCAATACGGGCGAACACCCCAAACGCCTGGACTTAACGGATGCAGCAGGATCAGTCGACGTCCCGCCGCATGCCGTAAAGATCATCATTCCATCATAAGGAGGAAGAACCATGCGTACCTTCAAGAAAATCCTCGCCGCAATGCTTGCCTGCATGATGCTGCTGAGTGTGAGCGCAGCTTTTGCCGGGGGCGACACCGTGACCATCAACTTCTGGCATCATTACAGTGCGCAGTCCGCCGAAAACCAAACGCTGATGAACGCCCTGATCCCGGCATTTGAAAAAGAGAATCCCGGCATTAAGGTGAATGCGGTTTCCCACGAATGGGCCGAGCTGCACGACAAGGTGCTGGTCAGCGCCAACTCCAACGCTCTGCCGGACGTAGCCCGGTGCGACATCGCCTGGCTGCCCGAGTTCCAGAAAATGGGCATACTGGTTGCGCTGGATAAAGAAATGCCCGATTTCGCGGAGGTAAGCGGCAAGCTGCTGGAAAGCGCCATGTCTACGTCCGAGATCGGCGGTCTTTCCTACGGGCTGGCCCTCAACACCAACAGCAAAATCGTATTCTACAACAGGGCCATGATGGAAAGCGCGAAAGTAACCGTTCCTGCTACCATGGACGAATGGGTGGAAGCGGTTAAAAAGCTCTCCGGCAGCAATGCAAACGGCCAGCAGGTATGGGGCTGGAACGAGCCCGCCCTGTCCGGCTGGAACATCTGCCCCTTTATATGGAGTTTCGGCGGCAGCCTGACCAATGAGGAGCAGACCGCGGCGACCGGCTACATCAACGGCCCCGACAGCGTCAAAGCAGTGGAAACCTTTGCGGAACTGGTGAAGGCAGGCGCCATCACGGGCTTTAACGCGGGCGATATCCCCATGACCGACGGTTTTGGCACCAATCGGTATGCCATGATGCTGGAAGGCCCGTGGAAATCGGCCGAGCTGGCCGGCGCCTACCCCGACGTCGCCTACGGCACCGCGCCGATCCCCGCCGGCAAGGGCGGAAGCATCTCGGTGCTGGGCGGCGAAGACATCGCCATGTTCAGCAGCGCCAACAGGGAAGCGGCCTGGAAGTTCATGCAATTCATGACAAGCGAATACGCCCAGACCGAAATGGCCAAATGCGGGCAGATTCCCGTCAACAAGGCCGCTTTGGAAAGCGAAACCGTAAAGGCCGCGGACTATGCGCCTTTCATTGAAGCCATCCAGACCGCGAAGGCCCGTCCCACCGTCGCCGCCTGGAGCGAAATGGATAACGGCCTGCAGATGGCCATGCACGCCATCATAGCCGGTGAAAAGACCGCGCAGGAGGCGCTGGACGCCTTGGCCGCCCAGTGGGATGCCCTGCTGAAATAAGTCATATGGGCAGCGGAGCGAAGGACTTCCTCTCCGCTGCCCATTTGAAGGGTGTAAAACATATGGTTACAAAATCCCGTATCAATAAAGCTCAAATCATCTGGCTGCTGGCGCCGGGGCTGTTGCTCTTCGGTCTGTTTACGCTTTACCCCATTATCCGCCTGTTCTGGATGAGCCTGTGCGATATGAGTTTTTCCTCCATGCTGATCCAGCCGTTTGCAGGGATCGGCAACTACCGTGACGTCTTCCTGGACCCGACCTTCTGGACGGTATTTCAAAACAGCATCGCGTATACCCTGATGACCGTGCCGGGACAGATGGCCATCGGCCTGTTCATTGCCATCCTGCTCAACGGCATCAGGAGGTTCAGCGTTACCTTCCGCGTGATCAATTATCTGCCCGTGGTGACATCCTGGGTCATTGCGTCCCTTGTCTTTCGATACGTATTCAATACGGAGGGCCTGCTCAATTACGTTCTCTGGAAAGTGCTCGGCATCACATCCGGCAATATCCGCTGGCTGGATACCCGTTGGAGCGGGCTTTCCGTCGCCATGATCCTGGGAATCTGGAAAGGGATCGGCTGGAACATGGTCATCTTCCTTGCCGCCCTGCAGCAGGTGTCACAGGATCTGTACGAAGCCGCGGACATCGATGGGTGCGGGGTATGGAAAAAGTTTGTCAACGTTACCCTGCCCGCTATCCGCGGTACCATTTTATTCGCCCTGATCGAACTGACCATAGGCGGCTTCAACGTCTTTACCTCGATCAAAATGATCACCGGCGGCAAGCCCGCCCATCAGACCGATACGCTGCTGACATGGATGTATTATAAGGCATTCAGCACAGGCAAATTCGGCTATGCGGCGGCGCTCAGCTTTGTGATGGCTTTATCGCTGGGGCTGCTGGCCATCGTGCAGTTCCGCATGATGCGAAATAAGGACGCTTAAGGAGGACAGCGCCATGAAAACAAAGAACGCGGCAGCAATCAGAAGCGCTGTCATCCGCTATCTGCTTCTTGCGGTCGGCACCGTGATTTTTACCTTGCCCATGATCTATATGGTTTCCACTTCCCTGCGCCCCAACGGCGCGTTGTATGAATACCCTCCGCGCTTTTTCCCGAAATGGGAAGCGCTGACCATCGAAAACTACGATTACATTGTACGCCAAAGCAAATTTTACCTGAACTTTTTGAATTCCGTCTTCGTATCCGTTTCGACCATTGTATTGGCTGCCGCCGTCGGCTCCGCCATGGCTTTCGTATTGGGCAAATTCAAGTCGCGCCTTACAAAAACTCTTTTCGCCTTTATCATCATCACCATGATTATTCCCGGCACCACACTGATCGTCCCCCAGTTTGAGCTGGCAACCAGACTGGGCCTGCTCAATCAGTTGAGCGGGTTGATCCCTTTTTACGCGGCCTGGGTGCTTCCTTTTTCCACGTTCATGGTCAAAGGCTTCATCGAAAATATTCCCAACGAAATCATGGAGGCCTCCTGGATCGACGGCGCTGACGTTTTCACCGTATACCGCCGGATCGCCCTGCCGCTGTCGGCGCCTGCCATCGCGTCCGTCAGCATTTTCAACTTTCTCACGGCCTGGGAAGAGTACCCCTGGGTAAACACCGTCATCAACGACAACAGCAGGCGGACGCTCCCCATTGCCATCGCAGGGTTTTTCGGCCAGCATCAGTTTACGCAATGGGGTTATGTGTTTGCGATGTCCGTGCTGTCGTTAATCCCCGTTGTGTTGATTTTCATTTTCTGCCAGAAATTTTTCGTGCAGGGCCTGGCAGCGGGCAGCGTAAAAGGGTAAAAAAACCAAGGGCTGCGGCAGAAGTTCTCTGGTTCGGTAGATTTCAAATCCTTTCTTCGCTATTGCAACCCCTTGCTTATGCGTATTTTTCCTTTTGGGGATTTTACGCGGCCACGGATTATTTTAAGGTAGACCCCCTGTTCGGTACGGAAGATGATCTGGTCAGTCTGGCAGAAAGCGCGCACAAGCTTGGCATCCGCGTGATGCTGGATGGCGTATTCAACCATTCAGGCATTCATTTTCCCCCTTTCTGGATTTTAAGGAAAAAGGTCGGAAAAGCGCTTATAAGGATTGGTTCTATCCAAAGCGGTATTTTGTCTGCATCTTTTTTGCACTCTCACTGCTGTTTTGTTAGACATTTGTCCCGTATTGCTTGCTAATGTATGCAATTTGGTTGACAATTTGAGTCTCCGATGTTATCCTGCACATAGATATACGGAGGTGATTTTTATGGCAAATACAGCTATTGTGTATGCGCGTATTGACCCGCAACTTAAATCGGACGTTGAAAGCATCCTTTCGCAGCTTGGACTTACACCGTCTTCACTTGTGCAAATGCTGTACAGCCAGATCAAACTGACAAAAAGCATTCCGTTCAGGATTAAACTTCCCGCGAACAAACCTCTCTCTATTCATGAACTCACCATGGAACAATTGGGCGCTGAACTCCAAAAGGGGTATGATTCAATTCTGGCTGGCAAAGTGCATTCCGTTAGTGAAGTGGATGAAATCATGAAAACGGAGTATGGAATCTAATGGCAGAATATCAGGTCAGTTATTCAGATGGCGCTCTCCGGGATTTAAGGGATATCTTTGAATATATTGCTTTCGAGTTAAAAGAACCCGATACAGCAACCGCTCAAGTGAATCGTATTCGTGACAGCATTCGCAGTCTTGATACATTCCCAGCCCGAAACCAAGTTGTGGAATGGGAACCCTGGTCAGGTCGCGGAACGCGTCAAATGCCGGTGGACAATTTCATCGCGTTTTATGTAATAGACAGTGAAAATTCCTCCGTATTTGTAGCCCGTATATTTTACTGCGGGCGGGACATTCAAAGCCATATTAAAATGGGACGGTGACGATTTTCCGACTTTGATTAGAGGTCATCCTTTTGCGATTGACCTCTTTTTTCTATCTTCACCGCAATATCCTGTCCCTTTTCGATTGGTGACATCGCATCAAGATGGTTTTCCTGGCATGTTGAGTGTTTTCAGGTATTTCTCAGCTTGCAAGATTGTAGCGATCAATGTTCCGCTTGGCTTGCCGCGTCCCTTCGGTACGAACCAACAAGAATTTCTTGTCAGTTGCCCCGGGCATAAGCCCGCCATCCTTCTATATACCGTCTATTTCCAACAAAGAAAGCCTGCCACTTTTTCAAGCAGCAGGCTTTCGTTTTCTTAATCAGTCGAAACCGTTAAACCAAAACTTACCCCTTCCGGGCGATCAGCGCTTTGGCGGCTTCTTCGACGTGCTCGGCGGTTAAGCCGAAGCGCTTTTGCAGGTAGTCCTGCGGGCCGACTTCGCCAAACTCGTCCTCCACCGCGACATAGGCGGCGGGCACGGGGTAATGGGCGGCAAGGGCTTCGCAGCAGGCGGCGTAAAGGCCGCCGATTTTGTTGTGGTTTTCGCAGGCCAGCACGGCGCCGGTCTTGCGGGCGCTTTGAAGCAGCGCTTCCACGTCCAGGGGCTTGATGGTGAACATATCCAGCACCTCGGCCCGTATGCCCTCCGCTTCCAGCGCCCCGGCGGCCTTCAGGGCCTCGTGCACCATGATGCCGGCTGCCACGATGGTGATGTCCTTGCCTTCGCGCAGGGTAACGGCCTTGCCCACGTCAAAGCCGCTGCCGTCTGCGTACACCTTGGCGTTGAACTTGCGGCCCACGCGGACGTACTTGACGCCGGGCAGATCGACGAGGCGGGGCAGAAGGTTCTCCAGCATGGCGGTATCGGTGATGTCGATCACCGTCGCGCCGGGGAGGGCGCGGTACAGCGCCACGTCCTCAAAGGGCATGTGCGTGCCGCCGTTGAAGGTGGCGCAGACGCCCGGGTCGGTGCCGATGACGGTGATGTCATTGCGGCCGTAGCCGGCGGACAGGAACACCTGGTCATAGCTCCTGCGGGAAGCGAAGGGGCCGAAGGAGTGCACGATGGGTTTGAAGCCCGAGGCGGCAAGGCCGCTGGCGATGCCCATCATGTTGGCTTCGGCGATGCCCACGTTGATGGCGCGGGTCGGATGGGCCACATGGTAGCCGTAGGTGCCGCTGCAGCTCATCAGGTCGGCATCCAGAAAAATCACGTCCTCCCGGCTGTCGAGCAGGCGGGCGACGGTTGATCCGATGACGTCTTTAAAGGAGCGAGGGTCCATCGCGCCTTCGTATACGATATTAGGCATGGACATTTCCTCCTTCCATCTGCTGCAGCTCGGCTTTCAGCCCCGCTACCCAGCGCTCGAACGCCTCGGGCTTGGGCGACATGGAGTGGTTGTTCATCGTTTCTTCCACTTCTTTGACGCCCGCACCCTTGACGGTATCCAGCACGATGGCGTGGGGCCTGCCCGTAACGCCCTCGCAGGCTTCAATGGCGTGCAGCACTTCTTCAAGGCTGTTGCCGTTGACCTTAAGGGTGTGGAAGCCGAAGGCTTCCATCTTTTCTTTGAAGCTGAATGGTTCGCTGATGTCGCACACATAGCCGTCCAGCTGCTTCTTGTTCCAGTCGATGAATACGGTCAGGTTGTCCAGCTTGTTGGCCGCCGCAAACATGAAGGCTTCCCACGGCTGGCCTTCGTTCAGTTCGCCGTCGCCCACGATCAGGTAGGTGCGGCTGCCGCGGCCCTTGAGCCTGTCGCCTAAGGCAAGGCCCACGGCCATGGAGGTGCCCTGCCCCAGAGACCCGGTGGTCATGTCCACGCCCGGGGTCTTGTTGCGGTCGCAGTGGCTGGGGAAGTTGGTGCCCGGCTGGTTCAGGGTCTTGATGTCTTCATAGGGGAAAAAGCCCTTAAGACCCAGCGTGGCATACACGGCGGGGCCGGCATGGCCCTTGGAGCAGACCAGCTTGTCCCTTTCCGGCCACCTGGGGTTCTTGGGGTCTACGCGCATGACGGCGCCGTACAGCACCGCCAGCAGGTCGGCAATGCTCAGCGACCCGCCGATATGGCCGAAGCCGCGCGCCTGTATGGCTTCAACCGTCCCCAAACGGATCTGCAGCGCAAACCGTTTGAGGTCTTGCATGTTCGTTTTCATTCGTCCTCCTTTGCGAAAAATACGTCCTCTCCTGCACAGATGATACAAAGAGTATACCCGCAGGGAGAGGGCGTATCACGCGCTATGCTTCGGTTTTTACATGGGGCAGGGTGGAGCCGCCGTAGGGCATGGCCAATACGGAAGCGTCCCTGCCCAGCTTTTCAAACGCATGATCCAGCGCCTGCTGCACGCTGCGGTACGGCTGCATGAACAGGCTGCGCACAAAATCGTCCTCCATATCGGATACAAGGTCGATCTCGGCGTTTTGCAGCACCAGCGCGATGGCCGCGGCCTTGTGCCCGCCCAATTGGAACTGTACGCCGATGCGGTCGATCAGGTCCTGCGGGGTGCTGGCGCCGAGCATCCACTGTTCAAACGTTTTTTCGCCCAGCCCCTCCTGGCACGAGCCTACCAGTATGACCACGCCGCCCTTGCGCACGGCGTGCTTGGCGTTGTCCAGCGCCTTCTGGGTCTGGTAGAGGTTCAGGTCCTTGGGCGCGCCGCCCTGCGATACGATGACGATGTCGGCCCGCCTGTCGATTTCCTTTAAGTAAAAGGTATCAAGGAAGCGGCAGCCCTCGCGGTGCGCCTTGACAGCGTCGCCCGCGACGGCTTTGACGATGTGCTTGTGTTCGTCAAGGACGACGTTCAGGATGAAATCGATGCCGCAGACGGCGGCGGCCTCCTCGATGTCCTCGCGGCAGGGGTTGCCGCTGAGCAGGCCCGCGCGCGCTTCCGGCCGCACCATCATGCGGTGGTTGCGCTCGATGGCTTTGCGCGTGGATACGCCGGGCATGATGGCCTTGGCCCCGCCCGAATACCCCGCGAAGTAGTGGTATTCGATGTTGCCCAGGCACACCCGCCGGTCGGCTTCCGCCACCGCGCGGGTGATGTCGATGGGCGTACCGGCTTTGGTGTCGCCCATGTGGATCACGTCGTCAGGGTCGGAATCCACGCAGCGGATCTCTTTCCACGCGCGTTCGCCCGCCAGCTTCTTCTTTTCGTCCTCGGTGTGCTTTCTGTGGCTGCCGAGGCCGAACACCAGCGTGATGTCTCCGGGGCGGGCGCCCGCCCGATAGAGTTCGTTCAGCACGGCGGGCATCACGGCATAGGTGGGCATGGGGCGGGTGATGTCGCTGGAAATGACCGCGATCTTTTCGCCGGGCTTTACGATGTCTTTGAGCCTCTTTGATGCGATCGGGTTTTCCAGCGCGCGGATCACCTCGGCTTCACCCGTCATGTCCAGCGCCACCTGATTGGGCATCAGAACGCCCATCAGGTTTTCCTTCGGCAGCTCCACTTCTTCCACGCGCGTTCCGATACCGAATGTCAGTTTCATTTTGTTCCCTCGCCAAAGGCCATAGCGGCATGGCGCAGCGCTTTAACCACCGGCAGTTCTTCGCCGGTCAGGAAGCGGATCAGCGCGCCGCCGCCGGTGCAGATATAGTCCATTTTCCCGGTCTTGCCAAACTGCGCGGTGGCGATGATGCTGTCGCCGCCGCCCACGATGGTGTAAGCGGGCGTATCGCCCAGCGCGTCCCACACGGTGCCGGTGCCCACCGCCGTTTCCGGCTTTTCAAACACGCCCATGGGGCCGTTGACGAACACCGTTTTGGCTTTCATGATGATATCGGCGTAGGTTTCAGCGCTCCTGGTGCCGATGTCGAGGGCCGAAGCGTCCTCGGGCAGGTCTTCGGGCGCGGCTTCCTGGCGGCTGCCGTCCTTATCAAGATAAGCCAACGTATCGGGCAGCACAATCTTGTCCGCGTGCTTTTTGAGGATTTCCCGCGCCGGCTCCATCATGCCGTCCAGACCCATCTTGCTGATGGTGTCAAGGCTCCCCCTGCCGATGCGCCTGCCGCTGACGTGCAGCAGGATGTTGGCCACCAGGCCGCCCGCCAGCACGGTATCGGCGGCTTTATTGGTCAGCACCGTATCCATCATCTGGAAGGCGTCGGCCACCTTGGCCCCGCCCAATACGAACACGGAGGGGCGCTTGGCCTGTTCCATCAGTTCGGAAATGACCACATATTCCTTTTCAAACAGGCGGCCCATGCAGGAGGGCAGCACCTGCTCGAACCCGCACAGGCTCGGCTGGTCGCGGTGGGAGGCCGCGAAGGCGTCGCACACATAGTAGTCGGCCAGCGGGGCCAGCTTGGAGACGACCTGCGTTTTGGCCTGCTCCTCGTGGCTGAGCTTCAGGTTGGTTTCAAACAGCGTCTGTTCCTCCGAGCAGAAGCGCACGTTGTCCAGCAGGATGATTTCGCCGTCCTTCAGGTTCCTGATGGCTTCGCGCGCGGTCGGCCCGCACACGTCCTCCACAAAGCGGACTTCTTTGTGAAGCAGTTCCGTCAGCACCCTGGCGTGCGGCTCGGTGGTGTAGAAGTTTTTGTACTCGATATCCGACCCCTGGTGGGCAAGCAGCACCAGCCGCGCCCCGGCATCCGACAGCTCTTGGATGGTGGGCAGACAGGCCTTGATGCGGGTGGTGGATTTGAGCGTGCCCTTTTCGCGGTCGACCGCCTGATTGATATCGACCCGGCACAGCACCACCTTGCCCTTTACTTGGAAGGTATCGAGCGTATTGATGCCAAACCGTTTCATTTCTTGAACCTGCCTATTTTGAGGTATTCGTTCGTTTTGGCGGTGCCTTCCTCGCGCGTTGTCTGCATCCTCATGGCGGCGCGCACGGCGTCGATGCTCTCGGGGATGGTGACGGACTCCTGCGGGATGTTGATGGCGAACATGATGTCGTCGCCCGTCTCCACCACGCTGTCCTTCCACAGGGCGATCTCGTACAGGTCGCCGCGGCGGTTGCCCAGATCGCGCCCGTACTTAAAGAGGCTGGCGTTGCCCATGAAACCGTCGGCGATGGACACCACGCGGATGCGCGGGTGCTTTTCAAACACTGCCAGCGCCTCTTCGCGGGTGATCTTGCCGTTTTTGCCCGAAGCGACCACGGTGATGATGTGGCCGTGGGTGACGGGGGTATGCACCAGAATGCCCGTCGCCTCGATGTGGGGCAGAATGGTCATCAGGTCAACGGCCTGATGGCTGGGGGCCTTGTCGATCTGCAAAGCGTTGGTCAGCCCGCGGTGATAGTCGCCCGGGTCGGCCACGCGGCGGATGATGGTGATGGCGACTTTCTTAATGCCAAAGGCGCGGTCCAGCGCGTCCACCGCACGGATAAGGCCGGTGGTGTTGCAGCTGGTCAGCTTCAGATAGTCCACGCCCACGCCCTTTTCATAGTTGGCATAGCCATGGAAGAAGACGTCGGCGACGGAGTTCTTTTCGCCGCCCTGGAAAATGGCTTTTTTGTGCAGCTTCTCGTACAGCACCTTGTTTTTCGCGCCTACGCCGCCGGGGGCGGAGTCGAGCACGATGTCGGCCTTGTTGATGAGGTCTTCAAAGGTACCGGCGACGGGGATGCCCAGTTCGTCAAACTTCGCCTTGTCCGCGCCCTCGACCAGATAAAGGTTGTATTTCACGTTGTTGGCGCCGATCATATCGTTTTCCGAAAGCGCGCGGATGGACAGCGTGGGGGCCAGGTCGGCGATGCCGATCAGCTCCATATCCTCCTGCATGGCCACGCCGTCCGCCAGGCGCTGGCCGATGGTGCCGTAACCGGCGACCGCAACTTTGATCTTAGACATACTTTTTCTCCCTTTCCTTTCAGTGATACAAGAAGGGGGGCTTACGCCCCCCTGTCAGAGACGTTCAGCCGTGTCGGCGGCGGAAAACTCAGTCCTCTACCTTGACCGGCGCGCCGCCCAGCTCCCAGCTTTTCTTGGCCGCGATGGCGATCTTGACCGGCTGCAGGCCGTCGTAAGCGCCCACGAGGGTCTCGCCGCCCGTCAGGCAGGCATCCACAAAGCCGCGCACTTCTTCGACGAAGGCTTCGTTGTAGCGCTCCAGGAAGAACCACAGCGGCTTTTCGCTGGTGACGGCTTCCCTGGTGTACAGCACGGTGTTGTTGGCCTTCTCGTTGTCGGCGGTGATGCAGCCCTTGGAGCCGAACACTTCGATGCGCTGGTCATAGCCGTACACGGCCTGACGGCTGTTGTCGATGACGCCCAGCGCGCCGTTCTTGAAGCGGAGCATGATGATGCAGGTATCGACGTCGCCTTCCTTGATGATGTCGGGGTTGACAAGGCCGGCGCCGAACACCGACACCTCGGTGACTTCGCTGCCGGTCAGGTAGCGCACCATGTCGAAGTCGTGGATGGTCATGTCCACGAAGATGCCGCCGG
>CAZFUT010000057.1:0-15970 GCA_964522425.1 uncultured Oscillospiraceae bacterium
AGCTTCAGCGTATTGGTGATATAGGTCATCAGGTGCGGGTTGGTAAACAGCTTGATGAACCATTTAAACTCAACAAACTTGCTGCCGTCAAAGCGCTTCATCAGCTTGTAATCATAGAATGCGGTTCTCAAAAACCACATCGGCATATACTTAAACAGCGCCAGATAGATAACCACCGGCAATATCATCAGATAGATATAGCGGTTTCTCCAAATTCTGCGCCTGACGCGATCCCACCGATCGCTGGACAGTCCGCGGGAAAGCTGCGGTTGCTGCAAGGGCTGCTCCTTTCTGCATGGGACATACCGGGTATGTAGTTGCGCTTGACTTCAGATTCAGTATAAGGGTATTCGGATATTCTGTCAACGAAGCAAAAACGCCGAAAACACATCCAAAAATGAGAGATTTGTGCGATTTCAACGTGAAAACACGCAATACGGCGATGAAACAATTTGTTTCACACTGAGAATGAATAAAGAAAGATTTATGCGTGGTGCAAACTGCACAGGAGGATTAAATCGCATTATAGGCTGCTGCGACATGTGTTTTTCGCGACAGCCGTGGTGGAACTAAGAAAATTACGTCTTTTCAATCCACAGATATTATTCTGACATATACAGTATAACAAAAGGAGAATACTAATGCAAGAGTCTACTAAAAAAATAACTTCGAAAATATTTTAGTTGCGATTTAGATAAATAAGGTATATACTGGATAAGAACAACCGAAATACTAAATAAGGTGATTTGCATGAAACAGTACCTTGCACATCTGCTAATACTCATTAATGGGGATGAAGTGGCGCAACCTTTAATACAGCATAACTTAAACGCGGCAGAAATCGCGGGGGATGCCCTGCTGCCTGCCGGTTTGCGTGCGGCGGGTCATCTTGCGGGGCTTCTTCACGATATGGGCAAGTATACGGCGGCCTATCAGCAGTACCTTCGAAAAAGCGCGCGCGGCGACCCGGACGCGCCGCCCAAAGGCTCGGTTAACCACACGTTTGCCGCTGTGCGCTTCATCCTTTCAAGATGGCACAGCCCGCAGCGGGACGTGTATCATAGGCTGACGGCGGAGCTTTTAGCCTATGCGGCGGGCGCGCACCATGGCTCCTTCGATCTGGCGAGGGAGGAGGGGCCGCCGGGATTTCAGCACCGGCTGGCGGATGAAAGCATCGGCTATGCGGAAGCGGCGTCGGGCTTTCTGCGGGACGTTTCGGAAGAAACGCTGGACGCGCTGTTTGAAAAAGCCTGTAACGAGGTGAGCGGCATCGCCAAAGCAATCATCCGCGCGCATCCCAAACAGCCAAAGGATGTCATGATGGGCATCGGCCTTATGGCCCGCCTGCTGCAATCGGCGGTGATGGAGGGGGACAGGCAGGACACGCGGGCGTTTATGGCGCAGAAGCCCGCCCGCAAAGCTGAGCGGCCCGACTGGGAAACGGCGCTGCGCAATCTGGAAAGAAGACTGGGCAACTATCCTGTGGATACGCCGGTCAACCGCATCAGGGCCGAAATATCGGATCGCTGCGCCGAGGCAGCCGAAGCCCCCGGCGGCATCATCCGCCTCACCGTGCCGACGGGCGGCGGCAAGACCCTGTCCAGCCTGCGCTACGCGCTGACGCACGCCATAGCGCATAACAAGCGGCGCATGGTCTATGTGATGCCGCTGCTGGCCATCATCGAGCAGAACGCCGAGGAGATACGCAGGGCCATAGACGGCGCCATCCCGGTCACGGAGCACCATTCCAACGTTGTCCAGACCGATATGACGCATGAGGAACTGGACGAGCACGAACTGCTGTGCGAGAGCTGGCAGGCTCCCATCATCGTGACCACGCTGGTACAGTTTCTGCAAACGCTGTTCAGCGGGAAAACGACCTGCATCCGGCGTATGCAGGCGCTGTGCGGCAGCATCATCGTCATCGACGAGGTACAGACGGTGCCGGTCAACATGCTGTCGCTGTTCAACAGCGCCGTGCAGTTTCTTTGCGATGTGTGCGGGGCCACGGTGATCCTGTGCTCCGCCACCCAGCCCTGCCTGGAAGCCCTTCCGCACCCCCTGCAGGGTGTACGGGAGATGATAGAGGAAGACCTGACGCAGCGACCGGAACTGAAGCGCACGGCCATACGGTACCTTGGCGAAATGAGCCACGAACAGCTGAGAGACTGGTCCGCGCGGCAGATGGAGGCGGTGGACACGCTGCTGATCATCTGCAACACCCGCCGCGATGCGCGCACGCTGTACCGCCTGATGGAGCAATCCGGCTGCCCGGCGATCCACATTTCGGCGGCCATGTGCCATGCGCACCGGCACGAAGTCATGCGGCGCATTGCCGATCTCAAACCCGGTCAAAAGCTGGTGTGCGTGTCCACGCAGGTGATGGAGGCCGGGGTGGATGTCAGCTTCGACTGCGTGGTGCGCGTGGCGGCGGGGCTGGACGAAGTGGTGCAGTCTGCGGGCCGCTGCAACCGGCACGGCACGCAGGGCAAGCTGCGGACGGTATACATCGTCCGCCTGCACGGAGAAAAACTGGTGCATCTGGATGTGATTCAAGACGGCATCGCTGCTTTGACGAGGCTGCTGGAAGCGTACCGCCTTGACCCTGACAGGTTTGACCATGACCTTGCTTCCGCCGCCGCCGTAAAGGCATACTATCGGATGCTGTATGATGGGTTTAAGGAGAACAGGACCGAGTACTGCGTCAAACATGTGCCCGATTCGCTCTACGGCCTGCTGTCGGTCAATGCAATGCTTGCGGCTGATGACGGGTATGCCATGCATCAGGCGTTCAAGCTGGCCGGATCCCTGTTTACGGTGTTTGATACCGATACCGTCAGCGTGGTGGCGCCCTACGGCGCAGGGGCGGCGCTGATTGACGAGCTGTGCGCGCTCGGGCCATATTACGATCGGGAGTACGCGGCGGCCCTGCTGGAAAGGGCAAAGCCCTTTACCGTCAACCTCTATCGGACGGAATTTGAAAAGCTGCTTCAAATGGGCGCTGTTCAAATATCGAAAGCCATGCAGGTATATTGTCTGGCCGCGCTGTTTTACGATGAAACGGGCGTGGTCAGCCAAAGCAACAATCTATTTCTGGAGGGGTGAGAAATGGAGCATCCAAACATTGTAACCTTTGAAGTGACGGGCGATTACGGGCTGTTTTCCGACCCCGTCATGCGAGTGGGGGGTGAGAAATGTTCCTATCCGATACCGACCTATGAGGCGCTGAAAGGGATTGCCGCCTCTGTTTACTGGAAGCCCACGTTCGTGTGGATCATCGACCGGGTGCGGGTGATGAACGCCATCGAAACGGAGGTGAAGGGCATCAAGCCCATCAAGTACAATGAGCGCGGCAATGATCTGGCGTACTACACCTATCTGAAACGGTGCCGCTATCAGGTGCAGGCGCACTTTGAGTGGAACCTGAACAGGCCGGAGTTTGAGCCTGACCGCAACGAAAACAAGCACCACGAGATCGCCAGGCGCATGGTGGAGCGCGGCGGCAGGCGGGATATTTTTCTCGGCACGCGGGAGTGTCAGGGCTATGTGACGCCCTGCGCTTTCGGCGAAGGGGAAGGGGCCTATGACGGCGTGGAGGAAATGGGCTTCGGCCTGATGTACCACGGCATCACCTATGCCGATGAAGCCTATTCCGAAAAAACGCAGGGCTGCATGACGGCTAACTTCTGGTACCCGGTGATGCGAAAGGGCGTTGTTGACTTTTGCAGGCCGGAAGACTGCCCGCTGCATAAGCTCATACGCCCCATGTCCATGAAGGTGTTTCCCGAGAAAAAGGAGGTGCTGTCATGGGACTGCTGAAACAGGCCTACGATACCTTTGAGTGCAGCGCCCACCTTGCGGGCAGGATGGTGGAGGGAAAGCAGCCGCTGTGCCCGGTGTCGCACATCATGCAGAACGCGCACATCACGGTGGAACTGGACGGCACAGGGCGCTTTATCACCGCCGGCATCGTGGACAAGGATGATATGAAGACCATCATCCCCGCTACGGAAAAATCGGCCAGCCGCACCAGCGGCATCGAAGCGCACCCTTTGTGCGATCAACTGTGCTATGTATCGGGACAGGACGCGAAACGGTTTGACGCCTATGAAAAAGCGCTCAGCGCATGGGCGGACAGCGAGTATTCGCACCCGATGCTGAAAGCGGTGCTGTTCTATGTAAGAACAAAAAAACTGCTGAGCGACCTTGCCGCCGCGCAAGTGATCGCGCTCAATGAAGAAGGGAAACCGACGGACGGCAAGATCAATAACATTGACTACATGAAATGCATGATCCGCTGGCAGGTGGGCGGCAGGCGCTGCTGGACAAGCAAAGAGCTGTTTGACGCTTTTCAGGCCTTTTATGAAAAGAATATGCCGGGCGAGCGGGGATTATGCATGGTGTCCGGGCAGGAGGATGTGATTGTGGCCAGCCACGACAAGGGCATCATCCCGGCCATCAACAGCGCCAAGCTGATTTCCGCCAACGACAGCCAGAACTTCACCTACCGCGGCCGCTTCAAAGAGGCGTCGGAGGCCTGCACGGTGGGGTACATGGCGTCTCAAAAAGCGCATAAGGCGCTCAGGTGGCTGGCGGAAAATCAGGGCGTGTCGATGGCTGGGCGCACCTTTCTGTGCTGGAACCCGCAGGGGCATCCCGTCGTGCAGCCTACCGCCATGCTGGAATTGATGGAACTGGATGAACCCGCGCGCCGCCCTTCCGACTACTATGAGCGGCTGAAAAAGACGCTGCATGGCTACCGTTACGGCCTGCCTGAGGACGAGGGGGTGGTGATCGCCGCCTTTGACGCGGCCAGCACGGGGCGCATGGCGCTGACCCTCTATTTGGAAATGACGCGCTCGGCGTTTCATGACCGCGTGGAACAATGGTACAAAACCTGCTGCTGGCCCAACGGCAAATTTGGCATCCAGCCCCCGCCCCTGCTGAAAACCGTGCATTTGATATACGGCACGCAGCGGACAAACAATGTGGAAGCGGATGCGCGCGTGGTCAAAGAGGGCGTGCAGCGCCTTTTCCGCTGTCTGGTAAGCGGCGAGCCAATCCCGAGGGACATGGTGCGGCGGCTGGTGCTCAATGCCTCGCAGCCGCAGCGATACGAGGACAACAGCCGGTACGCTTTGCAGCATGCCGCCTGTGCGCTGGTCAGAAAATACAGGAACGATATGGCAAAAAAGGAGGAATGGACGATGGAACTGGACGAAAAGAAACGAGACAGAAGCTTCCAGTATGGGCGGCTGCTTGCTACGATGGAACTGGCCGAACGGGCCACCTACGACGCGAACGACGGCAAGCGTGTGCCCAATGCCATCAAGCTGGAAAGCCGGTTTTTCCGCGCGCCGCAGGAAACGGAAACGATGATGCATAAGGCGCTGAGACCGTACCTGAACAAAATGGAACCGGGACTGAGGGGCTATTATCAGTCAAAGATCGGGGAAGTGAAAGATAAACTGGATATGTTTCCCGATGAGGAAATGAACCTGCCCCTTGAAGATACGTACCTGATGGGTTACTACCTGCAGCGCAACGAAATGTACACCAAGAAAACGGAGGAAAAGTAACATGACAGCTTTGCAGAATAAGGTAGACTTTGTGGCGCTTATCCGTGTCAAAATGGCGAACGGCAACGGCGACCCGCTGGACGGCAACCGCCCCCGCATGGATGTAGACGGCTATGGCGAAATCAGCGACGTGTGCATCAAGCGCAAAATACGCAATCGTATGCAGGATATGGGACACCCCATCTTTGTGCAGTCTCAGGAACGCTGTGAAGACGGCTACAAGAGCCTGAAGGAAAGGGCGGAGGCAATGGTCGGCAAGGAAAAGGACGAAACGGCCTATGCCGAAAAAGCCTGCGCCGCATGGCTGGATGTGCGCACCTTCGGCCAGGTCTTTGCCTTTAAAGGCGGCAAGGATGACGGCGTTTCCGTCGGCGTGCGCGGCCCGGTCTCGGTGCATCAGGCGGTCAGCGTATCGCCCATCGACATCATCAGCATGCAGATCACCAAAAGCGTCAACGGCGAACCAAACGAAAAGCGCAGCAGCGACACCATGGGCACCAAGCATCTGGTAAAGTTTGGGCTGTATGTGCTCAAAGGCTCCATCAACGTGCAGCTGGCCGAAAAAACGGGCTTCTCGGAGGAAGACGCGGAGGTGCTCAAGGAGAGCCTGCGCACCCTGTTCCGCAACGACGCCTCGGCGGCGCGGCCGGACGGCTCGATGGAAGTGGTGAAGCTGTTCTGGTTTAAGCATAGCTGCAAGGATGGGCAGTATGCTTCGGCCCGGGTACACCGCAGCGTGCATGTAACGCAGAAGGATCCAAACGGCGAAGGGTACGAGATCGCGCTTGATCCCCTGCCCGGCCTTACCCCGGTAGAGATCGATGGAGAATGACGATGATCTGCTGATGATTTCCTCCCTCCAGCATTTTGCCTTTTGCCGCCGCCGGTGGGCGCTGATCCACCTGGAACAGCAGTGGCGAGAAAATGTGCTGACGGCGGAAGGCATGCTGCTGCACCGCAACGCGCACGATGAAAAGAGCGTGGAAAAGCGCGGCAGCACGCTGATCGTGCGGGGACTGCGCGTGCGCTCCAAGCAGCTTGCGGCAAGCGGCGTATGCGATGTGGTCGAGTTTCATCAGCAGGCAGACGGCGTAACGCTGCCGGGGTATGAGGGGGAATGGGTGCCTTACCCGGTAGAGTATAAGCGCGGCAGCCCCAAGGAACATGATGCGGATGCCTTGCAGCTGTGCGCGCAGGCGATGTGCCTTGAGGAAATGCTGGCCTGCTTGATTCCCGAGGGCAGCCTGTACTACGGCGAAACGCGCAGGCGGCAAAGGGTAGAGTTCACCGCCGACCTGCGGCAGCGGGTCAGGGAAATGTTCGCCGAGATGAAAGGCTATGCGGACCGCGGCCATACGCCGCGCGCCAAGCCCGCAAAACGGTGTCAGTCCTGTTCGCTTAAAGACATCTGCCTACCCAAACTGGATAGAAGCGGCACGGTGTCGGCCTACATCGGCAGGCATAGGGAGGAGGTGGAAGCGTCTTGAAAAAGCTGCTGAACACTCTGTACATCACATCGGAAGACGCCTATCTGTCGCTGGAAAACGACAACGTGGTGGTATGGCAGGAGGATGTACGGAAAGCCCAGTATCCGCTGTTGATGCTGGAGGGCATCAGCAGCTTCTCCTACAAAGGCGCCAGCCCTGCTTTGATGGGGAAATGCGCCGAAACCGGAATATCGCTGTGCTTCATGACGCGCAACGGGCGGTTTCTCGCGCGGGTATGCGGGGCGGACAGGGGCAATGTGCTGCTGCGGAAAACGCAGTACCGGCTGTCGGACAGCGAAAAAGAAAGCTGCAGGATCGCCCGCCACTTTATATTCGGCAAACTCTATAACAGCCGCTGGCAGATAGAGCGCACGCTGCGTGACCACGCGATGCGGGTGGACGAAACAGCGCTGCGTACGGCGTCCCGCTTCATCGACGAACAGGGCAAGCTGGCCCTCGGCTGCTGCGATCTTGAGGTGCTGCGCGGCATAGAGGGCAAGGCGTCCGAACGCTATTTCAGCGTATTTGATCAGATGATTCTGAATCAGAAGGACGCGTTCGTATTTGATGCTCGCTCGCGCCGCCCCCCAACGGATCCGGTCAACGCCATGCTGTCCTTCCTGTATACGGTGCTGGCGCACGATTGCGCTGCGGCGCTGGAAAGCGTTGGGCTGGATGCCTACGTGGGCTTTATGCACCGCGACCGCCCCGGCCGCGCATCGCTTGCGCTGGACATGATGGAGGAACTGCGCGCACCCATGGCCGACCGGCTGGTGCTGACGCTGATCAATACGAGAGCAGTCCATGCCGGACACTTTCAGCGCCAGGCTGGCGGCATGGTGCTGATGACCGACGAAGGGCGAAAGCTGATCCTGAAAGCATGGCAAGCGCGTAAACTGGAGGAGATCACGCATCCCTTCCTCAAAGAAAGGCTGGCCTGGGGGCTTGTACCCTATGCGCAATCCCTGCTGCTGGCGCGACATCTTCGGGGAGATCTGGATGGATATCCCCCATTCTTATGGAAGTGAGGTGGTGTTATCTTGATGGTGCTGATCACATACGACGTAAACACAACGACCGCCGAGGGCAAACGCCGATTGCGCAATGTGGCGAAGGCTTGCGTGGCGCACGGGCAGAGAGTGCAGAACTCAGTGTTTGAATGCAGCCTTGACGCCGCACAATGGAAGCTGTTTCAGGCAGAACTGATCACCCTCATTGATGCCGAAATGGACAGCCTTCGCTTTTACTCCTTGGGTAACCGCTACCGGGACAAGGTCGAGCATGTCGGCGCTAAGAACGCCTACCGGCCCGACGATGTGCTGATGGTGTAGTGCGAACCCAAAGCGCCCATGAAAACACGGCAGCTTCGCACCGCTTTTTTCATGTAAATGGAGGCTGGCCGTGTGGATAGCATGGAAAAACAAAATGTTCCGAGTATATTTATGTTCGTTATTGCTAAAAACGGAATGAATAAATTGGGATATTTTGCTGTCTCCCTCCACCCGGAGGGAGGGGATTGAAACTTGTCGGTTGCGTCCATGTCGTCAAAAATCGCCTGTCTCCCTCCACCCGGAGGGAGGGGATTGAAACTGAGTAGGAGAAGAAATATGCTCTGCCTCCTTCCGTCTCCCTCCACCCGGAGGGAGGGGATTGAAACACTCCTATCGGTGTCCTGTACAGTATGCACCAAGCCGTCTCCCTCCACCCGGAGGGAGGGGATTGAAACATGTACCGCCTCCTTTATTCCACCATATCAGCCAGTCTCCCTCCACCCGGAGGGAGGGGATTGAAACAAGGATGATCCATATGCCGCACCGGTCATCGCCACCGTCTCCCTCCACCCGGAGGGAGGGGATTGAAACCAGCAGGTACTGCTGCTGCACGTAGCGCCCGGGGTCTCCCTCCACCCGGAGGGAGGGGATTGAAACTATGTGGCCAACGAGGGCCTGAGCGTGCTGGAGGTCTCCCTCCACCCGGAGGGAGGGGATTGAAATACATCCGTTACAGCCATTAACGCCGCCAGATGGGTCTCCCTCCACCCGGAGGGAGGGGATTGAAACGATCAGTACCGGGTACTGCATAATCCCTCCATCGTCTTACAATATTTGGCCGGGCGGAGATGCGCGAGGAACCGTGAGGATGAAATCATAGACGCGGTTTTTTTGACAGCGGAAGGTTGACAGGTTGAGACGGCCTTTTTATAATCAAGATCACGCAGAAGATTTTTATAGAGGTTTTACAGAGAGGAAGAAAAGATATGCTGAAAGGGATTTCACCGTTGCTTTCGCCGGAACTTTTGAAAATACTGGCGGAAATGGGGCATGGGGACGAAATTGTGATCGGGGATGGGAATTTTCCCGCGGCTTCGATGGGAAAACGCTGCGTGCGCTGCGACGGACACGGCGCCGACGAACTGTTGGACGCTATTTTACAGGTTTTTCCGCTGGATGAATTTGATGATGCCCCCGTTACGCTGATGGCGGCCGCGCCGGGCACCTTCCCGGGCGGCGAACCGCCCATCTGGAGCCGGTTTCGCGCGACAATCAAAAAACATCAGACGACAGCGGGCATCGGATTTGTTGACCGTTTTACTTTCTATGACAGAAGCAGGCAGGCCTACGCGACGATACAGACGGGAGAAGGCGCTCTGTATGCCTGCGTGATACTGAAAAAGGGTGTTATCAAGCGATAAGAGCCAACGGGCAGGAGGCGGAACTGCCCACGCCGTGACGCGCTTAGGGCTGCGTAGCGTTTTTGCTTTGCGGTGTCCCCTTGCCTGAACAGAGCCGTAACGGTATAATAGGGACATAGTATACGAAACGGGCGGTATTGCATGAACCTTGCGCTTTGTTCCCTTTCTTCCGGCTCCAGCGGCAACGTGAGCTTCGTGGCGGCGGGCAATACCCGTCTGCTGGTGGACGCCGGGTTGACGGGCAGGCGCGTCATGGAACTGCTGAACGGCATTGACGTGCTTCCGGAAACGCTCAGCGGCATATTGGTGACGCATGAGCATATCGACCATGTGAAGGGCGTGGGGGTGCTGGCGCGCAAGTTTCGCATCCCGGTCTATGCCAACGAAAAAACCTTTGAAGCCATGTATAAAACGGTGGGGGAGATCCCGCCGTGGCAGCGGCGGTATTTTGACACCGGGGATGATTTTTATATCGGCGATCTGGCGGTGACGCCCTTTGGCATTTCGCACGACGCGGCGGAGCCGGTGGGCTTTCGCCTGTATTACGGCGGGCGCAGCGTGGCGCTGGCGACGGATATGGGGATCATGCCCAAGAAGGTTGTACAGCAGCTTGCGGGCGCCGATCTGGTGCTGATCGAGAGCAACCATGACCCGGAGCTGCTGCGCCATAACCCGCATTACCCGGAACGGCTGAAGCGGCGTATTCTGGGCAATAAGGGCCATTTGAGCAACATGGCCTGCGCCGAGGCGCTGATGACGCTGGGGGAAACCGGGGTGCGGCACGCGCTGCTGGGGCACCTGAGCCACGAAAACAACACGCCGGAGCTGGCCATGGGCACAGTGACGGAACAGCTGAAGGAAAAGGGCGTCCTCAACGGGCGCGATATCCATATCGATATGACGTGGCGCGACCGCGCCGGGGGGATGTACACGGTTGAATAAACGGCTTTTGATGAAATGGGGGCTTTCGCTTGCGGCCGTGGCGGCGGGGCTGATCCTACCGGGCCTTGCGGCCGGCGGGGGCAATATGACTTTTGAAATGCAATACGGCTTAACGGGCCTGAGCGAAATACTGATGATCGGTATACCCGCTTTGGTTTTTCTGACCGATCTTTTCAAGGATCGCGGCGCGCTGAAGACCGCGTTCCCGAAGCAGCACCCGGACAGCGTGGGGCTTGCGATGCTGTCCGCAGTGGGCTTTACCATCGTCGGGATGATGATCACCGTGCTGTGGCTTATGCTGCTTTCCATGGTTCGGTATAAGCCCGTGCAGCCCCTGCTGGAAAACCCCTCGACGATTGTCCAGATGCTGCTTGCCATCCTGATGGCGGCTGTCATACCGGCCGTGTGCGAAGAAATGCTGTTCCGCGGCGTGCTGCTGCGGTTTGCCCACCGCAAGTGGGGCGAGAGCACGGCGGTGTGGACGACGGCGGTCTTGTTTGCCGTGATGCACTTTTCGGTGGCGGGCTTTCCCATGCTGCTGCTGATCGGTATGCTGCTGGCGCGTCTTGCCTTTAAGGGCGAAGGGCTGACGCTGCCTTTTACATTCCATGCGATGTATAACCTTTCCGCGGTTGTCATCAACCGTTACGGCGCTGCGCCGGGCCTTGTGACCGTGCTGGTAGCGACCATGGCGTTCCGTTGGTCCATGCGGCGGCTGCTGACGGAACGGGAGGTATAAAAACATGAAGCTGCACATCCTCGGCTGCTCCGGCTCCTATCCGGCATCGGGCGGGGCCACGGCGGGCTATCTGGTGAGCGACAAAGAAAGCCGTGTCCTTTTGGATATGGGCAGCGGCGTGCTTTCCAAGCTGATGGCGGTCACGGATCCCGCCCTGCTGGACGGCATTGTGATCACGCACTGGCATTATGACCATGCCTGCGATCTGCTGCCGCTGCAATACTACCTTCAGGTGACGGGGAAAAAGCTGAACGTTTATGCGCCGGCGCAGGCCGCCCCGCTTCGGGCGCTGTGCGATTGCCCGTATTTGATGCTGCACGATCTTTCGAAAACGGAGCGTATCGGCGCGTTTGACGTGCAGGCCTGCCCTGTCCCGCATCCCATGCCCTGCCTTGCGGTCAAACTGCAATCGGAGGGCCGCACGCTGGCCTATACCGGCGATACGATGGGGTATGAAGCATTGATCCCGTTTGCAAAGGATGCCGATCTTTTGCTGTGCGATGCGACGTTTACCGAAAAGCAATGGCGGCCCACGCTGCCGCATCTGTCCGCGCGCATGGCGGGGGAATTGGCGGCGGCTTTGGACAGGGCGCGGCTGGTCATCACGCACACTCCGCCCTGCACGGATGGGGAAACGCTGCTGAAGGAAGCCTTAACGGTGCACACGGATACCGTGCTGGCCCGCGCGGGGCTTTGCATCGAGGTATGAACAAGCGCTCATTTGGGGTACAGAGGCCGTTGGTCTGTCTGGCCGCGGCCTTTGGGCTGGGGCTGGGCATTGGCTTGCATGGAACGCCTCCGCTTTGGCCGGTGGCGGCGGCAGGGCTGCTGTGCTGCTGTATCTTGTCTGCTCTGCTGCACAGAAAAAGCAAGTCCGTTGTGCTTTCCCTGTGCGGCGTTTTCTTTTTTTCAGCGGTATTATACGGTGCCTTGGCCGCGCGGCCCCAAGCGGTTCCCGAAGGAAAAATGGCGGTGGAGGGGACGGTCAGCGGGCTTGCAAAGGTGCGGGAAAGCGACGGGCGCATTCAGGCGGTGCTGCGTCCCGCCACCGTGCGGCGAGAGGATGGCACGGCCGTGACGCTCCCCGCCGCCTATTGGACGTTCCATCCCGGCAAACAGCCGGTTACGCTGTATGACGGGCAGCGCGTGCGGTTTACGGGTACTGTATATAGCCCGCGCGGGCAGGTGAACCCGTACGGGTTTGATTTTGCGCTCTATCTGAGGCAGCAGGGCATCCCAGCGGGCATATCCGGGGCGCGGGATTTGAGCGTATCGCCTGAAAACCAGCACAGCGACCCGTGGCTTCGCGCAAAAATCGCTGTAAACAATAGGCTGGACGCCCTCTTTGGGGCATACAGCGCGCTCCCCAAGGCGCTGCTGACGGGCGATAAGCAGGATATCGGCGAAGAAACGCAGGATGCTTTTCGCCTGGCGGGCGTTGCGCATGTGCTGGCCATATCGGGCCTGCATGTGGGGCTGCTGATGGGGCTGCTGCTGCTTTTGCTGAAATTCTTTTCCATCAGGCCGTTTGCGCGCTTTTGCATCGTTGCGTCGGTGCTGCTTGTTTACTGCCGGTTTCTGAATTTTCAGGATTCCGTGGTGCGCGCCGCTGTGATGACGCTGACGCTTCTTTTGGGGCAGACGCTGAAACAGCGGCGCGATATCCTGACCTCCCTGTCGGCGGCGTTTCTGCTGATTTTGATATGCAAGCCGCTGGCGCTGCTTAATGTGGGCTTTCAACTGTCCTTTCTTGCGGTGGCCGGTATCGCGGTGACGGGGGATGCGCTCAATGCCCTTTGGAAAAAGGCCGTGCCCCGCGCGCCGCGGTTTTTGTACCGCGTGGTACAGGGCTTTATGGCCTCATGGGGCGCGGGGCTGTGGACGGCGGCTGTACTGGCCAATGCCTTTCATTTTGTTTCGCTGGCGGCGTTTGTTTACAGCCCGGCCGCGGTTGCGCTGCTGATGCTGCTGATGGTATCGTATATAGGCGTCGCAGGGCTGTCGCTGCTGTCCATGCCGCTTGCGGGCGCGGTTTCGGCAGTCCCCGTTATGCTGACAAGGCTCTTTACGCAGGCGACGGATCTTGTGGCGCATCTGCCCGGCGCAACCATCCGGCTTTCCCATATCCCGCTGTGGTGGATGGCGGTTCTGTACGCGGGCCTGTTCCTTTACAGCAGGTACAGCCTCTTGTCCGTTCGCCGGAAGACGCTGGGGATGGCCGCCGCGCTGTGCGCATGCCTGTTGGTGAGCATGGCGGCGCAGGACGGCTCGGTAAAATACACGCAGCTGAGCGTGGGCAATGCCGACAGCGCGGTGATCGAGGATGGCCCCCATACCTATGTGATCGATGCGGGGGAGCATGGGGGCGATCTGGCCGCCTACCTGCTGAGCAAGGGCCGCACGGTCGATACGTTGTTTATAACGCACCTGCACACTGACCATATAGGCGGGCTGGAGCAACTGATGCGGGCGCATGTGCCGGTACGCGAGATTGTGTTGCCGGGCAGCGCGGCGACGGCGGGGGATATCGGCAAAGGAAAGGAACTGCTGGCGATGGCGGAAACATCCGGCATTCCGGTGCGCACGGTGGGCGCGGGGGAGGAGGGCGGACTAAAGCGGGTGCGTTACCGCATCCTCTGGCCGTTTAGGGACAAAGCCTTGCCCGGCTTGCCCGCCAATGACCTGTCAATGGCAATCAGGTGGGAGCTGGAAGGGCTTACGCTGCTGACCACCGGCGATCTGTCGGCGAGGTACGAGGGCTATGCCGCCGTGCCGGCGCGGGTGCTCAAGGCGGCGCACCACGGCGCCGATGGGGCGACGGGGGAAAGTTTCCTGCAAAGCGTTGCGCCGGATATGGTGATCGTCAGCGACGACGGTTCTTTGGGCGCGAGGGCTTTGGACAAGCGGCTTCAAGGGAAAAAGGTTTATCACACCGCCGATACGGGCGCGCTGACGCTGGCGGTCAGGCCGGACGGCGTGGAAATACGGCCTTTTCTTAAGGATAAAGGAGCGGACGATGAAAGCCAATGAGTTCTTTGCAAGCGTCAAACAGGGGACGCTGCTGCGGTGCTATTTGTTCGAGGGCGAAGAGGAATACATGAAGGACAGCGCCCTGCGGCAGCTGCGCGCGCATATCCTGACCGAGCCCTTTGGCGGCATGAACGAAACGGTGCTGAACGACCCTTCCGCCGATGAGTTGATCCCCTGCTGCGAAACGCTGCCCATGCTGGCCCAGAAGCGGCTGGTGGTGGCGAAGGATTCGTCCCTGTTATCATCCTCCAAAGAAGGCGGAAAGCGGACGGACAGGGACGCCGAGCAGATATCCGCCTATTTAAAGCGCCTGCCCGATACCGTCTGCCTTGTGTTCCTTTGCCGGGGCAAGGCAAACGGCACACGGAAACTGTATAAAGAAATCACCAAAATGGGCGGCGCGGTGCAGTTTGAGCAATTGGATAACGAAGCGCTGGTCAAATGGATCGCGCGGGAAATGAAGGGTTACGGCAAACAGGTGGCCCGTGCGACGGCCGAAAAGCTGATCTTTCTGGCGGGGAAAGAGCTGATTGCCTTAAAAGGCGAGGTGGCCAAGGCTTGTGCCTTTGCGGGCGATAAGGAAACGGTGGAGGAAAGCGATATCGAAGCCGTCTGCACCACGACGACCGAATACAAGGTGTTCGATCTGTCCGACAAGGTGGTGGAGGGCAGGGCCGCCGACGCGGTGGAGCTGATGAACAACCTGATCAAAAGCGGCGAGCAGCGTCTGGCGCTGATGGCCCTGCTGGTGAGGCAGTACAGGCAGCTTTTGTTTGCGGCGCTGCTGCCTGATAACGCCAACGCCGCGCAGGTGCTGGGCGTGCCCCCCTTTGTGGTCAGAAAGCTGATGGCGGCCGCGCGCCGCTTTGAGTGGAAGGAGTTAAAGCGCGCCTATGACCTGTGCGTGGATACCGAATATCTGGTGAAAAGCGGGCAGATCGCGGAGGAAGGGTCTTTGGAAAAAGCAGTCTATGAGCTGCTGAACATGAGCGCGGGGAGGAAACGGGCATGATTGAACAGTTAAAGCCCATTCTTGAACAGGCGGGCATCCCCTTAAATCTGGAACAGTATGAGCGCTTGGAAGCCTTCCATAAACTGCTGATGGAATGGAACAGCAGGATCGATTTAACCAAGGTGCCGGAAGAAGAGATGGCGCTGCTGCATTATGCCGATTCCCTGCTGCCGCTGGCGTATTCGGGGCTGTTTCCCTTTGGAAAAAGCCTGATCGACGTGGGAACGGGCGCGGGCTTTCCCGGCATGGCCATCGCCATCGTGCGCGGGGATATGCGGGTATGCCTCCTGGATGCTTTGAAAAAGCGCTGCCTGTTTCTGGAAGATGTAAAGAACAAGCTGGGCTTAGCAAACGTTGACATTCTGCACGCAAGGGCGGAGGACGCGGCGCGCGGCCCGGGCCGCGGCGCGGGTGACATAGCGACGGCGCGGGCGGTCGCGCCGCGGAATGTGTTGGCGGGAAATTTGCTGCCCGGTGGGAAACAGGGCG
>CAZFUT010000058.1:0-15951 GCA_964522425.1 uncultured Oscillospiraceae bacterium
GATAAATTCAATTCCGCGGTCATCCTGATCACGCACAACCTCGGCGTCGTCGCGGAATTTTGTGACAAGGTGGCCATCGTGTACGCGGGCGAGGTTGTCGAGTACGGCAGCGTGGAGGAGATCTACAGCCGCCAGAACAACCATCCCTACGCGGCCGGGCTTTTTAACTGCATTCCCGATCTGTTCGTTTGTTCCGAACGGCTGGAGCATATCCGGGGCTTTATGGCCGATCCGACCGACCTGCCGGCAGGGTGCAAATTCGCACCGAGATGCCAGCACTGCATGGAGCGCTGCATGGTGGAAAACCCGCCCATGTACATGATACAGGGCCACGGGATTAAATGCCATCTCTTTGCGGGAAGGGAGGTTGCGTAACATGAACACGCCTCTTGTCGAAACAAAAAATCTGAAGAAGTACTTTAAAACGCCGCACGGCATTCTACACGCCGTGGATGATGTGAGCTTCAAAATAAATAAGGGCGAAACCTTGGGCGTCGTGGGGGAGTCCGGATGCGGGAAATCCACGCTGGGCCGCACCATCCTCCGGCTGCTGCCGGCTACGGCAGGCGAAGTTCTCTATAACGGGGAGAACATACTCAAATACGGTAAGCGCGAGATGAAAAAGATCCACCTGAATATGCAGATGATCTTTCAGGACCCGTTTTCGTCGCTGAACCCCAGGCTGTCCATCAGCAGTATCATAGCCGAACCCATCAAGGTCTGCGGCGTGATTACGGAAAAGAAGGCGATCGACCGCAAGGTTCTGGAGCTGATGGACGTCTGCGGCCTGCCCGCCCGGTATATGAACACGTACCCGCACGAGCTGGACGGCGGGCGGCGCCAGCGGGTGGGCCTGGCCCGCGCCCTCGCGGTCGATCCGCAGTTCATTGTCTGTGACGAGCCGGTGTCTGCCCTGGACGTGTCGATTCAGGCGCAGATTCTAAACCTGCTGATGGACCTGCAGGCGCAGAAGGGCCTGTCGTACATGTTCATTACGCACGACCTTTGCGTGGTCAAGCATATCAGCACCAACATCATGGTGATGTATATGGGCCAGCTGGCGGAATACGCGCCGAAAAACGATCTGTTCAGGGCGCCGGCGCATCCCTATACCCAAGCCCTGCTGTCGGCGATTCCCACGATCGACTTAAGCTGCCGGAACAGGGAGCGCAAGGCCCTGATCGGCGAGGTATCCAGCCCGATCAACCCGGCTGCCGGTTGCCGGTTTATCCCGCGGTGCCCGTACGCCAGCGCGCGGTGCCGGGAGCCGCAGCAGCTCCGGCAAATCGCCCCCAACCATTTTGTGGCGTGCCATGCCGCCGGCGCAATACCGGGTGTTGACAACTGCGGCTGTCGGTTCTAGGCGGCGAATTGGCCCAGGCGCAGAAGAACGCAGAAAAAAAGTTCCGGAACAAATTTTGGACTGGGGGGTGATCGCCAAATTGGCACGATAGCGGATACACGCAACACAACAGCAGCCATCCGCTATCCGAAGAAAGTAGAGCATGGCTTTTCCGTTTCCGGTGTTTTGTTGTCTGTCACTCTTCATTATACCGCCGAAGCGGAGGAAGTCAAATACATTCGAAGCTTAAAACCGCACGGCTGCTGGCCTTTTTGAGTTTCGCAATCGGATATCTACAAAATAAGGAGGAAATACTGTGAAAAAACATATTTGGCAGGTTCTTTCGATACTGATTGTCATGGCAATGCTGATCGGTTGCACCAGCGCCCCGGCGGCCGAAAGCGCTCCCCCCGCGTCTGAAGGCGCAGCCACCGCCGCGCCCGAAAGCGCAGCCGCTCCCGCCGAGGCAACGGCCCCGGCGAAAACCAGCCTTACGCTGGCGACCGCCGGCGAGCCCCTCCGCTTTTACGGGCTTTCGTCCAAGGGCAGCGCCGGCGACGACATGCTGGTCCTGAACAACGTCTACGACAGCCTGGTCTTCCTGGAATCCGACGGCAAACTGTCCCCGAGCCTCGCGGAGTCCTGGGAAATCTCCGAGGACAAGCTCTGCTATACGTTCCATCTGCGTGAAGGCGTTAAGTTCCACGACGGAAGCGATTTCACCGCCGACGATGTACAGTTCAGTCTGGAACAAGGCAAGATCAGCCCGCTGGGCGGCGCTCTGCTCATCAATTACGATCACTGCGAAATCGTTGACGCGCACACGATCAAGGTATTCCTGAGCAAACCCTACGCGGCTTTCTTGAATTGCCTGTCCTCCCGCGTCGCGTACATGGTCAGCAAGGATTATTATGAGAAGGTGGGCGAGGAGGGATACATGACCGCGCCCATCGGCACCGGCGCGTATAAGTTCGTATCTGCCGTCAGCGGCGATACGATCACGCTGGAGGCGTTCGACGATTATTGGCGCGGCAAGCCCGCCATTCAGACGGTCTATATCAAGACCATGACGGACACCTCCTCCCAGATCATCGCTTTGGAAAACGGCGACGTGGACGCGGTGCGCAATCCCGCCATTTCCGCCTGCACCAAGCTGGACGCGTCCAAGGGTGTGACCTGGATGTACGGCCCGACCGTCGGCCGCGTGACCCTGTATCTGGCGGCGTGGGGCGGCTCCGCCTGCGAGGATATCAATGTCCGCAAGGCGATCCAGGCCGGAATCGACAAAGAGAACGTGAATATCGGCGTCACCGAGGGCTATGGATCGGTTCTTGACATCGATATTTGCCCGAGCTATAGCGGCTGCCCCACGGGATACAAAGTTGTGAAGCATGACGCTGACAAAGCAAAGGAATATCTGGCGGCATCCGGTTACAATGGTCAGGAAATCAGCATCCTGACGAAGGTTGGCAGCAGTCTGGAAACCGCGGCGCGTATCGTTCAGGCGAGCCTCATGGAAATCGGCATCAACTGCACGGTCAACGCGGTGGACGGCGCGACGTATTATGAGCTGTACGGCGGAGGCAATTACGACGCCGTCATGGTTGACGCGCTCTCCTCCCTGGTGGATGCGGACGGCTTCATCCTCCACTTCCAGCCGCCGGAATCCAAATATGTCTACTCGCAGCACGTCACCTACGATCGCAAAGCCGAGATCTACGACCTGTGCCTGCAGGGCCGCGCGACGGAAGGCGAGGCCCGCAAGGAGCTCTACAGGCAGGCGGTGGACATTTCCACGGACGAGGCGTATTTGGTGCCGCTCTACAACGGTGTGGTCACGGTGGCGTATAACGAGGGCCTCAAGGGCGTGACCGCGCACTGCCTGGGGAGTTACAATCTCTTCCAGTGGTCCTGGTGATTGAAACTGTACATAAAACAAGGGGTTGAATCAATTTTTTCCACGCGCGGCTTTACGCCGCGCGTGGAAAAAACGTACACGCGCGGATGCGAGGCGCCGTTGCACGCCGTCGGGAGCCGCCGGTGTTGCAGCCGTGATTGACAAAGGTTATAATATAAAAAGCATGGTATTATCTGCCCTATGGGTCGCAAGGATGGTTGTTGGAAACGCAAGATTCGCCCTTGCGGCAGCGGACCGACGGAGACTGCCGGGCGGCGCAGCGTTGTGAATTCGGCATTGATCTGCGAGCGGCGAGCGCCGCACGGAATTCCGTTTGATATACCTCAATTTGAGGAAGAGGAAGCGATGGAGCTGGACGAACTGTTCCTTTTTCCCAGGACAATTAGCGGCGGGCATGGCTGGCAGGGGAGCGCTTACAGGCTCGCCGCGCTTGTGGACCGTCGCGTGGGCCCGTATCCATCAACCAATTCCAAGGTAAAGCAGCCGCGCATCAACGGGCGCTTTTTATATATGGATAAGAGAGGCCTGCTTACCCAAAGCTCCGCGTGCCGTCCTTTTTGGCGCCCGTTTTGCCGCTTCCGTTTGGGAAAAAACCACCCTCCTGAGCCCCGCGTCCCATGGAGCACGCGTTCCCCATACGCATGTTGACAATTTCTTCCCGAGAGCGCATCCGGATTCCCATTTTGTGTTTTTGCAGTGCAGAAAGGAATGATCATTACTATGGAAAACGTCCGTGACGAATTGGATTTTTTTAAGAATCTGGCGAAATACATCGCGCAGCAATTTGGTTCCAGGTGCGAGGTCGTGCTGCACGATTACTCGAATAACTACGACGGAACGATTGTTTTAATCGAAAACGGCCATGTAACGGGCAGAGAAGTGGGTGGCTGCTCGACCAATCTGTTCTACATCAACTTCAAAGATGGGATGCATGATGAGATCGGCACCTACATGAATACGACCGAGACGGGCAGGACATTCAAGTCCTCCACGACGCTGATCCGGAATTCCGCCGGCAAGGTCATCGGCTCCCTGTGCATCAATTTTGATGTGACGGAGCTGGTCATCACGGAGGACTATATCAACAACATCATCGGCAACAACAACGAGGAAAAGAACACCGAGGTGTTTACCAACAACATCAATGAATTGCTGGAAAAGACCCTGGCCAACTGCCAGAATATGATTGGCATATCGCCGATCATGATGTCCCGGGAGGAGAAAATCAGAGCGATCAAGTATTTGGACAATACGGGCATCTTCCTGATTTCGAAGGCCGGAAAACGGGTATGCGATTTTTTGAACATCTCAAAGTTCACATTATATAACTATCTGGATGAAGTCCGCAATGGCAATGGAAGCAACGCTCTGGCGGCAGAAGAGGATTAAAGGGAAGGCAGCCCGTCGGGCATAATTTGGACTTCATAGGAACGATCATAGTTCTTCCCGGTTTATAACGGGCGCACTCTATTGGCCCGGGGGATTGCGCAACGCTGAGCGCGGCACGAGCGCCGTGTCGGATTTACAGGGGGACGGTGTCGGCACACGGTGGCGTCTTTTCTGATCGCATCGTTTTGCCGGAACCGGAGGTACCTTCAATCTGCGGGATTTGCCGCACGGCGTTTCTTCCGCGGCCAAAGACCGCAAATTCGAGTGCTTGGGCCCTCCGGCCCCTTGCCGGACCGGGCCACAGCAAGCGCCGGTGCGCGCCTTTGCATTGCTCTGGACATTGCTGCGGCGTTATCCCGGTCATGCCGCTTACATATCGATATGGACGCCCATGCCTTGCTCGAGCGCTTTGTTGTAGATGTAATCCGCCGCCGCAAGGTCCTCCACCGGGATTCCGACGGCGTTGTACAGCGTGATTTCATCGTCGCTGCTCCGTCCGGGAATATTGCCCAAAAACACGTCCCCGATGTTTCCCTTGATAATTTCCTCGGTAATAACGCCGTCCTGAAGCGGGATTAGGTAATCGCCGGACTCGATGACTGTGCACGCCTTGCTATCGACGAACATGGACGCTCTTTGGATCGTTTCGCTGTCGATCTCCCGGGCGTCCGGCGTCCACGAGCCCACGGCGTTGATATGCACGCCGGATTTAAGCCAGCTGTAAGAGATGATCGGGACTTTCGAAATGGTGACCGTACAGATGATGTCGGCGCCCGTCACAGCGTCCTGGACCGTTTTGCAGGGCACAATTTCAACGCCGTACTGTTCGCGCATCTCGCGCGCAAAGTTTTCGGCCGCCTCCCAATAATAGTCCCAGACCGTAACCTTTTTAATGTCCCGCACCAGGCACATGGCTTCCAGGTGCGTCCGCCCCTGCTGGCCGGCGCCCAAAATGGCGAGGTGCGAAGCGTCTTTCCTGGCCAAAGCCCTGGTGGCGGCCCCGCTGGCGGCCGCGGTCCGTATCGCCGTAATGGAGATGGAATCCACCACCGCCTTCAGCTTGCCCGTTTCCGTCCCGAAGATGACCTCGATCCCCGGATGCGAGGGGAGGCCCTTTTCGTAATTCTTTGGAAACACGGCGGTGAGCTTTGCGCCTACCGCCCTTCTTTCCTGCAAATACGCCGGCATGTATCCCAGCATATTCAAGCCGTCGATCATCATGACGCTGCGCAGTTGCTGCACGACCGTCCCTTTCGACAGTTCGCCAAGGGTGGTTTCCATCAAATCGATGCACTCCGGCATGCTCAAGAGCGTCCTGACTTCCTTCTCACTGATATAGAGCATAGATAAAACCTTTCTGTTGGTTTGGGCTGACCGCCGGATTACTGGGACTTGCCTCTGCAGGATATCTCGAGCTCGTCCAGTATCTTTCCGTCGGACACGAGATACGCCTTGTCATACAGATTCGATACCGGGCAAATGTGGTTTGGGATGATCTCGAACTTGTCGCCAACCTTTACCATATCCCGCAATTCTTTGCTGTAGAAAATCCCATGCTCGTCGTAGGCCAACGTCATAAATATGCCGTCGCTGCCCTTGACGTAGCCAAAGCCCACGTTTTCGCACATACCGCCGACCTGCCTCTGCAGCGTCAGCGCCTTTGCGCCCGTATCGGTGATCACCCTGTCCTCGGTGGGCGTGCTGATAACGGTGGCCAAAACAGAGGCCGCGCATCTCGCGGTCGACCGGATCGCGTTGGCTTGATTCATGTCCATAAGCGCGTAGGTGCCCGGACGGATCTCCGTGATGCCCTTCAGGATTTCCCCGACCATCATGGAGGGCGTCGAGCCGATGCTGACCACCTCGGGCGGCACGCCCATGGCCGTCATGAGCGCGGCAAAGGCAAGCATCCTCTCCTCGCTCTCGATGAGAAGCGCCTTGCATTCCTCGGAATCGGCGGCCCCGTAGGTATGCCCCTCGTGGCTGAAAATGCTCTTCAGCTGCACCTGCGGCGTCCGGACGGCCAGATCGATGATCCGTTTCAGATCGTCTTCCAGAACAACGCCGGACCGCTTTTCGCCCACCTCGATCTCAATCAGCACATCAAGCGGCTTGTCCTCGCCTGCAAAATACTTCTTGATTTCGATCAGGTTGTCGACGCTGTCGACGCCGATGGACAGAGTGATTTTCCGGTTCAGATTCTTTAATCGTTCGTATTTGATCGCGCCGGCGACCTCATTGGCGATAAATATGTCGTTTAGACCGTGCTCGGCCATGACCTCCGCCTCGCCGATTTTTGCCACGGTGATTCCGGCGGCTCCGGCTGCGAGCTGCATCTTTGCGATCGCCGGCATTTTATGGGTTTTTGTATGCGGCCGCAGGGCCACGCTGTATCGGTTGGCCTTGTCCTGCATAAATAGGATATTCTCGCGCAGCCGTTCATTGTCGATCAGCAAAGCAGGCGTATCAATCGACATATATTTTGAGTGGATCAATCCGCTCACCCCTTTTCACATGCTATCAATAGATTCTTCATCCGGCCCATGAATCAATGCCAATTGAAACGCGGCTCAGTTCACGAAAGCCAGGATTTCCTCGGCGCTCATCCCGGAAAGGCCCATTTCCTCAACCTTGCGGCCTTCCTTCCAGAAATCCCGCCCCGTTACGATGTTGGCCAGCTCGACGATCATCTTCGACACCGGCATCGGAACGCCGAGCGCGTCGCCCAGCGAGACCAGGGGAACAAGCCCCATCGGAACGTCTTCAAACATCTGGCGGCAGTTCATCGTGGTCGGTCCCATCAGCCCTTTATAAGCGGGGGTGCTGACCATGGATTCCCAAAGGGTATCCTTATAGATATTATAGTGCAGCTCGTACAGCTGCTTCAAAGACAGGAGCTTCATTCCAAGCGCCGCGCCCAGAGCCAATCTTTCGGCGTCGCTTCTCTCCATCAATCTGCCCACGCCGGGCGTGACGCCCTCGACATAGAATTCGTAGGGCGTAGCGTTTTCGATCCTGGCCGTGTTCAGAAGCGTGGGGGCGGGGTGACAGACAGAATTGGCGTTGTTCAGGCTGATGTACAGCACATTTTCAGCGGGTATAAACTGCGGGAAAAGCTGGTTGATCAGTTTTGCCACGTTTTCCGCCTCCTTGGCGGGCAATGTGGCAAAGTTGATCCGCTCCTTGATGCCGAATATGTTGACCGATCCCGGCTTATCACTGCGGCAGGCGTACAGCAGCGTATCGGTTTCGCCCAAAGTCACATTCGCCTTCACGCCCATCTGCGAGAAAACAAGACGGAATTCCAGCGTGCTGCCGGTGGCGCAGGTGTTGAGCATGATGATCTGATTGTCGGCTACGACCGGCGCCAGCAGCCTGGCGATCCCGCCATGATAGCAGGAAGGAACGACAACCATAATGATGTCTTTATCCTTGACCGCGTCGCCGATGTCATCGGTAAAACAGATGCCGTCGGGGCTGCCGGTGACGGCGCCCGAAACGTCGATCGTACCCTTCTGGCGCAGGAACGCGATCTTTTCTTTTTCAATATCGAAGACGCTGACCGGGCTCCCCTGCAAGGCGATATGGGCGGCAAAAGCGTGTCCGCCGTTACCGGCTCCAACAACTGCAAAGCTGGGTTTACGCATAATCATACCTCCAAATATCTCATTATCATAATAAAAAAATTCTTGGATTTCTTTTCTGAAAAATCATTTTGACCCTGGAGAAAGCATGTCATTGCATCATGTTGAGTAGCGGGAGAGTCCCGTATACCCGATATAAAGCGGCCTTTTCAGGCGATTTGCGTTCTTATGATACTGGCAATCAGAGTATATTGACAACCCGCGGCCCTTCTTCAACTTGACGAATTTCCTATCCTTCAATTTGTTTTTACAACGTTGCATAAAACATATAACTTTCGTGTAAATATAGTTTATCTACTTTTTGTCAGGCTGTCAACTATTTTTAAGAATAACTATCTGACTGCACGTGAACGGGAATTTGTTGCGCGAAAAACGGGACGCATGTATTCGAGACATCGTGTGCAAGCGGCAATATTGCCGGCTTCCGGCGGTGGCGCAATCGAGCTCTCCGGAAACGACCTGAAACCTGTTTGACACAAAAAACCGCTGACAAAACGCGAACGGCTTTGTCAGCGGCAGGGGAGGTCGAACGTTTTTCAGTTGCTTAAGGCGAGTTTTCCGGTCCCGCGCGACGGACCGAACGGAGGCGGCCCTATGCGCTCACCTGTTCGGACTGCTTGGCATTGTCCGGTGTCAGTATGATCGGTTCCATCTTCCCGGGGTGCTTCTTGCGGTAGCGCTGCATCAGCAGGATTACGATGACGCCGACCGCCATGTAGACCGCCAGCGAGAGCCATCCCAGCGGATCCAAGGTCAACGAGGAGGCCACCACCACCCACAGGGATACGAGCATGCCCAGGAACAGGAACCAGTTTCCGAACGGGGCCCTGTACGGGCGCGCCCAATCCGGATGGGTTTTGCGCAGCTTGTATGTATCGTAGCAAACCATAAAGTACACCAGTCCGGCCGCAATGCAGGAAACGGCGTAGATATAGCGGACCCAGTCGGAGGCGGAGAATATGCAGAAAACGACGGAGAAAATCAGCACCGTCAGGTTCGCCCAGTGCGGCTGACCGTGTCTGTTGAGCTTCAGGAACGTATGGGGCAGCATGTTCAACTGGGCGGAGCCGTACAGCACGCGCGCGGAGGACGTCCAGAACCCCATGAATGTGGTCAGGCCGTGCAGCGAGCCCGCGATCAGCGCGATCCAGGCAAACAGCATGGGCAGCCCAAGGCCGCGGATGATTTCGGGCTCCGGCATGCTCATCCCGGCGATCTGGTCCCACTGCGCCATGCCGCCGATTGCGATCACGACCACGCTGTACAGGAGCGCCGGCACAAACAGGGAGGTGAGTATGACCTTCCACATTTTCTTTGCGGGGAAAGTGATCTCCTCCAGCAGGGTGGGGGTCAGCTCAAAGCCGATAAACTTCAGCGTGAGCACGCCCGACGCCAGGAAGATGCCGTTGAACCCGCCGGGCGTCCAGCCGCCCTTTCCGATCAGATTGCCCGCGCTCCAATGGCCGCTCGTGAAAAACACGACCACGATAATCAGCGACATGGCGACCATGCTGAAGAAGAAGATGTTGGATAGCTTGCCCGAGATGTTGATGTTGAAGTTGGAGATAATGTACCAAACGATGCACAGCGCGACGGCTATGAGCATCACCTGCGTGGCGGTAAACGGAATGAAGAACCCCAGCGCCGTCGTGAGTATAAATGCGCAAAGGGGCGGCTCCACAATCTGAATCAGGAACATGAGCCACTGGGTATACCAGCCGACCTTATGGTTGGTCGCGTTTGCCGTCCAGACGGCGACGGAGGATGTGAAGGGGAGCATGGCCGCCATTTCGGCAAACGCCAGGCCGACCGGAACCAACAATATCGCCAAAGCCAAGAATATAAATGACGCGCTCGGGCCGGTCAATGAGAACCAATAGGGGGCTTCTACAAGCCAGCCGCCGATCACCGCGCCGGATGCGATCGAAACCATCGTAATCATGGATAGTTTCTTATTAAGCGTTTTCCCACCTTTATTTTCCATCCTGAACCCTCCTTCTACGATAATGGACGTGTTGACGGTCGCTTTTTGATCGCAATCCCTTCCCGTATCCGCGACCGCACCGGTGATTCGTTTCGTTCTTTTCTTTCAACCCCCCATTCCGTACCAGCATAGACAGGCAGCTTTCGTCCGGGAGTCGGCAAGGTGTTTTGGATCCAGATATGCTTTGGGCAGGCGGTTGCCGCTGCCGAATCAAGATGTTCCCGCGGCGATGCCGTCGCGCCGCGCCGGTTCGACGGCTATTGACGCGCCGCTTCCAGCGCCTCGATTAATTCGTCGGTATTGATCACGTGGCAGTAGATGTTGTTGAGGATCTCCAGCTCGTTGGCCTGGATTTCGGCCGTGGAGGCGCGGCAGGCGTCCTCGATCAGCCATACCTTGAAGCTCTCGTCCGCCAGGCTGCGCACGGTGCCCGAAACGCACTGGTCCGTAAGCACGCCCGTAACCACGACGGTATCGATGCCCATGTTGTGCAATATCAGGCGCAGCGTCGAGCCGGCGACGGCGCTGTCCGTGGTTTTTTTGATGACGATTTCATCATCGATGGGCGCGAGCTCGGGCACGATGTCGCCCCACGGATCGCCGGGCACGAGGAGCAGCTCGTTATAGCCCGTGGCCTTGTGATCCAGCGACCGGTCCGCCCCGTTCTTTTTGCGGCATTCGATTTTGGCAAAAATGACCTCCATGCCGTGCGCGCGGAAATACTCCAGCAGCCGCTTGTTGTTGGGAACCACGACGTTGTCGATCGCCTGATAGAACTGCTCCCAGCGCGCGGCGTCGTCGAGCTCGATTTCCGTGGGATTCTCGTGCACCTTACGCGTGATGAACACGTGCTGCATGTCGACGATCAGCAGAGCGGTTGTCTTCGGATCAATTTCGATTTTCCCATAGTCGTTGTCGTTCTTATAGTAGAAAGATACATACCGGTTGTTTACTTTCATGGCTTTCACACTTCTTTCTTCAATTTATTGATTTGACATAGGTTGCGGGCAGAAAGGATTCCCTGTATTATAGTTCTAATTATATTCTGAACGAATTGAAAACGCAGGCGCTTGTTTTGACCGTTTCCGCGAATAGTTTTTACTTTCGGAACAAAAAAACGCCTGCATATCTCAAAAATGGTTTATTGTAACCCGTTTGTCCGCCCGATATAATTAAGAAGAGAATTGTTGTGAAAGGACCTAGCCGGAGATGTGGACCCATGAATTAGAGGTGAAAGCATGTATACGGTCTTGGTCGCGGACGACGAGCAGATTGAGCGCTCCTTTCTTCGCAACGTCATTGACGCTCAGCAGGGCCGCTATCGGGTGATCGCCGAGGCGGTCAACGGGCAGAACGCCCTGACCCTTTCAAAATCCATAAAGCCGGACGTGGCGATCCTGGATATCAACATGCCCGTGCTGAACGGCCTTGAGGCGGCGCGTCAAATCAAGTCTTTTTCCCCGGATATCGTGATCATTTTAAACAGCGCATACGCGGAGTTCGATTTTGCCCAGCAGGCGATTTCGTGCGGCGTGAACGCTTACTTAATCAAGCCCGCCGACGCGGATCTGATACTGTCCACGCTGGAAGTCTGCCTGCGAAACCGCATCCTTCGCAGGTCGTCCGGCATCACGCTGGGCTTTTCGCCAAACGAGCCGTACCCCTACGAGCTTCTCGAAAAACTTCTGGAAAGCATAGGCGACCGCGACGCCCGGATGATGGCCGCCTGCTCGGACGCGTATCTGGAGTTTTTCAGAAACCAGCGGACCGATCAGGAGCATTATCAGCTGTTCATCATCAACACGCTTTTTTCCATACTCCACGAGTTGCATAAGGCCGGCTTTCCGAGCGAACTGATCCAGCTGCTCTGCGACCATGTGTATTTAAGCCGGATCAGCAGGGCGGAATCCTGGCAGGAGATTTTGCTGCACCTGGAGGAATTCATGGCGCGGCTCCAACTGCTTTTGCTCGGCTGCGAAATCGGCGCGCGGACCAGCATTGCGCAGGTCGTCCAGTACATCGACCAGAACTACGAAAAAAACATCGCCCTGAACGAATTGGCGGAGCTGATTCACTTAAGCCCGGCCTATCTGTCGCGGCGGTTCCATCAGGAGCAGGGGATGTCGATCCGGAATTACATTGCGTTTAAGCGCATGGAGCAGGCCGGCCACCTTCTGAAGACCACCAATCTTTCCGCCAGGGAAATCGCCGAAACCTGCGGCTTCTCGAGCACTTCCTATTTCCACAGAATATGCAGGGAGCAAACGGGGCTCTCGCCCGCGCAAATACGGCAGCAATACCGGGAAGGAGAAGCCGAATGACCATGCATATCGATTTGCATGATATCGTGACCGAGGAATTTCAGGAGCAGATGCAAAATTCCTTTGCGCGCCTGTCGGGGTTCGGGGTCGTTTTTACGGATGCCGACGGCGTACACATCGGCAAAGGCGGGAATTTCACCAGGTTCTGCCAGGCTATCAATTGCCGGGAGGACGGCGCGAGCTGCTGCGCTATGACGAACCGCCAGGCCATCCGCATGGCGCTGGACTCCGAACATCCCGACAGGCCGGCCATATTCGTATGCCACGCGGGCCTGGTCAATATCGAGCTGCCCATACTCCACGAGGGCAAGTGCTTGGGCGCCTTCACGGCGGGGCAGGTGCTCTGCGAGGAGGATTGCTATCCGCGCGACAAAAGCCAGTCCGACGTCAACTGGCAGCAGGACCCGCAGCTGGCGGAGTACTATAAGGAGATTCCCATTTTGTCGCGCAGCCATATCGAGAACACGGCGGACCTGATGTGCGATCTGGCCCAGTACATACTCAAGAACCATACCTATACGCTCATGCAGAAAAAGCTCGCGCACCAAAAGGAGGAGCTGCTGCTCTACGAAAAGCGCCAGGCGGAGCTCGAGCACCTGCTGATGCAAACCAAGTTCGACGCGCTGCAGAAGCAGGTGATGCCGCATTTCATATTCAACGTGCTGAACTCGGTTTCCCGCCTCGTCTCCATGCAGGAATATGACCGGGCCCAGCAAATGCTCACCGCGTTCACCCATATGATGCGCTACAGCCTGTCGAACACGCAGGAGACCGTCATGCTGTACCAGGAGCTGGATTACGTGCGCAACTATCTGGCGATCCAGCAGCTTCGCTTCGGCGACCGCATCCGCTATGAGATTCATTGCGAGCCGGAGATGGAATTGCTGCAGCTTCCTTTTTTCACTATACAGCCGCTGGTGGAGAACTCCATCGAGCACGGCATTCTGAACATTTCCGAGGGCGGGGAAGTGATCTTGTCCTGCCGGCGCCTGGCCAACGAATACCGCATCGAGCTGGACGACAACGGCACCGGCATCGACGAGGCGACCCTCGACCATATCCGCAAGCACGTGCTGTCCTCCGCCGTCTCCGGCAGACAGGAGCATGTGGGGCTGCACAATTGCTACAACAGGCTCAAGATCCTGTACGGCAACGCGGCGCGTTTGGAATTGAGCAGCACCCAGGGCAGGGGAACCCGCGTCCGCATCTCCATCGGCGCGGATCACGCCATATTCGGCTGCAGGCAGCCCGATTGCCGGTAAGGAAGAAGGGCAGCGGGTTTCTGGACGCTTTTTTGCATAAAGCCTAGGGCGAAAAATACTTCGTTCTCGGGGGATATGAAATGCTGTTACGTTACCTGCGGCGGCAAAGCCTAGGAGGTAACCTCAATGTTCTGAAGTAAGTTTCTTAAAGCGTATATCGATACAATTCTTATAGTGAGACTACCGCCTTTACGCAAAACCACGATATAGATGGCTCGCGCAGATTCCAACACATTGCGTGGAATCTCAAAACTAAAAGATCCCTGATCTTTGGCAATTGTTGCACCAGCTTCCCATTTTTTTTCGTTTGTTTTTGATGCGATGGAATGAATTCTTACTTTATATTGTGAATTCGATGTATAGTGGGCCGTGATGCGTACCGTTTGATTATCGAGTAACTGAGCGATAATCTTGGTAATATCTAAACTCACCAAGTAATCAGATCGATCATAGCCAACAGCAATCCCGCTTTTCCTTACTTCGACCCATTTGTTTTTACACGCGTCAACCATGGCCGCGCTATCTTTATAATCCGCAATTCCGTTAAACATGTTGGCAGCCAGTGTGAGGCGGTCGTATTGGTCGCTTGTGCGCATGATCTCTTGGGCATATTGATATTGGCTTTCGCAAGATTGTTCGGTGCTGTCTTTATAGTCGCCGAGTTTTTGAAAAAGATTGGAGGCCCAAACGTACTGTTTGTTCTCCAGATACCTTTGGGCTTTCCGGTACATACACTCCTGTACGTACGTTTCACTGTCGCTGTACATTCCCAGATCAATGAACCACTCCTTCGCCTCGTCAAGCTGTCCGCTTTCCAGCAGCGTAATTGCCCTGCGATAGTCGCATTCAAGCGATTGGGTAGTTGAGTCGGCATAGTTCTGCGCGCCCAGCTCCCGAAAAATCGCCTTGGCGTCGGCAAATCTGCCCTCCTCTAACAATTCCTTGCCGTATGCATACTCGCACTGCAGCAGTGCTGCGTCCGAATTCATGTAGCCGCCAAGCTGCGAAAAAATCACGCCGGCGTCCGGATATTCGCCCCGCCGCATCAATACCCTTGCATGGACATACTCCCGCGCGTTTGGCATACATACGGCGCCGAACCCGATAAGCACCAGCAGCGCGGCCAGAGCGATCCCCACAATTCGGAGCGTTTTTTTTCTGACGGTTTTCTTCGCTTCTTTTAGATTGTTTGCCGCTTCGGGCAATTTTGCGTTTTCAGGCGCATTCTTTTCCTCCGCGGCCTTTTGTTCCTGCCTGATTTTTTCCGCATAAGCTTCGTATCGTTTTTCCAATGCCTTACGATTCAGAAGGTCCTGCAGCGCCAAAAGCGGTATGCCGCAATTCAGGCATTCCTTGCGGGCCCCGCTGTTCAATTGACCGCAGCAGCATTTCCAATATTCTTTGTTGATAATTGGGAAAAAAGTAACCCTTTTTGTTTCGCGGCAGTCCCTCTTAAACTGCTCCACCAAATGCGCGGGGAGCTGATCGGATATCCGTTTTTGCTCCGGCAAGGGCAAATAACCGTTGATCGGAGAACCCGCCTCGCCGCCGTTTACCCAGATGTTCCCGTTTGCAAGAACCACTTTTTTCGGTATGACTTTTGTTTTACGAGTGACCGGATTGTTCAAAAATATCGGCTGCTTTTCGCCGAACGTCTCTCCCGGCCTGACCTGCATATCCAGGTATTGATAATTGGAAACCAACCCAAGCTTTTCATTGGAAACGTCATAGCATTCAACATCGAAAATAAACGCCTTTACGTACAATCTGGAAATATTCCGGAATTTCGCCTGCAACAGGACGTTCCTTGTTTGATTGTCCAATAGGAGGTTCGACTTTTCATATAAAATCGGACAGCCTGGAACAAAGGTTGCAGCAATGTCCCTTTCGAGAATCGTATAACGCGCTCGCTCAGGCATTCGGATCCTCCCTAGATTGCTTTAACAGACGCGAAAATCATAACTCGGGCAAATCGGCTACGTTTATGGTTTCGGCATCCTTACCAATTAGCGTTTTGTCCAAGGCGATATTAAGATTACTGATACGGTATGCAATATCCTGCAGTTGCTTAATGATCTCGCTGACAGCCAT
>CAZFUT010000059.1:0-15905 GCA_964522425.1 uncultured Oscillospiraceae bacterium
TCCCGGGAGACCGGGGCGTTTCCTTTTTTATAACTTTTTTTATTCCTTTTCTTTTTTCTAAAAAAAAAGGTAAGGATTAAAGATTTTTATCGTTGCTTTTGGCGCTCTGGCTGTAGAGGCGCATGACGAGGCGGGCGAGGGGGGCCGGCCAGTAGCGGCGGAACATGGAGAGGTCTTCCGAAAAGCGTTCGCCGGTCTCAAGCAGGCGGGTGGTTTCGGACTCCTCGTGGATCCGGTGGCCCATAAGGACTTTAGGGATATACACGAACGCGCCTTTTTGCCGCGCGATGCGCGACCACGCGTCCCAGTCCAGGTCGCACTTAAAGGACGGGTCGAAGGAAAAATCAGCGAGACGGGATTTATGGAAGACGACGGAGGGGCAGCAGACAGAGCTGCCCATCGAGAGGATGCGGTTGCGCACAAAACGGCTTTTCTGGAACGCGCGGAAGCGGAGCGGAAAATTCATCCGGCGCTTGACGGACAGGAGGTGGGTTTTGATGATGGTTTGATCTTCGAACAGCTCCGCGTAATCCGTAAAGAGGATGAGCGCGTCTTCCCGGGCGGCATGTGCCGCCGCTTTTGTATATTCTTTGAAATAAAGATCGTCCTGGTGGGCGATGGTGACGTATTCGGCATTTGCACAGTCGAAGGCAAAGTTCCAGTCGGCCGCGATTCCGCCGCCCGGCGTTGGGTTGACGAAGAGCGGGAAGCCGTATTTTTTTGCAACCCGTTCGATATGCGTATTGGGCGTGCTGGTCGCAACGATGACCCGTGAAGGCAGTTCCTGCGCCAGGAGGGAGGATATGCAGTCTTCCAGGTAAGGGCTTTCCATATAGGCGCAGAGCGCGAAACAGTGGTTGAATCTTTCCATGGTTTGTTCCTTTTGGCTTGGGTTTATATATAGAGAAATTTATGTATAGATTAAGGCTATTCCATCATGATATGGCGGCTTTGGCGGTACGTCCGGAAGGATAGAACCAACATGACGATACCCACCGCCCAGCGCGCCGGCCATACATCCATGAGAAGGTAGGTAGCCGCCATGGCGGCAAGCATATACAGCGCGGGTACAAGCAGCCGGATAAAGCCGATTTCAAAGCCGCGGATAACGTACTTTGCGAATATATAATGGATCACGAACAGCGCGGTATAAGAGAGCAGGGTAGCAACCGCCGCGCCCATGCCGCCGTATTGCGGGATCAAAAACAGGTTAAGCACGATGTTGAGCGCAGCGGCGGACACGGTGCCGATTGCGATGTACGGCGTTTTCCGCTTATACGTTTCGTAGTTGACGGCAAAGGAATATAGGAACAGGAAGAAGCATCCCGCCACGATCAGGGGGATCATGGGAACGCCGGCTTCGTACTGCGTACCCCCCAGAATGCGCACGATATCGGGGGACACGAGCGTAAACCAGACGGACAGGAAGGTGACGAACAGGCTGTATTTTTTGTACAGGTGAAGGATCTCTTCCTTTGCGCCCGCGTGCGTTTTGTCGAAATACCAGACGGACCACGCGTTATTGAACGCGAGCCACACGCCCGTAACGGCGACGGCGATGGTCGCAACGAAACTGTACACCCCGGTTTCGACGGGCGTGCTCAGGTTCTGGAGCATCACCCGGTTGGCCTGGAGCAGCACGTAGTTGGCCAGGCCGCTCGCAACCAGAGGCAGGGAGATGGAAAGGCAGTATTTCCACCACTTTGCGTTGAAAAACGTTTTGCCGCGTGCAAATATGAAGACGGCGGCGGCAATGCCCACCGCGCCGAACGCGATGGAGGAACCGTATACGTCGCCCAGGTATTGATTCTGCGTCATCTGCAGCACCAGTATGACCGATATGGCCAGACGAAGCAGATATACGGTGGCTGTCCAGAATACGAACTTGCCTGGCTGGTTTGAAACCCGGTATTTGGCGGCGAGGTGCTGTACGGTAAAGGAAAAGAACCCCTGCACCAGGCAGAGGAGAATGACGGAAAACGGGAACTGCATGGAAGCGGAAAGGGGATTCTGCAACAGGAAGAAGATCCCCATCATGACGGCCGTGCTTATGATGCCCAGGCCGTAGGTGGAGGAAGTATACGCGTCCAGCTTGTCCCGGCCGAATTCAAGGCGGGCGTTGTTGACCGAGCCGAAGGCCTGCAGGCCGGCGACCACCCCGAATATGGTGAACCACATGTAATAAACGGCTACCAGCGCAAACTGCTCGGTGGGCATCAGCCGCCCGAGCACGATGGTCGTTATGGCAGATGTGCCCTGCGCAAGGACCACGCCGATGGTGTAGAAGAACGCGCTGCCGAAAAAGCTTCTGTTTTTGCCCATAAAAAGCCTTCCATAATTTTTGTTTACGCTTCAATATAGCACAATGAGGCCGTCATGGCAATGATTTGGATAAAAAGGATGTTATTGCAATAATAAGCAGGTTAGTCTAAACTATTAGTATAGAGAGGGAAAAAACTGAACGAAGCAGAATAATGCCACGCCTTTGACAATAAAAATGAATATACAAATGGGGGTAGGTCAGATGAAGATCAATTTCAACAATATGATGGATCGCGTGGTCGGGCCGCACGGGATCAGCCAGGAAGAAGTGAATCGTGAGGCAGGAAAGATAGGCGCCGTTCACCGTGAGATGTCGGCCAAGAAAGAGGAGATGGCATGGAGGCGCCTTCCGTACAACCAGGAGGCGGTGATCGAAGATATTGAGAGGACCGCGAAACAAATAAACGAACAGTTTGAAAATTTTGTGGTGCTGGGGATCGGCGGATCTGCGCTCGGGTCCAAGGCGCTTTTTTCTGCCCTGAAGCATACGCATTACAATTCGCTCCCCGCTGAAAAACGGGGGGGCGTTCGCTTCTTTGTGGAGGACAATGTGGACCCCGACCGGATGAACGCGCTGTTCGACCTGATCGACGTAGGAAAGACCGCGTTCCATGTGATCACCAAATCCGGGAACACGGTGGAGACCATGTCACAGTTCATGATCGTCCTTGCGATGCTGGAAGACAGACTGGGGAGCGGATTTAAGGAAAACATCGTGGTCACCACCGACAGGGAAACCGGGATCATGAAGAAGATCACGAACGAGTACGGGTTTAAGACGTTCGTGGTGCCCGAAGGCGTGGGCGGGCGGTTTTCCGTCCTATGCCCGGTGGGGCTGCTTTCGGCCGCCGTGCTGAACATCGACATCGGGGAACTGATGGCCGGGGCAGCGGCGGCGGACAAAGCCTGCGTGAGGGAAGATTTGTATGAAAACCCGGCGTATATGTATGCCCTGCTCTATTATATCGCCATGAGAAAGGGCGTGAACATTTCCGTGATGATGCCCTACGCAGACGGATTATTAAATATGGCAGAATGGTATGCGCAGTTGTGGGCCGAATCTCTTGGCAAGGAAAAGGACCTTGCCGGAAACACGGTGAACGCCGGGCAGACGCCGGTGCGCGCGTTGGGTGTGACCGACCAGCATTCGCAGATTCAACTATATACCGAAGGGCCGTTCGACAAGATCGTCGCGTTTATCGATGTGAAGGAATTCAATACGAAACTGGCGATCCCCGCGCCGCCCATCGACGTGATGGACGCGAAGTACCTCGCGGGGCAGACAATGAACAAGCTGATCGCCTCCGAGAGCCTGGCAACCGAATACGCGGTGACCAAAGCGGGGAAAATGAACATGCGGATCACACTGGAAAAGAAAAATGCGTTCGAGGTGGGCGCGTTGTTCTTCTTCCTGGAGATGGCGACGGCCGCGATCGGCGAACTGCTTCAGATCAACGCATTCGACCAGCCCGGTGTGGAGGAAGGCAAGATCGCGACCTTTGCGCTGATGGGGCGGAAAGGCTATGAGAAAAAGGCGGCGGAATTGGCTGCGGGGAAAGAAAAAATTGAAAAATATATTATGACCGTCCATTGACGGGTCAAATAAATTGGGATTGGCTTTAATATGAGCAAGGATATTTTGGACACCGATTTATATTTGTTCAATACGGGCGAGGCGCAGCGCGCCTACCTGTTGTTCGGGTGCCATTATGTAAAAGAACTTGCCATGCACCGTTTTGCCGTCTGGGCGCCGAACGCCAGGGCCGTGAGCATTGTGGGCGATTTCAATGGTTGGGACAGGGCGGCGACCCCCATGCGCCCCGTGAAAAACGGCGTGTTTGCTGCGTATGTTGCCGGATTGAAAGATGGGGACAATTATAAGTACTACGTGACGGGATATGACGGCAAGGGCGTATACAAGGCCGACCCCTTCGCGTTCCACGCCGAAGTGGCCCCGGGAACCGCTTCCAAGGTATGGGAACTGGCCGGATATGAATGGGGCGACGGGGAACACACGAAGAGGCGTATCCGGCAGAACGTACAGAAGATGCCTTTGTCCATCTATGAGATGCACCTTGGATCCTGGAGGAAAAAGGAAGGCTACAGGTTCGTGAGTTTCCGGGAGGTGGCCCATGAGCTGGCGGAATACTGTATCCAGATGGGGTATACCCATGTGGAAGTGATGCCGCTGATGGAGCATCCGTTCGGCGGTTCATGGGGATACCAGATCACCGGGTTTTATGCCGTGACCTCCCGGTACGGAACGCCGCAGGATTTCATGTATTTTGTGGATGTGCTCCACCGCAGCGGGATCGGCGTGATCATGGACTGGGTGGGTGCGCATTTCCCCAAGGACGAACACGGGCTCAGGCGTTTTGACGGAACCTGCCTGTATGAACACGAGGATCCGAGAAGGGGCGAACATCCCGAATGGGGGACGGTAGTCTTCAACTACGAACGCCCCGAGGTGGTAAGCTTCCTGGTCTCCAGCGCCGTATTTTTCATGGACACCTACCATCTGGACGGTCTGCGGGTGGACGCGGTGACCTCCATGCTGTATCTGGATTATGCGCGGGATGCCGGCAACTTTGTGCCCAACCGTTTGGGCGGCAACATCGACCTGGACGCGGTGGAGTTTTTAAAAAAGCTCAACAGCGTGGTGCTGACCAATTATGCCGGGTGCATGATGATCGCCGAGGAATCCACGGCGTACCCCGCCATCACCAAGCCGCCTTATGACGGCGGGCTTGGATTCACCTTCAAATGGAACATGGGGTTCATGCACGACACGCTTAAATATATGTCCATGGATCATCTGTTCCGGCGGTACCACCATGACAAGATCACCTTTTCGCTGCTGTACGCGTTCTCCGAGAACTACATCCTGGCGTATTCGCACGACGAGGTGGTGCACGGAAAGAAATCCATGCTGGATAAGATGTTCGGGGATTACTGGCAGAAATTTGCCGCCCTGCGCGCTCTTTTCGGATTCATGTTCGCGCATCCGGGCAAAAAGCTGATGTTCATGGGCTGCGAGTTCGGACAGTTCATCGAGTGGGCGTACGAAAAACAGTTGGACTGGTTTTTGCTACAGTACGACAAGCACGCGGGGATGCAGAAATATGTGGCCCGCCTAAACCGTATTTATAAAAGCCACCCGAGCCTGTATGAGATCGACGACGGGTGGGAAGGGTTTACCTGGCTCGCCGTGGAGGATCGGGAAAACAGCGTGATCGCCTTCATGCGCAATTCGGCCGGGGAAAAAAAGACGCACGTGGTCTGTGCCGTGAATTTTACGCCGGTTGTCCGAACCGGGTACGCAGTCGCCATGCCCATGCCCGGAAAACTGAAACTGATACTGAACAGCGACGAGGAGGTGTTTGGAGGCAGCGGAGTGGCCGCACTGCCCGAGAGCAAGACCATCAAAAACGATTTTTTGGGGAAATCTTACATGGCCGTTCTGACGTTGCCGCCGCTTGCGGCGGTGTATTACGAGCTGATAGAGGAAAAATAGGGGGAGATTCACATGTTTGTCAGGAAAAAATGTGTAGCGATGATACTGGCCGGCGGGCAGGGAAGCCGCCTGGGCGTTCTGACCAAATACCGGGCGAAACCCGCGGTTCCCTACGGCGGCAAGTACAAAATCATTGATTTTCCGCTTTCCAACTGCATCCATTCCGGGCTGGACACGGTGGGCGTGCTGACCCAGTACGAGCCGCTGGAACTGAACGCGTACATCGGGACGGGGGCGCCCTGGGACCTGGATAACATCACGGGGGGCGCGTTCGTGCTGCCGCCCTACATGAAGTACGAACGGGGTGAATGGTATTCCGGGACCGCGAATGCCATTTACCAGAACATTTACTTTATCGACCGCTATCAACCCGAATATCTGCTGGTGCTTTCGGGCGACCATATCTATAAGATGGACTACAACGCGATGATCGATTTTCATGTAAAGAACGGGGCGGACGCGACCATAGCGGTGATTGAGGTACCCATCAAAGAGGCGAGCCGCTTCGGGATCATGCATACCGACGAGGAGATGCGGATCGCCGATTTTGAGGAGAAACCCAAAAACCCAAAAGGGAACCTGGCTTCCATGGGCGTATATCTTTTTTCCTGGGAGAAACTCAAGCAAAACCTGATCTGCGAAAACAGGGAGAAAGCCGCCGACGACTTCGGCCACGACATCATCCCCAGAATGATCGAAAAGGGAGAGAGGATGTTCGCTTATCCGTTCCAGGGGTACTGGAAGGACGTGGGGACGGTGGAAAGCCTTTGGGAGGCCAACATGGAGCTTCTGGGCGATCATCCGGCGCTGGATCTGTTTGATACGAGTTGGAGGATCTTTTCACGCAATCCCAACAAACCGCCGCATTTTGTGGCCAAAGGAGCGCGGATAAAGAACAGCATCGTTTCCGAAGGGTGCTATATCTACGGCAGCGTGGAGAACAGCGTATTGTTCCCGGGCGTGGTGGTGGAGAAGAACGCGACGGTGCACGGCAGCATCGTGATGCAGGAAACCAGGATCATGGAAGGGTCAAAGGTGATCAAATCCATACTGGACGAAGAAGTTGTGATCGAAAAGAACTGCGTGGTGGGGGGCCAGGAGGACATTACGGTGGTGGGAACCGCCGTGACTGTGAAGGAGGGAACCGTACTGCCGCCCGGCAGGAAAGTGAATCCGAAGGACCTGACCTCTGTGCAGGCTTGCGGGGGGGTGATGTGAATGGCACGGGATGCATTCGGACTCATTTACGCGGGCGAGCAGAATATTAACTTAAGGGAACTGGTATACGCCCGGAGCGTGGGCGCGCTTCCCATCGGCGGAAGGTACCGTGCGATCGATTTTATTCTTTCCTGCATGGTGAATTCGGGCGTGCGCAACGTCGGGGTGATCGCCCAGAAAAATTACCACTCGCTGATGGATCATCTGGGGTCGGGCAAGGAGTGGGATCTCTCCCGCAAAAACGACGGGCTGTTCATTTTGCCTCCCTTTTACACCCATGATAACATGGGCAGCTACCGCGGGATGGTGGATGCGATCAAGGGCGTGATGAGCTATATCCGGCGAAGTTCCCAGAAATATTGCATCCTTTCGGGGAGTTATACTATCTTTAATATGCTGTTTGACGAGGCGCTTGATTTCCATGTGCAGAAAAATGCGGATGTGACGCTGCTGTACAGCGTGGAGCCCAACCGGTTTTTTGCCGGGGAGCGTTTCAAGGATGTGCGGCTTCATCTGGACGAGACGGGAAAGATCACCGATATGGAACTGAATTCCGAAATGTCGAACTCCAAGAACGTGGGGATGGACATATACATCATCCGCAAGGATCTGCTGGAATATTTGGTGGAGGACTGTGTCTCCCGGGGCAAGTATCTTTTTATTACCGACCTTTTGATGAACAACCTGAGCAGGCTGAATTATTACGGGTTCAGGCACGGCGGGTATGTGGGGCGGCTGCATTCGGTGGCGTCCTATTACAAACTGAATATGGATATGCTCCGGCCCGAGGTGCAGAAGGACCTGTTTTACAGCGGGCACCACGTTTATACCAAGATTAAGGACGAGGCGCCCGCCAAATACATGCACGATTCGAAGATCCAGAACAGCCTGGTGGCAAACGGATGCATCATCGAGGGAGAAGTGGAAAATTCCATATTGTTCCGGAGCGTGTACATCGCCAAGGGAGCGAAGATCAAGAACTGCATCATTATGCAGGATTCAGAGATTTCGCAGGATGTGAACCTGGAGAACGTGATCATAGACAAACTGGTGCAGATCCGGCCGGGACGCCGCCTGATCGGCGACCCGGAGTTCCCCGTTATTATTCGAAAAGGAGCGATCCTGTAGGCATGAGCGGCAACAAGGGACCGAAGGTATTGATCGTAGGGGCGGAAGCCGTCCCGTTCGCAAAGACGGGCGGGCTGGCCGACGTCATAGGCACGCTGCCGAAGGAACTGAAAAAGATCGGGGTGGACGCGCGGGTGATGATGCCCAAGCACGGCATCGTGAAGCACGAATATGGGGACAGGCTTTCCCAGCTTGCGAGTTTTTACATCACCCTTGGATGGCGAAGCCAGTACGTGGGCGTCGAGACCATGGAAATGGACGGCGTGACCTTTTACTTCATTGACAACGAATATTATTTTTATCATGCCATCTACAAAGGCGGGGAGACCGAAGGGGAACAGTACGCCTTTTTTTCCCGCGCCGTGCTGGAGGCGCTGCCCTATATCGATTTTGAGCCGGATATCCTGCACGTGAACGACTGGCATACCGCGGTCATCCCCATGCTGATCAAAACCCAGTATGGGCACCGGCAGCAGGGAAAGCTGAAGACCGTGTTTACCATACACAACCTGCAGTATCAGGGCGCTTTTTCCTTCGGGTTCGCGAAGCATTTTCTGGGAGTGGGGGATGAGCTTTTAACGCCCGAGACCATGGAGGCGTACGGCGCCGCGAATTTCATGAAGGCGGGCATCGTTTTTGCGGACAAGGTGACCACCGTGAGCCCGAATTATGCCCGGGAGATCAGCCAACCGACGGGAGGGCGGGGGATGGACGGCATCCTGCGCGCACGGGGGAAGGACTTTGCCGGGATTGTCAACGGGATCGATACGGAGGAATATGACCCGGCGACGGACAAGCTGATTTCTGCGAATTACACGCAAAAAGACCTGTCGGGCAAAAAAGAGTGCAAAAAGGTTCTGATGGACGAAATGGGTATAAACCTTCCTATGGATGCGCCGCTCATCGGGATGGTGACCCGCATGACCCGCCAGAAGGGCCTGGACCTCGTTCGCGGTGTACTGGGAGAGCTTCTGCTGGAAAACGCCGGGTTTGTGATCCTTGGAAATGGCGATTATGAATACGAATCTTATTTCAATTACATCGCAGGCCGGTTTTCCGGCCGGGCGGGGGTATATATCGGCTACAAGGATGCGCTCGCGCACAGGATCTATGCGGGGAGCGATTTATTTTTGATGCCGTCCTTGTTTGAACCCTGCGGGATTTCGCAGATGATCGCGCAGCGCTACGGGACACTGCCGGTGGTGCGCGAGACGGGCGGCCTGAAGGACACCGTGCATCCGTATAATAAATACACGGGGGAGGGAAGCGGTTTTTCTTTTGCGGGGTATGACGCCGGAGAGCTGATGTCTACCCTGAAAATGGCATTTTCCGTCCTCAAGGATCCGGAAGAGCGGGGAAAGCTGATTCATAACGCCATGTCGCAGGACAATTCATTCACACATTCCGCAAAGGAATATCTTCATTTCTACAAGCAGCTTATCAGAGAATAATATTGTTAAAAAATATTAAATTCGCATCTTTTAAATTGACAAATCAGGAACAATCATATATAATAGTTTTGTGAAGAAATTAACAATGGAGAGGCATACATTATTATAATAGCGTAATTGATAAAAAAATAACAATCTTAGCTTGACTTTTTCAGATAAAGTGTCAAGGCGTCTGAATCAAGGGAGATTGATAAAAATTTAACATAAATTTTTATTTTAGCGTATTTATGCGCGGAAAAATTATCAGGGAGGTGTTTTTTTTTTGGAGGAACATCAGATCTGTCATTGTGAGGAAATGACAGAGGAACAGAAGTATGAATTACTGGGGACGGTCATTGAAGAGTATGAGGCAAAAGAAACGAATTTAATACAGATTCTTCATATGGCACAGGCAATCTTTGGGTATCTGCCCATAGAAGTGCAGAGGTATATCGCCGATAAGATGGAACTTCATTTATCCAAGATAAGTGGAGTTGTTTCTTTTTATTCGTTTTTTTCGACGTCACCCAAGGGCAGGCACACGATCTCGGTATGTTTGGGCACGGCATGTTATGTGCGCGGGGGCAAAAAGGTATTGGACAAACTGAAGGAATTGATTGCGATCGATGTGGGCCAGACGACGGAAGACCGGCGTTTTTCCATGAACGTGGTGCGGTGCATTGGCGCCTGCGGACTGGCGCCGGCCATGCTGATTGACGGGGAAGTATTCAAGCGGGTGAACCCCAACAAGCTCCAGAGCATTCTGGCACAATTCGAATAGGGGGGCAGGAGTTATATCATGGAAATAATGATCAAATCAAAAAAAGATTTGGATGAGATAAAAGAAAGGCAAAAAGCCGAGGAACAGAACTATAAATTTAAGGTTCTGGTATGTGCGGGCGCCGGTTGTGTTTCATCCAATTGTTACGAGGTAAAGCAGGCGTTGGAAAACAGCCTGAAGGTGGAGTGGCTGGACGACAAAGTAAAGGTCGTGGAGACCGGATGCATGGGGACCTGCAACGTGGGCCCGACCGCGATCGTGCTGCCGGATGGTGTGTTCTACTGTAAATTAAAGCCGCATGATATGGTAAGGATTGTGCAGGAACACCTGATGAAAGGCAACATTGTGGAGGAACTGTGCTATACGGACAGCGTTTCGGGCAAGGTGACGCCCTATGTGAAGGATATTGAATTTTTCAATGCGCAGACAAAGATCGTGCTTCGGAACTGCGGAAGGATCGGGCACGACGATCTGAGCGAATATATATCGAACCACGGATACTACGCGCTGGAAAAGGCGCTGAATTCCATGAGCCGGGAGGCTGTGATCGAGGAGATGAAGAAATCGGGACTCAGAGGCCGCGGAGGCGGCGGGTTCCCGACCGGCTTCAAATGGCAGATGGCGTATAAGAAGGATTCAAAGGAAAAATACGTGATCTGCAACGCGGATGAGGGCGATCCCGGCGCGTTCATGGACAGGAGCGTGCTGGAAGGCGACCCGCATTCCATCATAGAAGGCATGGCCATCGCGGGATATGCCATCGGTGCAGGCAACGGAGTGGTGTATGTCCGCGCCGAGTATCCGATTGCGGTTGAACGGCTTAAAAAGGCGATCTCCCAGGCAAGAGAAGCCGGGCTATTGGGTAAGAATATCTTCGGAACGGAGTTTTCTTTCGACATAGAGATCAGGATCGGAGCGGGCGCGTTCGTATGCGGCGAGGAAACGGCGCTGATCGCGTCGGTGGAAGGCAAGAGGGGCGAGCCCAAGCAGAAGCCGCCTTTCCCGTCCGACGAGGGACTATACAAAAAACCTTCCATCATCAACAACGTGGAGACATTCGCGAACGTTGCGCCCATTATTTTCAACGGCGCGGACTGGTTTGCGAAGATCGGTACGGAAAACAGCCACGGGACAAAAGTGTTCGCGCTGGCCGGCGACGTGAACAACACGGGCATCATCGAGGTGCCGATGGGTACGACGCTTGGTGAAGTGATTTACGACATCGGCGGCGGCGTGCCCCAGGGCAAGAACTTAAAGGCTGCGCAGACAGGCGGGCCTTCGGGCGGATGCCTGACCAAGGAACATTTGAATACGCCCATCGATTACAATTCGCTGGTCGAACTGGGCGCCATCATGGGATCGGGCGGCCTGATCTGCATGGATGAGGACACCTGCATGGTGGACGTGGCCCGGTTCTTTATGGAATTTGTGCAGGAGGAATCCTGCGGGAAGTGCGTGGCCTGCCGGCTGGGGACCAAGCGCATGCTGGAGATATTGGAGCGCATCACCCAGGGAAAGGGCGAGGAAGGCGACATTGAAAAGCTGATCGAGCTCGGGCAGGTGATCAAGGACACTGCGCTGTGCGGACTCGGACAGACGGCGCCCAATCCCGTGCTTTCCACCATCAAGCATTTCAGGGAGGAATACGAGGAGCATATCAAGCATAAGTACTGCCGCGCGGGCGTATGCAGCGAACTGTTCCTGTCCCCCTGCGAGAACGCATGCCCGGCCAATGTGAACGTGCCGGGATACCTGGCGCTGGTGGCCGCGGGACGGATCAAGGACGCCTACGACCTGATCCGCCAGGAAAACCCGCTGCCCGCCGTTTGCGGACGGGTGTGCACGCATCCCTGCGAATTCGTTTGCAGGCGCGCGCAGCTTGACGAACCGATCGCGATCCGCGACCTGAAACGGTATGTCGCGGACGAATACTACAAGATGGAACAGCCGCGCATGGAGCTGGTGTTCCCGCGGAACGGCAAGAAGGTCGCCATCATCGGCGCCGGGCCGTCCGGGCTGACCTGCGCATACTATCTGGGCCGGCTGGGCTACGAAGTGACCATATACGAGCAGCAGTCCGTGGCCGGCGGCATGCTGGCTTACGGAATCCCCGAATACCGGCTGCCCAAGGAAGTGCTGGACAAAGAGATCGGCGCCATCAAGCAGGTGGGCATCAATATCCGGCTGAATACAGAGGTTGGAAAGGACATCACCTTCAAACGGCTGCAGGAGGAAAACGACGCGGTGTATATCGCCACGGGCACGCAGTTCTCCCGCAAGATCGGCATCCAGGGCGAAAACCTGAAGGGCGTCTATCACGGGATCGACTTCCTGCGCGATGTGAACCTGCATAAGGACGTGCACGTGCATGGCGTGGTAGCCGTGATCGGCGGCGGCTCCACCGCGTTTGACGCGGCCAGGACCGCGCGGCGCATGGGCGCGACGGAGGTGCATGTGCTTTACCGCCGCACCGTGGACGACATGCCGGCCGAGAAGCGCGAGATCGAAGAGGCGGCAGAGGAAGGCATCATCATTCATGAACTGCTGGCGCCTATCGAGATTGTGGGGAACGACGATTGCGTCAATAAGGTGATTTGCAATCCCATGAAGCTGGAAGGGTTCGGCAGCGACGGGCGCAAGAAGCCGGTCTCGGTGAAATCCGAGAACTTTGAGCTGGAAGCGGATCTCGTGATCCCGGCGGTGAGCCAGTATTCCGACCTGCCTTTCATTGGCAAGGACGAGGTGGAAATGACCAACTGGGGCACGTTCGTTGTGGATAAGGAAACGCAGATGACCACCATCCCCGGCGTGTTCGCGGGCGGCGACGTGGTGCGCGGCGCGGACGTCGTGATCACCGCCATCGCGGACGGCAAAAAGGCGGCGGAGAACATCGACAAATATTTGGGCGGTTCCGGGCATCTGAACAAGGGCGAGCAGATCGACATCCCGATGGGCGCGGAGGACAGCGAGCTGGCCGAACACGAGCGGTTTGAGATGAAGATGCTCCCGCCCGAAGAGCGGTGCGACAATTTCGACGAGGTCGTCCTGGGCTTCCACAGGCTGAATGCGATTGCGGAAGCGATGAGATGCTTGCGTTGTGATAGAAGGTAGGTGGCTGAAATGATAAATCTGACGATCAATGATAAAGCGGTGGTGGTCCCGGAAGGCACGACCATTCTGGACGCCGCAAAGCAAAACGGAATATCCATTCCATCCCTGTGCTATTTAAAAGACGTGCACGCGATCGGCTCCTGCCGCATCTGCGTGGTGGAAGTGCAGGGCGCGAAGGGGCTGATGGCTTCCTGCGTGACCCCCGTGACCGAGGGTATGGTGGTTCAGACCAATACGAAGCGGGTGCGCCAGGCGAGGAAGGTCCTTTATGAACTGATTCTTTCCGACCATCCGAAGGACTGCCTGTCCTGCATGCGGTCCCAGAGCTGCGAGCTGCAGCAACTGGGCGAGACGCTGCAGGTGAACGACTGCCGGTTTGAGGGGCAGATGTCCAAGGAATTCGTGGACGACACCAGCCCGTCCATCGTGCGGGAAGGCGCCAAGTGCATTCTCTGCCGGCGCTGCGTGACCATCTGCAACGAGGTGCAGGGCGTTGGCGTGATCAACGCGCAGAACCGCGGCTTTGCGACCGAGATCGCGCCCGGGGACGACCTGATGCTGGATTCGGCGGCCTGCACGTATTGCGGGCAGTGCACCACGGTGTGTCCGGTGAACGCGCTGCATGAAAAGGATTCGATCACCGACGTGATCGAGGCGCTGGGCGATACGGACAAGGTGGTGGTGGTGCAGACAGCGCCCGCCATCCGCGTTGCCGTGGGCGAAGGCTTCGGCCTGCCGGTGGGCACCATCGCGACCGGGAAGCTGGCGACCGCGCTTCATGACCTGGGATTCGATTACGTGTTCGACACCAATTTCGCGGCCGACCTGACCATCATGGAGGAAGGGTATGAGCTGCTGACCCGTATCGCGCTTGCGTTCAGGGACAAGGGCGTGATCACCGACAAACAGATCGAGAAGCTGGGGCTTCCGACCAAGCTGGAGCACGCGGACCTGCCCATGATCACCAGCTGCAGCCCGGGTTGGATCAAGTATATCGAGCATTATTACGGGGACCAGATCAACCATCTGTCCTCCTGCAAATCGCCCCACATGATGCTGGGCGCGCTTGTGAAATCTTTCTTTGCCGAGAAGACGGGGATCGACCCCAAGAAGATGTACGTGGTTTCCATTATGCCCTGCACGGCCAAGAAGTTCGAGATTACCCGTCCCGAGATGAAGAACAACGATTGTCCCAATGTGGACGCGGTGCTGACCACGCGGGAGCTCATCAAGCTGATCAAACAGTCCGGCATCGATTTTGCCAGCCTGCCCGACGGGGAGTTCGACAATCCGCTGGGGATGTCTTCCGGCGCGGCCGATATCTTCGGCGCGACCGGCGGCGTGATGGAGGCGGCTCTGCGTACGGTGTACGAGGTCGTGACCGGCCGCGAGATCCCGTTCGACGGGCTGCATGTTGAGCCCATTGTGGGACTGGAGCGCATCAAGACCGCGGCGATCACCATCACCGATCCCAAGAAGGAATTCAAGTGGCTGGACGGCGTGACCGTGAAGGTGGCGGTAACGAGCGGCCTGGTGGGCGCGGCTACGCTGCTGGACGAGGTAAAGGACGGCAAGAGCGAATACCTGTTCATAGAAGTGATGGGATGCCCGGGCGGATGCATATCCGGCGGGGGACAGCCCAGGATGACCGACGATTCGGTCCGCCAGAAGCGGCTGGAAGCCATCTACCGCGAGGACGAGGGCAAGACGCTCAGAAAATCCCACGAGAACGAGTATATCAAGAAGATATACAAGGACTACCTGGAGCACCCGCTCGGGCATAAGAGCCACGAGCTGCTCCACACGAGTTATACAAAACGCGAGAAATAGATATATTCCCACCAAAAGGGGGCGTCCCGGGAGACCGGGGCGTTTCCTTTTTTATAACTTTTTTTATTCCTTTTCTTTTAGAAAAAAGAAAAGGAACCGAAAAGAAAACCAACTGTTATTAAAGAAAGGGCAAACATTGGAAGCAGCTTGGGGAGAGCGTAGCCGAGCGCGCCCGGCGGGCGATGAAGCGAGGCGGAAGCTCACTGAACGCGAGATAAGAACGAGCGCAAGCGTGAAAGGAATATTGACGCGAAGTGCGAATCCGCAGTGAAGTGGGGAGGCTTGCCGGAAGGAGCCGAGCGTACAAAATGCAAAGCATGAGACGCATGTTAAATATTGTAATTATATGTTTTTTGATGTATATTATAAGTACATTTAGTGTTTTCGACTGTTAAATTCAGAGAATGTCTATACTGCGCAATCTATTTTAAAATTGCTTAATGCCCTATTAATAGCAATTATGGGAAGTTAACATGAGATTAATTTTGACTAACTAAAGTAAAAGCGAAATCTTATTAAATTTTGTTAAATTGAAAAGAAGATAAATAAATAAGTGTTTTTTTTGAGCGAA
>CAZFUT010000060.1:0-15799 GCA_964522425.1 uncultured Oscillospiraceae bacterium
GCGCCATGCGCGTGGCCGTCACGCTGTTGCAGCCGTGGGCGATGTTGGCGAAGGGGCCGCCGTGTACGAAGGCGGGCGTGCCCTCCAGCGTCTGCACCAGATTGGGCTTCAGCGCGTCCTTGAGCAGCGCCGCCATGGCGCCGGCTGCGTTCAGATCGCCCGCCGTGACCGGCTTTTCATCGTAGGTATAGCCCACGATGATGCGGGAGAGGCGCTCCTTTAAGTCTATGATGTTCTGCGACAGGCACAAAACGGCCATGATCTCGCTGGCCACGGTGATATCGTACCCGTCCTCGCGCACGACGCCGTTGGTGCGCGCGCCGAGGCCGCCCACGATGCTGCGCAGGAACCGGTCGTTCATATCCACGCAGCGCCTCCAGGTGACGCGCTTGGGGTCGATGTTCAGGGCGTTGCCCTGATAGATGTGGTTGTCCAGCATGGCGGCCAGCAGGTTGTTGGCCGCGCCGATGGCATGAAAATCGCCGGTGAAATGCAGGTTGATATCTTCCATCGGGATCACCTGCGCCCAGCCGCCGCCCGCCGCGCCGCCCTTGACGCCGAACACCGGGCCCAGGGAGGGCTCGCGCAGCGCCAGCACCGATTTTTTGCCGATCCTGCACAGGCCGTCGGCCAGGCCGATGCTGGTGGTGGTTTTGCCTTCGCCCGCGGGCGTGGGCGTGATGGCGGTCACCAGGATCAGTTTGCCGTTGGGCCGGTCGGCTTTCAGCAGCTTTAGGTCGATCTTGGCCTTGCAGCGGCCGTAGCATTCCAGATGCTCTTCGGGGACGCCGAGCTGCTGCGCGATGTCTTCGATCGAGCGGGGCTTGACGCTTTGGGCGATCTCGATATCCGATAAATAGGCCATACGGATGCTCCTTTCAAAAAACGGTCGTTATGCGCGTGGTTTGTCATATCAATCAGTATAGTAGAGAAAGAGTTTGTTCGTCAATGCTACCGCTAAAAAATCAGTGCCCGCCCGCGTGGATCATGCTTTCGCGCAGGTTCCACAGCGTTTCCGACAGGTCGACCTTGTAGGGCTGGGGGTTGACAAGGCGCAGGTGCTGCTCCCAGATGGTGTCCTCCTCCCGCTTGCGGTAGGCCTGTATTTCGGGCAGCGAGGGCGTGGGGGCGACCGCCCTGCCGTTTGTCACAAAGGGGATCAGGAGCTTGCGCGCGGTGTAGTTTTCCAGCGTCATCCTTTTCCAGGTATCGCGGGGATGGAAGATGGTGAGGGGCCGCGTAAAGTCGATCTTTTCGTCCCTTGGGGCAATCAGGTCGGCTACGGCCTTGCCGTCTTCGCCGTACAGCCGGTACACCTCGTTAAGCCCGGGCAGGGTGATCTTTTCCGGGTTGTCCGACAGCTTGATCTTGGGCGCCATCTGCCCGTTTTCTTCCAGCGCGCACAGCTTGTACACGCCGCCCAGGGCGCTGCGGCCGCCCGACGTGATCAGCTTGGTGCCCACGCCCCACAGATCGATGCGCGCGCCCTGCTGCTTAAGGTCGCGGATCAAAAACTCGTCGAGGTCGTTGGATGCGACGATTTTGATATCGTTGAACCCGGCCTCGTCCAGCATCCGGCGCGCCTCGCGGCTTAAATAGGCAAGGTCGCCCGAATCAAGCCGGATGCCGAGGGGCTTTAAGCCCCTTGCGCGCATTTCTTTAAACACCGTGATGGCGTTGGGCACGCCCGACGCCAGCGTGTCGTAGGTGTCCACCAGCAGCAGGCAGCTGCCCGGGAAATCCTCGGCGTAGGCGCGGAAGGCGGCCAGTTCGCTTTCGAAGCTCATCACCCAGCTGTGCGCGTGCGTGCCGCTTATGGGGATGCCGAAGCGCTGCCCGGCCAGCACGTTGCTGGTGGAGGAGCAGCCGCCGATCACCGCGGCGCGCGCGCCGTAGAGCGCGGCGTCGGGGCCCTGCGCGCGGCGCAGGCCAAACTCCATCACCGCGTCGCCGCCCGCGGCGCGCGCCACGCGGTTGCCCTTGGTGGCGATCAATATCTGATGTCCTAAGATGTTCAGCAGCGTCGTTTCAATCAATTGCGCCTGAGCAAGCGGCGCTTCCACGCGCACGATGGGTTCGCCGGGGAAGAGGATGGTGCCTTCGGGCGGCATAAAGATGTCGCCCTCAAAGCGGAAGCGCAGAAGATGCCGCAAAAAATCCTCCTCGAAAATGCCGAGGGAGCGCAGGTACTGAACGTCGTCCTCTGTAAAGCGCAGGTTTTCAATGTAGGTTTTCAACTGCTCGTTGCCCGCCATCACGGCGTAGCTCAAATTGTCCGCGGCGCGGAAGAACATATAGAAGCAGGCGCGCTTTTCGGCCATGCCGTGGCGGTCATAGCCGCTGAGCATGGTCAATTGGTAGAGGTCGGTGAGCATCGTCCAGTTTGACATGGGTTCCTCCTTTTTACGCAAGAGCGCCGACGGCGTTCAGCCACAGCGCGGGGGAAGCGTCGGAAGGCATAGAAAGCCCGCCGCGCGGGGACAGGGAAAGCCCCAGCGCCATGGGGCCGTCGGGCATACAGCTGCGCTTGAACTGGCCGGCAAAGAAGCGGGCGAAGAAGCCGCGCATCCGGCGAAGGATTTCTTCCCGCGCATACCGGCCCCGGAAGGCGTCGAGCGCCCTGGACAATATTTCATCCGGGGCAAGGCGGTCTTTCAGAAAACAGTGCAGGAAAAAGTCGTTGAGCGCATAGGGGCCGAGAATATCCTCGGTCTTTTGCGCCATCTCATTTTCTCCGGAGGGCAGAAGCTCGGGGCTGATGGGGGTGTCAAGGATGGCCCGGAGGGCGGAGGATAAAGCGGCGCTATCGGTATCGTCCGCGTACTGCGCGATGATGAGGCGCAACGCCGTCTTGTACAGGCCGGCGTTTACGCCGTACATGCTCATGTGGTCGCCGCCGAAGGTGGTAAAACCCAGCGCCAGCTCGCTCATATCGCCCGTGCCGATCATCAGGCCGCCCAGGGTGTTGGCAATGTCCATCAGCACCTGCGTGCGCTCGCGCGCCTGGGCGTTTTCAAAGGCGGCGTCGTGCAGGGTGCCGGGGTGGGCGATATCCTCAAAATGCAGCGATACGCTGCGGGTGATGTCGATCTCGCGGTTTTCAAGGCCGAGGGCCGTGAGCAGCGCCGCCGCGTTGCCGCGCGTGCGCGCGCCCGAGCCGAAGGCGGGTAGCGAAACGGCGAACAGGCTTTCTTTGGGAAGGCCCGCGATGTTAAACGCGCGCAGCGCCGTTAAAAGGGCCATGGCCGAATCAAGGCCGCCCGACAGCCCCAGCGCGGCGCCTTTGGCGCGGATGCGCCCAAGGCGCACGGCCAGCGCGCGGGCGCAGATTTCCAGCGCTTCGCGGCACCAGAGGGCGCGGCTTTGCGCGTCCTTGGGCGCGTAGGGCATCATGGGGTCGTTTGGGGGCGGCGAAGCGAAAGGAAAGAGGGGGGCGCTTGCGCCGTCCCACAGGGCGCAGGCCCCGTCAAAGGGCGCGCTTTCGGCCAATACGCCGCCCTGGGCGGCGATGACGGCCTGCCCGTCAAACACAAGGTCGGTGGTGGACTCGTTCTGCCCCGCGTTGGCCCACAGGCAGACGCCCGCGCCCGATAAACGGCCGATGCGCTGCCTGCGCGCGGCAAGGCCGCCCGCAAGGGAGGGTTCGGCGCCCATCAGCACGGTGAGGGGAGCGTCCGACGGCTGCGCGTCTTCCAAAAAGCGCACGGTCAATGCTTCGCCGCCTTCCAGCGTAACGCTGCCGCTGCCCTGCCCGAACACGGGGCAGGGAAATCCGCTTTCCGCACCGGCCGCGCCGCCCGGCGCAAACACGCGGCGCTCGGCGGGGGAGAGCGTGTTTTTGAGCGCCAGCGCTTTGATTCGGCCGTTTTCGCACACGGCGGCGGCGTTGAACACCCGGTTATTCAGCATGATGGGCAGCCCCAGCGCTACGCACAGCCCGTGGCTGTGCCCGGCAAGCTCGTTTAATGCGCTTTGACAGGCAGTCAGCACGAACGGATGGGCGGCAAGATCGCCCGCCGTGCAGCCCGTCAGGCAAAGCTCCGGCAGGGCCAGCAGCTTTATGCGCTGCCTGCGCGCCTTGTCCATGCGGCGCAAAGCGGCCTGCTTGTTTTTTTCGATATCCAGCGGCTGCCCCGATGGCAGCGAGGCCGCCATCAAACGTGTTCTTTCCATGTCCATGCCTCCGTTTCCGGCTTCCCGATGCCTGTATGATAATCCCACCCGCGGCATTTGACAAGAAGCCTCTTCGCAAGCGCGCGGCGCCGCGGTATAATGATGGCGGAAGCTTACCGCGCGAAGGAGGGCTTTATGAAGCTGGGCATCATGGGCGGCACGTTCGACCCCATCCACAGGGGGCACCTGCACATGGCGAAAACCGCGCTGGACGAAGAAAATTTGGACGGCGTGCTCTTTCTGCCCGACGGCGACCCGCCCCACAAAAAGCCCCGCGCCACGCCCGAACAAAGGATGCGGATGGTGCGCCTTGCCATACGGGGCGAAAAGCGCTTCATGGCGTCGGACATGGAGATCAGGCGCCAAGGCACCACCTACACGGTGGATACGCTGCTGGCCCTTGGCGGCGGGCGGGACGGGAAGGAGCTTTACTACATCATCGGCTCCGACACGCTGTTTCAGATACGCGCCTGGCACACGGCGGAAAAGGTGGCCGAAATGTGTACCCTTTTGGTGGTCATGCGCGGCGGCGATTCGGAGGAGGATGTGCGCGGGGAACAGGCAAGGCTGCTTGCCGCCCTTGGCGTCAGAAGCCGCTTATTGCGGGCGCGCGGGCTGCCCGTTTCTTCCAGCATGGTGCGGGAAAAGCTTCAAAAGGGCGAAAGCGTGGAAGCGTTTTTAACCGAAGACGTGCGCCGCTACATCGCGCAGAGGGGCCTTTACCGGGCGTAGCGCGTTTGCGGGCGCACCGTGTTTCTGCTATAATCAACGAAGCAATTCAGCGGTCAGGAGAAGTCATGGTTCATTTTTTTTGCAGACGGTGCCAGCGCCCCAGCCCCCACCCGACGTGCGAAGGCTGCGGCAAGCCCATCCCCGTTTCCAGCGTGTGCAACGTGTGGGAGGAGGTGGCGCTGCCGGTAGCCGACCCGGTCAGAATCGGCTTTGTGATACGGGTGATGCTGTTTGTAACGGCCCTGCTGTTCATCGTGATGCTGGCGGTGGAGTTTATATTCAACACCTCCGGCGAAAACGCCATCAGCGTATTTTTGACCAAATCGGGTTTTCTGCCCCTGCTGGTGGAGGTGTTTTTATTGGGCACCGCCGCGGGGCTGGCGCTGCTTGCCCTGCAGGGGCGGGAAACGGCCCAGTACCTGATGGAGGGCAAAGGCGTTTTAAAGCGCACGTGGATACAGCCGACGCGGCTTAAATGCTGGTCGCGGCTACTCAAGTACGACAAGGCCGCCATCCGCGAAAACGCCGAGGGCGTACCCTTTCTGATGGCGCATGAGGAATACCTGACCTATCAGGACGTGGCGCGTTACAGCATTTCGCCCCGCACGGGAAGGGTCAAGCTGTACAGGCCCTATGCTTTTCTGTTTATGAGCCTGCACATCCCCGCCGCCGATTTTGACCCCGCCGCCAACATGCTGGCGGCGAAGCTGAAGAATAAGGCAACTCGGTGAGAAAACTCCTCCTCAGATTTAAAACGCGGTTCCTATCTTCCGGGCCGCGTTTTCCTTATGTAAAAACCCGCGAATCGTTTGACATTTCCGCGTGTTTTCGCATATACTGTAAACGGTTAAGAGAAAGGCATATGGGATAGGGCCGCGCCGCCCCGGGGCGCGCCGCCTTATAAAGGAGAAGGAGATAGCCATGATCATCACCGTTACGCTGAACCCCGCCCTTGATAAAACGCTGGTGCTGTCTGAGTTCCATCCCGGCATGGTCAACCGCGTCAAGTCCATCCGCCGCGACGCGGGCGGAAAGGGCCTGCTGGTTTCCAAGACCATCGGGGCGCTGGGCGGAGAGAGCGTCGCCATCGCCATCGTCGGCGGGGCCACGGGACAGTATATCCGCGCGCAGCTGGATGAAATGGGCGTCGCCCACGATCTGGTGGAGGTAAACGCCGAAACGCGCACGAACCTGAAGATCATCGACAACCGGAACAAAACCTATACCGAAATCAACGAGCCGGGCGCGACGGTGCACAGCATGGTGGTGGACGAAGTGATCTACGCCCTGCAAAGCCACGCGCGCAGGGGCGATAAGGTGGTGCTGGCCGGCTCTCTGCCCGAGGGCTGCCGCGCGGAGGTGTATGCCGAACTGATCGCCTACTGTGAGGAGATCGGGGCCGACGCCTATCTGGATTGCGACGGCGAGGCGCTGCGCCTGGGCGTTGCGGCCAAGCCGCATCTGATCAAGCCCAACAAGTACGAATTGGCCGAGCTGTGCGGCTGCGACCCGGAGGACGACATCGCCTGTTTGCAGGAGGCCAAGCGTCTGGTGGCGGAGGGCGTGGGCTCGGTGCTTTTGTCCCTCGGCGCCTACGGCGCCATCTATGTGGGCGAAAGCTTCTGCCTGCGCGCGCAGGGGCTCAAGGTGCCGGTGGTGGGCCGCTCGGGCGCGGGCGACGCCATGACGGCGGCCATGGTGCTGGGCGAAGAAAGGGGCATGCCGCCCAGGGAGCGCCTGCGCTGCGCCATCGCCAGCTCCGCGGCCAAAATCATGGTGGCGGGCACGCAGCCGCCCGAAAAGGAAACGGTGGACGAGCTGCTGCCCCAGGTAAACGTGGTGGAAATGTAAGGGCTTTTTGCCCTGTCCATGATAACCGACCGATCCCCAAAGGAGGCCTGGCGAAATGAAAAAACGCCTGTTCTGTATCGCGCTGCTGGCGCTGCTGCTGGTTTCGTCCGCGGCGCTGGCCAGCCCGCCCTGCGCGCATCACTGGGTGGCGCAGACGACGCCCGCCACCTGCACGGAAAACGGGGCGTCCTTTCAGCGCTGCACGCTGTGCGGCGAAGTGAAGGATTATACGGTGATCCCCAAGGCTGACCATACGTGGGGTGGCTGGAGCGTGGATACCGCGCCCACCTGCACGGCGCCCGGCAGCCAGTCCCGGGAGTGCACGGTCTGCCATACGAAGGAGTATAAGCCGGTGCCGATGGCCGCCCATACGTGGGGCGCGTGGGCCATCGAAACGGCGCCCACCTGCTTTGCGCCGGGCCGGGAAGCCAAGGAATGCGCCGTCTGCCACGCCAAAGAGTATAAGCCCATCGCGCAGCTGACCCACGCGTGGGGCGGCTGGGTGGAGGAAACCGCTCCCACCTGCTTTGCGCCGGGGCTGGAAACCAATACCTGCGCCAACTGCCTTACCGTGCAGCGGCGCGCCAAGGCGCAGCTTCAGCACCAGTGGGGGCCGTGGGGGCCGAAGACAGCGCCCACCTGCACCGATCAGGGGTCGGAGGTGTCCGTCTGCGCCTTGTGCCTGACCGAGCGGTACCGCCCCGTGAAGGCGACCGGACACGCCTTCGGCCCGTGGGGGCCGCATACCGCGCCCACCTGCACGCAGGGCGGGCTGGAAAAGCGCGTCTGCTCCGTCTGCCTGTTTGAGCAGTTCCGCCCCCTCCCGGCCGCGGGGCATACCATGGGGCCGTGGGGCGTGGTGACGCCCGCGGCCTGCGAGGCGGCCGGCGTCGAAAAGCAGGTATGCTCGGTATGCGGGCACGAGAACGTGCGCACGATCAGGGCGCTGGGGCACCAGTGGGGCGCGTGGACAAGGGCGCTGGAGCCTACCTGCTCCGCCTACGGCGAAGACCGGCGCGTGTGCGCGCGCTGCCTGAAAACGGAAACGCGCCGCGTCAAGCGCGCCAAGCACACCCCCGGCGGATGGATGGCCATGCCCGCCCCCTCCCTGGAAAAGCCGGGGCGCAAGGTGCGCTACTGCGAGGTGTGCAACAAGATGGTGGACAGCCAGCAGTACGCGCCCGCCACCTACCGCTACGGCATGGGCGTCAGCGCCTTCGGGCCCTTCGCCTACCAGTTCAACCCCGCCTTGATCGCCTCGTCCGACCGCCTTGTGCCTGTCGATTTCACATCGGCCGAGCGTCAGACGCTGCCCCTTGTGACGGCGGATAATTTCTACATCGGCGACGCCGTGATCGACGCGCGGGACGGCATCCTGTCCGTCCACACGCGGCTCAGCGACCCCAGGACCGTGGTGGTCAACGGCTCCTATATGGTGTTCAACAGCGTGGCCGACATCACGCCCGACGCGCTCACCTACCGCGCGCAGACGGTCGAGCTGGGGGCGGCTACGCCCGTCACGGGCGATAAGGGCGTTCTGGTGCTGCGGATGAGCGTCAACTACGACCAGAAGACCAACCGCCCCTTTTCGGAGGGCGGCGCGTATGTGGACGGCGCAAGTTCGGCCAGCGACGTGCTGCGGCAGATGGTGGCCGAGCTGAACGCCATGAACGGGGACAATGCGCCCGCTTACACGGTGGAGGAAGGCAAGCCGTAACCGGTTTGTAAACAATGATCCCAGTGGTTTGACAGGCGGGGGCAAAACGAATATACTAATCTCATCCTATACTCATAGTAGCCCTGTCGCGGCGCGGCCGCACGGAAGCCCGGTACTCGGAAGGAGAAAGGAGTCCTGAACAATGAACAGGAAGTTTCAAGCTTTGATGGTGATTTTGATCGCCGTGCTGCTCGCGGCAATGGTGCCGTTTGCGTTGGCGTCGGAAGAGCATACGCATAACTATACCGATTATGTGACAACTGTTCCATCGACTTGCAGTACAGCTGGATATGATGTGTATAAGTGTGATCAGTGCGATAAGACTGAGAACAGACCATTGCCCAAAGACCCTAATAACCATCCCAGTACCGAATGGAGGACTATTAAGAAACCAAGATGTGACGAAAGCTTGAGTGAGGCTGAACGGAAAGGTCTTGAAGAAGAACGTTGCACTGAATGCAAAGCCCTGATTAATAGCAGGGAGACGACTAAGTCCCATGAGCAGGGCGAATATCGTTTAGTAACCCCTGCAACTTGTGATAGCACTGGTGAAGAAAAAGCGTATTGCAAGGATTGTAATAAAGAAATGGGGACGAGGAAGCTTTCAAAGTTGCAGCATAAATGGCAGTGGACAACGATCGTTGACCCTACTTGTTCTCAGCCGGGTGAAAAGCGAGCGGTTTGTGTTCAGCCTGGGTGTGCAGAAACAATAGAAGCTCCCGATCCCAAGTGTATTATTAAAGCTTTGGGCAAGGGCCAGTCTAAAGGCCATAATTTTGGCGAATGGCGTGATCCGGAAACGGGGGATGGCGTTTCCGCGTCCGAGTATTGCAAGAAAAAAGTGCGCGTATGCAAGGATTGTGGCCGCGTAGAAATTGCCAACCGCGACAAGCCCAAGCATGTTGCCAAAACGACCAAAAGCAAAGACGAGAAGAATACCTATACATGGTTCCTGAGAACCAAGCCCTCCATGCAGGGCCCGGGCCGCGCCGTGCAGTACTGCAAGTATTGCGGCAAGGTGATGAAGAGCAAGGAAATCAAGTTTGAGGGCGGCCGCTACAACATCCCCGTTACGGGTTTTGGGCCGAAGGCGGCCAGCGTGAACGCCTCTTTGGCCGGCAGCAGCGACCGGCTGATCCCTGTCGACTTCACCAACACCGAGCCGCAGGTGTTCGGCCTCGTCACCAACGACGGCGTGCTGGTGGGCCAGATCCATCTGCGGGTGATGGACGATACCGTATCCGTCAGCTATACCATGAACGATATGGAGACGGTGGTCAGCCAGGCGGTATTCTTCCTCTATTCGGACGCGGCGAGCCTGACGGCCGCCGACCTGACGGACATGACCAAGGCGCACCAGTTCGGCGAGACCGTCCCGCTGAACGGCGCAACCTTCGGCGTCCTGGCGGCGCGCCTTGTCGTCAACTACAACAGCGAGAACGCCGCGAACCGCCCCTTCAGCGAGTCCGGCCTGTACCTGGACGGCGTGACCAACAACGCCACCATCCTGCAGGAAATGACCGCCAATCTGCTGGGCCAGTAACCACCGTTAACCCTTATCAGGAGCGAGCAATCGCTCCTTTTTTGTGTAGCGGGAGGGGGAGGGGGAGTCTGAAACCTACGCGCGTGCGGAAAACTCTTCCAATCGCACCATCGCCCGCGATGAAAACGGCGTGCGCCTGCTGAACGTGATGGACTGGCTGGCCGGCATTGCAGATTTTTAAGCGTTTTGACCGGGATGATGCGTTACATGCCCGTTTTTTGTGTATAATCATGCTGTCGGATTACCCTACGCCCTCTGGGCGAAATCCAACCATCAGGAGGTTTCCATGCTGGCGTTGCAACATGTATCATGGTCGCTGCCGGAGCGCAGCGGCATCCTGCGGGATGTGTCCCTTTCCCTGCCCACGGGGCGGCTGACGGTGGTGACGGGGCCAAACGGCGGCGGCAAGACGTCGCTGGCCAGGGCCGTGGCCGGGCTTTTGCCCGATGTGGAAGGGAAAATACTGCTGGACGGGCAGGATATTTCTAATTTTAACATCACCGAGCGCGCGCGGGCGGGCATCAGCTTCGGCTTTCAGCAGCCGGTGCGCTTTAAGGGCATCACCGTGCGCATGATGCTGGACATCGCCGCCGGACGCGCGCTTTCGATGGACGAGCTGTGCGACCTGCTGGGCAAGGTGGGCCTGTGCACGGTGGATTATATCGACCGCGAGGTGGACGGCAGCCTGTCGGGGGGCGAGATCAAGCGGGTGGAGATCGCGACCGTGTTGGCGCGCGGCACCAAGATGATGCTGTTTGACGAGCCGGAAGCCGGCATCGATATGTGGAGCTTCAATGGCCTCGTCAGCGTGTTTGAAAGCCTCAAAAACAGCGGCGAATCGCTGCTGGTCATTTCGCACCAGCAGCGCATCCTCAACATCGCCGACGACATCGTGGTGCTGGCCGAGGGGCGCATCCGCGATTACGGCAGGCGCGACGACATTTTGCCAAGGCTCTTGGAAGGCGAGATCGCCGGGCACTGCCCCGTCGGAAGGAAGGTGGAAGCATGAGCATCAAAGAGATCACGCGCGATCTGCTGAAGGTCGTTTCCGGGTTTACGGGCGAATTTCCGGGCGCGTTCAATATCCGCGAGGACAGCGGCTGCGCGGGCAGAAAAAGCACCGAGCACATCCAAATCACCCCGCACAGGGAGGGGCTTCCGGGCCTGGAGGTGCATGTGGCCCCCGGCACCAAGGGCGAAAAGGTGTACATCCCCGCCTGCGTCACGCACGGCAGCGTGAACGATCTGACCTATAACGATTTTTACATCGGTCAAGACGCCGACGTGGTGATCGTGGCGGGCTGCGGCGTGCATACCGACGACGGCAACGAAGCCGCGCACAACGGCATCCACCGCTTCTTTATCGAAAAGGGCGCGCGCGTGGTGTACGAGGAAAAGCACATCGGCACCGGCGCGGGCGCGGGCAAAAAGCGCATCGACCCCGTGAGCGACATCTACCTTGCGGAGGGGGCGACGATGGTGATGGATACCGTCCAGCTGGGCGGCGTTGACACCACCATCCGCAAGACCACGGCGGTCTTAAAGGAAAAGGCGCGTTTGCAGGTGCAGGAGCGCCTGATGACCGGCGGCGACGAAACGGCGCGCACCGAGTTCCTCGTGACGCTGGAAGGCGAAGACAGCGCGGTGGACATCGTGTCCCGCTCGGTGGCGCGCGGGCGTTCCAAGCAGGAGTATATCTCCAAGATTGTGGGCAAGGTGCGCTCCACCGGCCATTCGGCCTGCGACGCCATCCTTGCCGAAGACGCCGTGGTGCTGGCCCAGCCCTCGCTGGACGCGCTCTCGCCCGACGCGACGCTGATCCACGAGGCCGCCATCGGCAAGATCGCGGGCGAGCAGATCACCAAGCTGCGCACGCTGGGCCTGACCGAGGAAGAGGCCGAACGCAGGATCATCGACGGATTTTTGCGGTAATATCAGGTATAAAGGATCATCAGGCGAAACGGCCGCCCAGACAGGGGCGGCCGTTTCGCCGATCCGCGGCGTTATTTGCTTTTGACTTCCACCATCACCAGCGTGTTGGCCACGCTGGTTTCGCGCTCTTTGATGCTGCCGAAAAAATCGGTGACGGGGAAGGCTTTTTTGCCCCTCGGGAACAGCAGGGAGGAGGAGGGGCCGCCGTCCAGGTTCAGCGCGTCCTGCGCGCCCAATTCCAGCATGGCTTCCTTAAGCTCTTCGATCGTCATGCCGTCCGCGTCGGCGCCCTGCTGGACGTTTAAGAAAAAGTACCGCCCGTCCGCCGTCAGGCCGAAGGCGGTGCGCGCGTGGCGGCCATAGAAATAGGCGTAATCGTCCATCCATTCGGCGTCGGGCTGCGGGATGCCCCCGCGCAGCAGCAGCGGCCCAAAGTCGGGCCGGCCGCCGCCGGTAGAGGTAACCACGCTTTCCCACTCCTTGGAAACGGCGCACTGCACGCTGACGGCGTCGCCCTTTTTGAGCAGGGACAGCGCGGTGATGCCGTCGCCCGTGGCGGACAGCACGGCGGTCTTCTTTTTGATGCGCGCGCCCCGGCTGAAATCCCCGCTTTTTTCGGTGACGGTGCCGCTGCCGTGGATGGCGATGACCGCGCCTGCAAGCTCCCGGTTGGAGCGCGGCGCGTCCTCTACGGCGATCGTTACCTCGTACCCGCCGTCGGGCGCGTAGGTGTAGGGGCCGTTGTCCTCGGTGTAGAGCACCAGCAGATTGTCCCGCCGCGCCTCATAGGCGTTGCGGGGCGTGGACAGGCGGGAGGGAATGTCGGCGCGGGGCTGGTTCAGGGCGTCGATGGGGATGCCGGTCAGGATGGGCTGATCGCCCCGCTTGGCCGACAGCGATAGGTGAAGGCCGGGGTTGGCCAATTTTGCGCGGCCCCCGGCGTCAAAGCCCAGCGCCAGCGCGTCGGGGAATTCGCCGCTGGTCAGCCAGCGGCCGCCGTCCATATTGAAGCCCAGCGGGCCGCCGGACGCCATATCAAAAAAATCGCCGTTGAGGGCAAAGAGCATTTTGCCGTCCTTCTGCGTGGGCGCGGTCAGCGACGGCTTTTGCAGGCTGTGCGCGCGCCCGTTGGCCAACAGGTTCAGCATTCTGAGGCGCGGGTTCTGCGCGGGGTCTACGATGAATAGCAGCAGGCGCTGCTTGAGGGGCGTATCGCTGCCGGGAATCTCTTTTTTCAGCGCGATCTGCTTTAGCGTGACGCCCCCCGCCCACTGTTTTTCGCGGGCGCGCAGGATATCGTACCCTGCAAAGGGTTCCGCGCGGGCGGGAACAAGGGACAGCAGCAGAATGGCCAGAATAACGGCCGACCGCTTCATCCTATCCCCTCCTCTGCTATGGCGCTGTGCATATTTATTCTATCAAAAGGGGATCGCTTTGGCAATCAGCCGACGTATTGTTTTACAATGGGGGCGAGGCGCGGGGCGAGCAGGGCGGCCGCCAGTATCTTCACCGCGTCGCCCGGCAGGAAGGGGTAGACGCAGTAGCCGAGGCTGACGGGCAGCGTCAGCCCGCTCACCTTCATAAACCACAGCGTGCCGAAGGCGTAGCAGAGAAACAGCCCCAGCAGCATGATGAGGCAGCGCGGCGGCATGCTCCGGGCGCGGGGGGACAGCGCGGAGACGGCTCCGGCGCACAGCATATAACCGATCAGATAGCCGCCGGTCTTGCCAAACAGCGCCGACAGCCCGCCGCGGAAGCCCGCGAACACGGGCGCGCCCGCCGCGCCCAATAACAGGAAGGCGGAGACGGAGAGCAGGGCCGGCTTTGGCGGCAGCAGCAGCGCGCACAGGTACACGGCCAGGAGGGCGAGGTTCATGGGCACGCCGCCCGGCAGAGGGATGGAGAGCTGAGAAAACACACAGATCAGCGCGCAGAACAGCGCGCAGAAGGTAAGGCGGCGGGCGTTGAGGGAATATTTGTTCATACGTTCCTCCGGTTTCTGTCCAGCGTTGCCTCAGGGCAGGGTAACGACGGCGCTGCCCCATTTGTGCCCGGTATCGACCAGCGCGTGGGCCTTGCGGATGTCTTCAAAGGCGAATCGTTGCCCGATGACCGGCTTTATCTTTTTTTCTATGTACCAGTCGGCCAACCGGCGCATATGCGCGGCGCTTTCTTTGGACACGGCGAGGCCGCCCGTCGTGACGTACCGGCCCTCTCTCCCGAGGAGGGGGAGCGCCTGCTTTTTCGGGAGGCGGCCCACGGCGTCGAACACGATGTCGTACGCGCTTTGCGGCAGGGAGAAACCCGGCGCGGTATAATCCAGAAAGGCGTCGGCTTTCAGGGACGCAAGCAGATCGGCATGCTGCCCGCCGGCTACGGCCGTTACCTGCATCCCGGCGGCTTTCGCCGCCTGCACCGCCATGCTGCCCACCGCGCCTGCGGCGCCGTAGATCAGCGCGTGTTTGCCCGGGGCCGCGCCCGCTTTGCATAGAAAAAACAAGGCGGTCGCGCCGCCGAAGGGCAGGGACGCCATCTCTTCGAAAGTGCTGCCTTCGGGCATTTTGGCGACAGGGCCGTCGGCGGGCACGGCGACGTACTGCGCGTGGCAGCCGAAGGCCATGCCGGGGGTGCAGCCGAATACGCGGTCGCCTGTCTGGAAGAGGCCCTTTGTATCGGCTTTTTCCACCGTGCCCGCAAAAACGGTGCCCAATATCGGTTTGCGGGGCTTTGCCGGCCCCAGCGCCAGCCGCATGATTGTTTGGAGGGGCTGAGGGACGGAAAGGCCGCGGGTACGCGCGTCGGCCGAGTTGACGGCGCTGGCGCGTACCCGGATCAGCATTTCGCCGGGCTTTGCTTTGGGCAGCGGCACTTCGCGGATGGCGATCACATCCGGCCCGCCGTAGGCTTCGGCCAGCGCGGCTTTCATGAGGGGCGGCAATGGCGCTGTATGCATATCTATTCTCCTCCTTTTGGTTCTTGCAGGCTGAAAACGTCTTCCAGCGGTTTGTTGAAAACGCGGGCGATGGCGAATGCCAGCGCCAGCGTGGGGGAGTACTTGCCGTTTTCCACGGCCAGTATGGTTTGGCGGGTCACGCCCACCCGGTCGGCCAGCTGCTGCTGCGTCATTTCACCCGCCATAAAACGCAGGGTACGGATGTTGTTGGTGATGTACGTCTTGTCGCGCATGGCGCTCCCTCCTCATATCCCTCTTTCGTGGCCGACGATGTAGGTAAGCCAAAGGGCGGCGGCGGACAGCGCGATGACGGCGGCCAGCGCCGTCAAAAACGCGCGCAGCCCCGCGCCGAACGCCAGCAGGGCGGCGGATGCCAGAAAGCCGAGGGAGAAGACGGCGCCGAATACGCGCATGGCCCGGCCTTCGATGTAGCGGTCGCGCTCGTCGGTGGCTTCGTCAAACCCCTGCCCGCCTTTTTGTTTTTCCCGGGCCATGACAAGCACGGTGACGATCACATCCAGCAGCATAAAACCGGCGCACAGCGCCAGATAGTATCGGCCGAATGCGCGCGCGAGCGCCTCGCCCGAAAGGCCGCTCACGCGGGGGCGGTTCCACAAAAAGGTCAGGATAAACCAGACGGTGTTGGTAATCAGGGAAAGAACGGCGATTTTGGTGCGGTTGTTCATGATGACCTCCTGAAATGTTGTCGATAATCGGTGACATGAAGTAAAATAAACCATACATAGAATAGCAGAAGGAACCGGAAATGTAAAGGTTTTTTTACATAAAGTATTAAATTTTGCACAACATAAAAAACAGGAAGGAAAGCGCATGAAAAAGTCCTCAAAAGAGTGGTAATTTTTGTATGAAAGGAGTTGACAAGGGAGGGGGGTATGTG
>CAZFUT010000061.1:0-15231 GCA_964522425.1 uncultured Oscillospiraceae bacterium
ACAATATTTTCCTGCCGCTGGTGCTGTCCGGCAAAGGCTATCAGGAGATGCGGGAGAAGCTTGCGCCGCTCGCGCAGAAGCTGGGCATTTCCGGGCTGATGCGCAAATACCCCTATGAGGTATCGGGCGGGCAGAAGCAGCGCGCGGCGGTCGCGCGGGCGCTGATTACATCCCCGCGCCTGCTGCTTGCCGACGAACCGACGGGCGCGCTGGATTCGCGCGCCACGGAGGAATTGCTGCGCCTTTTTGCCGACATCAACCGCGCGGGTCAAACGGTGCTGATGGTGACGCACTCGGTAAAGGCCGCCAGCCGCGCCGGGCGGGTGCTGTTTATCAAGGACGGTGAAGTGTTCCACCAGATATACAGGGGGGAGCAGACGGACGAACAGCTCTATCAAAAGATATCCGACACCTTGACCATGCTGGCGACGGGCGGTGACCGGGCATGAAAATGGGTTTCTATCCCCGCCTTGCCTTAAGCGGCATCGTCAAAAACAAACGGCTCTATATCCCGTACATCCTGACCTGCGTCGCCATGGTGACGATGCAGTACATCCTGTTTTTTCTGCAATACACGGGCACGCTGGCCGCGATATCGGGCGTGGACACGCTGCGCAGCATTTTCACCTTCGGCAGCTATGTCGTGGCGCTGTTTTCTCTGGCCTTTCTGTTTTACACCAACGCCTTTCTGATGCGCAGGCGCAAAAAGGAATTTGGCCTGTACAATATGCTGGGTATGGGCAAAAAGAACATCGGCCGCATCCTTCTGTGGGAAACGCTGCTGGTGCTTTTGGCGGCGCTGGGCTTGGGGCTGACGGCGGGCATCGCCCTGTCCAAAATGGCGGAACTGGCGCTGCTGAAGCTGGTGCGGGGGGATATCCACTATTCGCTGGCCGTTTCACCCGAATCGGTGCTGGCTACGGTGCTGGTGTTTGGCGTGATCTTCGTCCTGCTGCTGCTCAACACCCTCCGGCAGGTGTGGGCGTCCAGCGCCATTGCGCTGATGCGCAGCGAAAACGTGGGGGAAAAGCCGCCCAGGGCCAACTGGCTGCTGGGCGCCATGGGCGCGGTGGTGCTGGGCGCGGCCTACTATATGGCGGTCACGGTGGACGACGCGTATTCGGCGCTTTTGTGGTTCTTTATCGCCGTGCTGCTGGTCATCATAGCCACCTATCTGCTGATGACGGCGGGCTCGGTGCTGCTGTGCCGCGTGCTGCAAAAAAACAAAGCGTACTATTACAGGACCAACCGTTTCGTGTCGGTGTCCTCCATGGCCTACCGCATGAAGCGCAACGGCGCGGGGCTGGCGTCCATCTGCATCCTGGCGACGATGGTGCTGGTGGCGGTGTCTTCCACGGCCAGCCTCTATTTCGGCGCGGAGGACAGCATCCGTACCCGCTATCCCAGAGAAATCAACGTTCAGATCACCATGCGTTCCCCAAAGGGGCTGGACAGCGCGCGCCTTGAAGGGCTGCGGGAAATCATCGGCCAAAAGGCGGCAGCGTGCGGCGCGGAAACGGGCAACGTGATGGATTATCGACTTGTGTCCCTTTACGGCTTTCACCGCGGCGATGCCTTTATGACACGGGAACAGGCAGGGATGGTGCCGATGGAACTGCATTTAATCCCGCTGGACGATTACAACCGCCTGACAGGTAAAAGCGCGGAGCTTTTAGAAAACGAAGCGCTGATGTATACCCTACGCATGGAGCGCCGGCCGGATACGCTGTCGGTGGCGGGCGCTGAGGCGCTCACCGTCAAAGAGCACTTTCCATCCTTTGAAATAAGCGGCAACGCCGCCGCGAGCATCGTGCCGGAAGCCTTTCTGGTGGTGCGCGACACCGATGCGATGGCGGCGCTTGTGAGCCATGCGGCGGCAAACGGACTGTACAGCGAATGGATATACGGGTTTGACACCGCGCTGGATCCTGAGGGGCAGGTCAGGCTGCGCGAAACCGTCGCCAAAGCATTGGAGCAGATCAAAAAGGATGAAATGTTCGAAGACGTGGAGGACGACCCCGCTGTGCTGCGCGCCATCCGCGTAGAAAGCCGGGAAAAAGAGCGGGGCGAGTTCTACGGCCTGTACGGCAGCCTGTTTTTCCTCGGCATCCTGCTGAGCCTCGTGTTCCTGTTTGCCGCCGTGCTCATCATCTACTACAAGCAGATCACCGAGGGGTACGAGGACGAGGCGCGCTTTACCATCATGCAGAAGGTGGGCATGACGGATCAGGAGATCAGAGGCAGCATCAACGCGCAGCTGAAAACGGTGTTTTTCCTTCCGCTGGTGGGTGCGGGGCTGCACCTTACCTTCTCGTTTCCCATGGTGCGGTATCTGCTGATGCTCTTTAACCTTCGCAACGTGCGCATCTTTGCGTTGACCAGCGCGGTCTGCTTTGCGGTATTCGTGCTGCTGTATCTGATCGTATACCGCCTGACCTCCAACGTGTATTACCGCATCGTCAGCGGCGCGAAAGGGGAGTGACGTATCCAGCTTTTAAGGCTCGGCAGCTCTGTGCGCCGGGCTTTTTTTGCGGCTTATGGAGGAATGGATAAACAGGGCGATTGAACCATCGTAGAAATCGAAGTTCCTTTTTCACGCCGTGCTTTTTGAAAGCTCTTCATTTGTCTATTTTGGTGTTGATGCTATCAGATAAGACCTTGAAATCAGGGCGGGCGGTGGTATAATAAGGCGAATCCGATCAGACCCTCGGGCGGTCGGATTTTGCCATCAACTACGTATGGAAAGAAGGAAGATTCATGCAGCTATTCATTCATGTGCTCAACCAGACGGATAAGCTGGAGGAACTGCTGAACAAAATGGTCGAGCGCGGTTTCAGCGGCGCGACGGTGCTGGACAGCCGAGGCATGGCGCAGATCCTCTGCGATGAAGACACCCCCATGTTCGGCATGCTGCGCAGCATCATCAGCCAGAACCGCACCGAAAACAAGACCATCTTTGCCGTGCTGGACGATAGCGAGGTGGAAGAGATGAAAAAACTGGTGCGCGAAGTGACGGGCGGGCTGGACAAGGCGGGCACGGGCCTTATGTTTACCGTGCCGGTCAGCTTTTGCGAAGGGGCGGCGAAGAAGCAGTGAACCATATGCTGATCGTGATCGCTGTCGCCATGGCCTGCGGCCTTCTCGTAAGCCGCGGGGCGCGGGCGCTGAAACTCCCGAATGTAACGGCTTTCTTGCTCGCCGGCCTTGTGATTGGGCCCTCCGTACTGGGGCTCATCGGCAAGGAGCAGGCTCAAAGCCTGAGCATTATTTCCGAAGCCGCGCTGGGCTTTATCGCTTTTTCCATCGGCAGCGAGTTCAAGATATCCTACCTGAAGCAGATCGGCAAAGCGCCGCTGACCATCACCGTTTTTCAGGGCATCACAACGGCTGTGCTGCTGGATGTGGGGCTGATCGCGCTGGGCTACCTGATCCCCGGCTTTTACGGCGACAAGGCGCTGATCGTGCCCGTATCGCTGATGCTGGGCGCCATCGGCCTTGCCACCGCGCCCGCCGCCACCCTGATGGTGGTGCGCCAGTACAAGGCGGACGGCCCGGTCACCCGTATGCTGCTGCCCGTCGTGGCGATGGACGACGCGCTGGGGCTGATGGTGTTTTCCGTTTCTTCCTCTGTGGCGTCGGCGCTGCTGGGCGGGCAGATGACCGTGCAGTCCATGCTGCTGACCCCGCTGTATGAGATCGTGGGGTCTTTGGCGCTTGGCATCCTGCTGGGTTTTGCGGTTACGCTGACGGCCCGCTTCTTCCGCTCGCGCGGCAATAAGCTGGCGCTGGCCATCGCCGCCGTGTTTGCGGGCGTCGGCCTGTGTGATGTGCTGGATTTTTCCTCCCTTCTTGTCTGTATGATGATCGGCGCGGTCGTGGTGAACTATTGCCCGGAGCACCATCCCATCATGGAACAGACCGACCGCTTTACGCCGCCCTTGTTCCTGCTGTTCTTCGTCCTGTCCGGGGCCGATCTGGATTTGTCCGTGCTGCCCTCGGTGGGCCTGCTCGGCATCGCCTACATCCTGCTTCGCTCCATCGGCAAGTGGTCGGGCGCGATGATGGGCGCGGCGGCGGTGCATTCCGATCATGCCGTGCGCCGGTATCTGGGCCTCACCTTGCTGCCGCAGGCGGGCGTGGCCATCGGCATGGCGCAGCTGGTGCTGGCGCGCTTCCCGCAGTTTGGCAGCAAGATCAACGCCGTCGTGCTGGCCGCCACCCTGATCTACGAACTGTTCGGCCCCGTTATCACCAAGATCGCCCTTACCAGGGCGGGGGAAATTCGTACCAATCCCAATCATTGACATATTTGCTTATAGAAAGAGCCGGAGGAGCGACTGCCCTCCGGCTCTTTCTGCTGTCATAGCGCGTGCAAATCTTCAAACAATTCTTCCAGATTATCGTATCGCTTTGCGTTCGGGTCTTTGGCCAGCTCTTTCGCTTCCTTCATTGCGGCCAGCAATGCCCGGCTGGGCGTCCGCTCTTTTTGTACTTTGAACGGCAGCCCACCTGTAATGATTGCTTGACGAAGAAACACATTGATGGCGGTGGTCATGTCCATACCAAGCGCATTAAACAGCTCCTGCGCTTCGTTTTTAACTTTACGATCAATTCGTATGCTTACGGTGGTAGCTTCACTCATATCATACACCTCCTGTATGGCTGATAACAGTATAACAAATATATAATGTATGTTCAAGAGACGACGCTTAGAACTTGTAGACGTGATATATGCTCTTAACACACAAAAAACACCGCCGCGCTGAAAAGCACAAAGCGGTGTCGTTGGAAGTACCTTGATTACTTGGCAGCGTAGTCGGCTGCGTTGTGTCCGGCTTCACGGCCAAAGATGATGATGTCGGCCACCGCGTTGCCGCCGATGCGGTTGCCGCCGTGCACGCCGCCGGTCACTTCGCCGGCCGCGTAGAAGCCCTCGATGGCGGCGCCGTCCTTGTTCAGCACCTGCGCCATGGTGTTGATGGTGACGCCGCCCATGGTGTGGTGGATGCCGGGCGCGATTTCAATGGCATAGAAGGGGGCCTTTTCAAGGGCAACGTCCATGCCGGTATCGCGGCCGAAAGCTTCGTCCTTTTTGGCCTTTACGGCTTCGTTCCACGTATCGACCGTCTTTTTAAGGGTCTCGGGCGCGCAGCCGATCAGCCTGGCCAGCTCTTCCACGCTGTCGGCCTGCACGGTCAGGCCGTTGGTCACATACTTTTCAATGGCGCTCAGGTTCTCGCGCTGCTGCTGATCGAACACCAGATAGGCAAGGCTGCCTTCCTGTGCGATCACGGCGGCGGATACCTTGTCGCGCGTGGACATTTCGTTAAAGAAGCGTTCGCCGCCCTTGTTGACCAGAATCGCGCCGCCGCCGCGCACGGACTCGGTAATCATGATGGAAGTGGCCTGATGCACTGTGGGGTGAATCTGGATCTGTTCGATATCGGTCAGCGAAGCGCCCACTTCTTCGGCCATCACCAGGCCGTCGCCGGTGGCGCAGGGGGCGTTGGTGGTGACAAAGCCCTTGAGGGCGGGGTTGTACTGTTCGCACATGGCAAGGTTGGCGCCGAAACCGCCGGTGGCCAGCACCACGGCCTTGGCATACACCGTGACCTTTGCGCCGCTCTGCTCGGCTTCCACGCCCACAACCTTGCCGTTTTCAACAAGGATGTGGCTGGCCTTGGTGTCCAGCATCAGCGGAATGCCCACTTTTTCAAGCTGGGCGTGCAGCTTTTCCACCAGATAGGGGCCGACAGCCGCGCCGCCCTCGGGGCGGTGGATGCGCTTGTTGGTGGCGCCGCCGGAGAAGCTGACTTCGGGCAGCGGCGCGCCGATGGATGCCAGCCAGTCGATGGCGGCGGCGGAGTTTTCCGCCATCTTTTTCACCAGTTCGGGGTTATTGATGTTTTTGCCGCCCTTCATGGTGTCGTCAATGAAGGTCTGCACGCTGTCCTCGATGCCAAGCTTTTTCTGGACGGAGGTTTCGGCGGCGTTCATGCCGCCGGTGGCCTTCAGGGTGTTGCCGCCCACATAGCTCATTTTTTCCAGAACCAAAACGTTGGCGCCCTTTTCTTTGGCGCTCAGCGCGGCGGCAAGGCCCGCGCCGCCCGCGCCGATGACGACGACGTCGCAGGTGAGTTCCTGATCCTGCTTTTCGCCTTCCACCACTTCGGCAGCCTGAATGTCTTCGGGCTTAACGCCGGCGGCGGTCAGGGCCATCAGCAGCGCTTCTTCGATGGCGTTGGAGGTGACGGTCGCGCCCGACAGCGCATCCACGTCCGCCTTCTGAAGCTGCTGAATCAGGGCGGGGATTTTTTCGATGGCGACTTCGCCGATACCGGGGGTTTCGTGGTCGCCCTGGGCCGTGACGGCGACGATCTTGTTGCCGTCAAGGGTCACTGTAACCTTCACTTCGCCGCCGAAGCCTTTGGCCGTGCCCTCGTAGGTCTGCTGCCCGGCATGCGCGGCAACGCTGAACAGCATCACCAGCACCAGCAGCAGGGACGATAATTTTTTCATGGCTCTTCCTCCCATCTGATATTGCAGGTTTCCCTGCGGCATGAGTATAGCAAAATCCCTTTATATCGACAAGATGTATAAAAAATAAAAAACCGGCCGAGCGTGATCGACCGGTCAACATACGATGGATAAATTTACACTTTTTTCCGTTGCACAAAGAAACCGACCAGCAGCCCGACCGCGGCGGGCAGGAGCCAGCTTAAGCCTTCGGCGGCAAGGGGCAGGGCGGTGACGGCATCTGTAAGCCCCGAGATGGAAAGCCCAGCATCCTTCAAGGAGGAAACGATGCTGACGCAGGCGGTGAGCGCGATGGACAGGGGATAGAGCAGTGGGCGGCTCATATGGAAACCCTGCGGCAGAAAGGCCAGCGCGGTCAACAGGATGGCGATGGGGTATACCATGCCCAGCGCGGGCACGGAGAACTTCAAAATGGTGGAAAGGCCCGCGTTGGCCAGTACGGCGGAAACGACGGAGAACACCACCGCCCATGCGCGGTAGGAAACGCGCGGCATCAGGCTGTTAAAGTATTCGGCGCAGCAGCAGATGAGGCTGATGCAGGTGTTCAGGCACGCGATAAAGAAGATGGCGGCGACAACAGCCTGGCCGATGGGGCCAAAGAGACGGCCGGACACATTGGTCAGCACCTGCGCGCCGTTGCCCGCTTCTGTCGCGCCCGAATAGGCGCCCAGCGCCGTTAAAGCGCCGTACACGATCACAAACAGGAGGCTTGCGATGATGCCCGCCTTTTTGGTGACGGACAGGATGTCGGCCTTTTCCTTCACGCCCCGCGTCTGAATGTTCACGGTGAGGATGATGCCGAAGACCAGCGCGGCCAGAGCATCCATGGTCTGATACCCATAGACAAAGCCGTTGGTGGCGGGGGAAGAAACGTAGATGCCGCCGGGCGCGCCGGGGGCGGAAAGGCCCTTCACCAGCGCCGCAATGGACAGGGCGGCGATCAGAAGCAGCAGGGCGGGCGCGGTGCGCTTGCCGAGTACATCCACAAGCTTCGTGGGCTTTAAGGATAAAACAAGCGCCAGCGCGAAAAACAGCAGCGAATAGATGAGCCGCATGGTGGCGCTGCCTTCGCTTGCAAACAGGGGCAGCGCCATCTCAAACGAGGTGCCGCAGTTGCGTGGGATGGCCAGAAACGGCCCAATGGACAGATAGATCACCATGGTGAACACCGTGGCGAAGGTTTTGCCGGCGCGGCCCGCCAGATTTTGCAGCCCGCCCGTGCGCGCTACGGCGATAACGCCCAGAATGGGCAGCCCCACGGCGCTGACGGCAAGGCCCAGAAACGCTGGCAAGGTGTTTGTACCGGCAGTCAGCCCCAAAAAGGGCGGAAAAATCAGGTTGCCTGCCCCGAAGAACATGGAAAACAGTGCAACGCCGACCAATAGCTGAGCCTTATTGGAAAGTTTTTTCATCATAGACCTGCCCTCTCCTTCAGGATAAAAATTTCTACAACTATACTGGAACCTTGCCACCGCGTCAAGCGGGAATTTTGGGAAAACATGCGTTGTGCAGCGGTGGGAAAAGGTGGGATACTTGCGTTTATTCCTGCCACGGAACGGCGGGGTCTGCGCCGGGCGGCGTTTCCACGGGGCATACGGAAAACGCGATGCATTCGGAATAGGTGGCGCTGTCTGTGACGTTTTGCACCCCCATATCCCAGACGATGACGGCGCTTGAACGCCGGAGGCCGTGCCGGTGCAGGTAGGCCCGGCTTTGCATCAGGGATGCCGCGCCGCCGCCGATTGTGCCGGACAGATGAAAAATAAGGTAGCGGCCGGCTTTGATCCGGTAGTTGGCGCTGATGTTTTCGGCCCCCTTTCGATACAGCATCAGCAGCCCCTTTACAGGGAAACGGCCGTCGCTGCCCGGTTCCGTCGAGAACACCAGACCGATCGGGGCGGGCAGGATGTCGGGGTTGTCTTTTGCGGACTGATAGAACCGGATGTATTCTTTGGCAAAGCGCTTTGTGTTGCGCAGACAGGGCGGGTCAAATGCGCAGAAGAGGCCGTCCCGCGGTTTTTCCAAATGCGAAAAGGCGGGATGATCCGGCGTTGAAGCCTTCGAAAGGCTTTGGAGACGCAGCATCAGGGCGATCGACTCGCGCATGGACTGCATGCGCTGCATTTCACGCTGCAGGCGCTTTTCCTGCAGGGAAAAGCAGGCGGCGCAGTCCGCCCAGGTGGCGTTGACATAGCTGCACGCCTCGCTTAAGGGGCAGCCCAGCCGCTGTAAAAAGCACAGCATCTGGTATTGGGGGATCTGGTCAAGACGATAGCGGCGGTTTGCGGCCTGCTTGCCCGTTTCGACCCGGGCGGCGGGCCGGAAAAAACCGTGCTTGTCGTAATACAGCAGCTGACTGCGCTGAGCGCCCGCCAATTCGGCAAATTCGCCGATGGTGAGCAGTATATTTTCCTCTTCCTGCACCGTTATATCCCGCCTTTCTTTGGGGATGAAGCTTGCTATAAACCATGGTTTATAGTTTATGCTATCATACTGAAATACGAAGCGCAATAGGTTCAGACATTTTTCCGGGCGACAGGGGAAAGGAAGATTATGATGAAAAAAAGCATGGTATTCTTACTGGCTTTCCTTATTGCTTTTGTGCCGGGGCCGATGCCCGCATCCCTTGCCGGGCAGCCGGAAAGCACGACGGTCATGATGTATATGTGCGGCACGGACTTGCAGAGCGACTGCGTGCGGGACATTTATGAAATGTGCTCCGTAAGTCTCCCGGAAACGGTGACGGTGGCGGTGCAGGCGGGCGGCGCAGCGGAATGGGACGACGAAGACCTGATGCCGGAAGCGATCAACCGTTTTTCCGTCGCTGCGGATGGCGCCGTTGAAAACCTTCACGCTCTGCCCGGCAGCAGCATGGGGGACAAGGACACCCTGCTATCCTTTATTTCATGGGCGGCGGAGAGCTTCCCCGCCGACCGCTACATGCTGGTGCTGTGGGATCATGGCGGCGGTTCGGTTTCCGGCATCTGCTTTGATGAAACGGCCGATTTTGACAGCCTCACCATTCACGAAATCAACGACGCCCTGTATGAGTACACGTCGGAGCACCCGGATTTTCATTTTGACATCATCGGCTGCGATGCCTGCCTGATGGCCACGTATGAATTGGCCGCCCATCTTTCGCCTTACGCCACCTATATGGTGGCCAGCGAAGAGCTGGAACCTTCTCTTGGCTGGAACTACCTTGGCTGGCTTGGCCGTCTGGCCGAAGAACCGGACATGCCCAGCGCGGAGCTGGCAAAAACCATTGCGGACAGCTTTATGGAAGCCTGCCTTGATGATAACCCCAACGATTTTTTAAGCCAAAGCGTCGTGTACCTGCCGGCGGTGCCTTCTTTAGTGGAACAGATGGAAGCCTATGCCGCCCATCTCTATCAGGCGCTGGACAATGGCCGTCTGTCTGAAATCAGCCGCGCCCGACACCGCATGTACGCCTTTGGCAGCTTTGACAACGAATCCAGCGATCAGGTAGATTTGATGGCCTTTCTTGAGGCAACGCGGCACATCGCCCCGGAAGCGGCGGAACTTGTGGAAAAAGCCTACGGGAAAGCGGTCTATTATTCAACGGGTACGGAAACCTTTGATTATCTGAGCGGCCTTAGCATACTTTTGCCTAATGACAATACCGATGAGCTGATGGAAGACTTCGACGCCTACGCCTGTATGGAACGGATGCCCAATTACAGCCACCTGATCGGCAAATATACCGCTCTGCTGTCGGGCCACCAGTACAACTTCCAGATGCAGCCGCCGGTGCAGGTAACGCCGCCGCAGGCCGCCGCGCTGGAAGGGATGCTGAGCACAGCCTTTCTTCCGGGCATGACCTACCCCGGCCATGAAGAAACCTGGCCCGATACATCCGTGCTGGGCGAAAAGCCTGCGTATGCCTATACGATGAACCTTAAAGCGGAAGAACTGCAGAACCTGTCCCTCGTTGAAGGCCTGCTGTTTATGGATGCCAGCGACGGGGAGAACAGCATCTTTGTGGAACTGGGCGCGATGCAAAATGCCGCCATCAACTGGCAGACCGGCGAAATCATCAGCGCCTTCGATGGGAAATGGCCGATGCTGGAAGATCAGCTTGTCGTCATCTACGACCAGATTCATTCCCCTGACTTGCGCCGCAGCGTCGTGCCCGTTACCTTGAACGGCACGGCAGGCTATCTTGCGCTGGTGTTTACGCGCGCGCAACCGGAAGGCGTTATCGTAGGCTTCAGCGCGGGCTATGATGAGCACAGCGTGCCGACCCGGGGGCTAAGGCAGCTGAAAGAGGGGGACGTGATTGTGCCCACCTATCCCATGCTGTATGAGGATGCGGATGGAGAGCTTGCCGACAGCCGCTTTGAAGGCGATCCCATCACGGTGGGCAGCAGGCCGCCGGTGTTTTCCTTTGAATCGCTGGAGGGCAGCGAAAGTCGGTACCTGTACTGCTTCAGGCTTACCGATATCTTCGGCCAGACCCAGCTTTCCGATATGATTGATTTTGAACTGTAACCTTAATACTATTTTCCTTCTAAACGAATGCTATCTTTGGGTGTCTTTTCCGCTCCGCCGTTGCCTCATTACGGTCAACGAAGCGCCGATTCTTTTCCCTTCATTCGGCTTAGCCAGAACAAACAATCCATGCCAAATATACATATTTTTTAGAACTCAAATAATATAAGAAAGGATGCAATAATATGAAAAAAACATGCGTGCTGCTGCTCGCCTTGTGCTTTTTTTATCTTCGACCGCTGCTTTTGCACAGGAAAAAGAGGCGGCAACCAACCCATACTTCATTCGGGCGTTGGACAGCACCATCGCGCTGCCTGGCAATATGACGGTTGTCAAAGAAGAAGAGCAGGAAACGAGCGTCGTAGTTACCCTTGCGCTGGACGGGCGCAGGGATTGCGGGTATTCCATCAGCGTTGCGTACAGCGAGGAATACGAAGACTATCATATGATTACATTGCCGCAAAGCGCAAAGCAGGAAATGATCGACTATTATGCACACGCCTATCCAAGTGATACGCCCCCGTCCATACAGGAGATGGACGGGGACGCGGTCGCTTTCAGCCCGCTGATTGCTACGGGCAAAGGCAGCGACGGCCATTTATATGCAATCTATGTGATGGTGATCAAGGGCTTTATCATCACGGTGTCCGGCGCTACCACCGCGCAGGAATTTGATGATCAGAGCTACGGAGCGCTCTGCGATCTGTTCTTTCAAGTGGTCGATATGTTAGACGGAGGCACGGAATAAATCAGCCCATCCTGGAATAGTTGGGGGCTTCCTTGGTGATGTAGATGTCGTGGGGGTGGCTTTCCTGCAGGCCCGCGCTGGTAATACGGATAAATTCTCCGCTCTTTTTCAGATTTTCAATGCTGGGGGTGCCGCAGTAGCCCATGGCGGAGCGCAGGCCGCCCATCAGCTGGTATACGGTGTCGGCCAAAGTGCCCTTAAACGGCACGCGGCCTTCCACGCCCTCGGGCACGAGCTTCTTGGCGTCCTCCTGGAAATACCGGTCGCTGGAGCCGTGCGCCTGCGACATTGCGCCCATGGAGCCCATGCCGCGGTATACCTTGAAGGAGCGGCCCTGATAGATCTCCGTTTCGCCGGGGCTTTCTTCGGTGCCGGCAAAAAGGCTGCCCAGCATGACGGCGGAAGCGCCGGCCGCGATGGCCTTGGCGATGTCGCCCGAATACTTGATGCCGCCGTCGGCGATGATGTTGATGCCATGTTTGGCCGCTTCGTTGGCGCAGTCGGCAACGGCGGTGATCTGCGGCACGCCGATGCCGGCGACCACGCGGGTGGTGCAGATGGAGCCGGGGCCGATGCCCACCTTCACGCAGTCGACGCCCGCGCTGATCAGGTCCCGCGTCGCGTCGGCGGTGGCCACGTTGCCGCCAAAGAGGACGAGATCGGGATAGGCCTTGCGGATGGCTTCCACCATCTTCAGCACGCCCATGCTGTGGCCGTGCGCGGTGTCGATGGAAATGATGTCCGCCTTGGCGTCCACCAGCGCCTTCACGCGCTTCATGGTGTCGTGGGAAATGCCCACGGCGGCGGCGCAGAGCAGGCGGCCGTTTTTATCCTTGGCGCTGTTGGGGTACTTGGTGGCTTTTTCGATGTCCTTGATGGTGATCAGCCCGCGCAGGTGGAAGTGTTCATCCACCAGCGGCAGCTTTTCGATGCGGTGGGCGGCGAGAATCCGCTTGGCTTCGTTAAGCGTAATGCCTTCTGAAGCGGTGACGAGGTTTTTGCTCGTCATCACGTCGCCGATGCGCTTGCTGTCGTCTTCTTCAAAGCGCAGATCGCGGTTGGTGAGGATGCCCACCAGCACGTTGTGCTCGTCGGTGATGGGGACGCCGCTGATATGGTAACGCGCCATCAATGCCTTGGCGTCGGCGATCAGATGGTCGGGGGAGAGATAGAAGGGGTCGGTAATGACGCCGTGCTCGCTGCGTTTTACCTTGTCCACATGGGCTGCCTGCTCCTGTATGGTCATGTTTTTATGGATGACGCCCACGCCGCCCTCGCGCGCAACGGCGATGCCCATGCGGGAATCGGTGACCGTGTCCATGGCGGCGGACAAAAGCGGGATGTTCAGCGCAATGTTTCCGGCGAGCTGCACAGACAAATCGACGTCCTTCGGCAGTACCTCGCTTTTCTGCGGTACCAGAAGGACGTCGTCAAAGGTCAGGCCCTCGCGGATATGTTCGTTCAGCATCTACAAACTCCCCTCCCTTAAATTTTCAGCTATTGTATATAGATTGTATCTGTTTGTCAATCCGTTTTTGGCTTCTTCAACAGGCTGCGGATATTGATGCGCGCATAGAAAAACAGCGAAGCGACGGCTAAAGCGACGCCCAGCCACAGCGTCCACAAATGGATGGGGCAGCCCAGATCGAAAAACCGGCGGTGGAAAAAGCACAGCACCAGCGCGATCACGGTGATAAACTGCGCTACCTTGCCGATGGGCTTGGAATAGACCACCGTATCGCGTCGCGTGAACAGCAGCACGCCGCCCAGCACCATCAGCGCTTCCTTGACGATCAATATGATGAAGGCGGCGGCGGGAATGATGCCCTTGAGCAGCATGCCGATCATCAGCGACAGCACCATCAGCTTGTCGGCCAAGGGATCCATCAGCTTTCCAAACTCGGTAATGGCGCTGGTCTTGCGGGCAATGTAGCCGTCTATCAGGTCGGTGAAACTGGCGAGCAGAAAAACGACCAGCGCCCATGTCATATGATCGCGCCCCATCAGCACACAGAAGGCGGGAATCAGCAAAAACCGTATGATGGTCAGTACGTTGGGGACGTTCCATTCCATTTTGAGCCTGCTTGCCATGCGCACACCTCACATTCCTAAGGCAGTATAACACAAAAGCCAAACGCCGTTCAATGAGAGCCGCATTAAAATACGCCGCCGGGAGATCATCATCCCGGCGGCGCAGAGATGGTTTTATTCGACGGTGCCCGCGGCGCTTGTGTGCAGCGTTTCGATGCGGAAGCCGTCCTGCTCGTCGGCGTCCACGCTCAGCGTGTCGCCGGGCGCCAGATGGCCTTCGATGATGGCCCGCGACACCAGCGTTTCGATGCGGCTTTGCAGCAGGCGCTTCATGGGCCGCGCACCGTAGGTGGGGTCGTAGCCCTGCGCCATCATGCGGTCGATGGCCTTTTCGGTCAGCTTCAGCGAAAGCTCCTTGGTTTTCAGCCTACCCTTCAGGCGGGCGAGCAAGAGGTCGATGATGCTGCGCACGTTGTCCCGGCTCAGCGGCGTAAAGAATACCGTTTCGTCGATGCGGTTGAGGAATTCCGGCCGGAAGGTGCTGCGTAGCAGGGCGCTTACCCTGTCCCGCGCCGGTTTGGTCAGGCTGCCGTTTGCTTCGATGCCCTCCAGTATCTGGGAAGAGCCTAAGTTGCTGGTCATGATGAGGATGGTGTTCTTAAAATCCACCGTCCTGCCCTGGCTGTCGGTGACGCGGCCGTCGTCCAGTATCTGCAGGAGGATGTTGAACACATCGGGGTGCGCCTTTTCCATTTCGTCAAACAGGATGACGGAATAGGGCTTTCTCCGCACGGCCTCGGTCAGCTGCCCGCCCTCTTCGTAACCGACGTAGCCGGGCGGTGCGCCGATCAAACGGCTGACGGAGAATTTCTCCATGTATTCCGACATGTCGATGCGGATCAGCATCTTTTCGTCGTCAAACAGGTTTTCGGCCAGCGCCTTGGCCAGCTCCGTCTTTCCCACGCCCGTGGGGCCTAAGAAGAGGAAGGAGCCGATGGGCCGCCGCTCGTCGGCGATGCCGGCGCGTGAACGCAGGATGGCGTCGGACACCAGTTCGATCGCCTCGTCCTGGCCGATCACGCGCTTGTGCAGGGTTTCGGGCAGGTGCAGCAGCTTCTCGCGGTCGCTTTCCACCAGCTTGCTGACGGGAATGCCCGTCCAGCGCCCGACGATGCGGGCGATTTCCTCGTCCGTCACCTTGTCGCGCAGGTAGGTGGCTTTTTCATGGCTCGCGGCCTGCGCCTCCTTTTCCTGCAATTCCCTTTGCAGCTTGGGCAGACGGCCGTATTTCAGCTCCGCCGCCTTGTTTAGGTCGTAGCTGCGCTCCGCCCGCGCGATGTCGGCGTTTACCTGTTCCAGCTCTTCCCGCAGCTTCTGCACCTGGCCGATGGCGTTCTTTTCGC
>CAZFUT010000062.1:0-15104 GCA_964522425.1 uncultured Oscillospiraceae bacterium
GGGCCAGATGAGCGCCGTCGCCCTGATGGACGCGCGCTCCATCGCGGCGACCGCTATGAATGGGGGCAGGCTGACCCCGGCCACGGATTTGGATATCGCGTACAGGCACTATCCCTATGCCTTTGAAAAGTCCGTCTATGAAAAGCGGGTGTACCATGGCTTCGGCGCGGAAGAACCGGACTGCGCGCTCAAGTTCGGCCCCAACATTAAGGACTGGCCCGAACAGCCCGCTTTGACGGAGGACCTTCTTGTCAAGGTCTGCGCCTATATCACCGATCCTGTGACGACTACGGACGAGCTGATTCCTTCGGGCGAAACGTCGTCTTACCGTTCCGACCCGGAACGCCTGAGCGAATTTGCCTTAAGCCGCAAAGACCCCGCCTATGTGAACCGCAGCAAGGCGGTGCGCCAGATCGAGCGCGACCGCGCGGCCGGCAAGGGGTTGCCCGAGGAAGTGATGAAGGTGTATGAGGCGCTGTCCAAAGCGGTGAAGGTGGATCCGGAGCACACGGATATCGGCAGCACGATCTTTGCCATCAAACCCGGTGACGGCTCAGCCCGCGAACAGGCGGCCAGCTGCCAGCGCGTGCTGGGCGCTTCCGCCAATCTGGCCAAAGAGTATGCCACCAAGCGCTACCGCAGCAACTGCATCAACTGGGGCATGACGCCCTTGCTGGTAAAGGATGAAAGTGCCTTTGCGCTCAACGACTGGGTATTCATTCCCGGCCTGCGTCAGGCTGTTTTGGACGGCACGCCCGAATTTACCGCCTATGCGGTCAAGCCGGACGGCAGCGTCAGGCCATTCTCCGTGAGCGTGGGCGCGTTAACCACTGCTGAGCGTCAAATCATTGTTGATGGCTGCTTGATCAACTACTATCGCAATCATCCCCTTGCGTGAGGATGGCGAAGGAGGCGCCCTTAAGGCGTCTTTTTCATTTTTGATGCGCCGAATTTCATATCCGCACGGGATGCGGGTTTCATACAGAAACCAAGGGAGGCAAACAAATGTTCAGGGAAGAGGATATACGCGCCGCACAGGAAAAATTTGCGGAGCTGATACGCGGTGAGTACGGCCGCATCGAAGCCATGAAGGCGGATGATGCGGTGAAGGACTTTTCAAAACTGGAGCGCATCGTGGTGGGCATTCTGCCGGGGGATGGCATAGGCCCTATCATTATGGAGCAGGCGCTGCGCGTGGTCGGGCTGCTGCTCAAGGACGAAATCGCCGCCGGAAGGGTGGAGGTTCGTGAGATTCCCGGTATGACCATTGAACGCCGCGCGGCGCTGAAAGAATCTCTGCCGGAAGACGTTCTGGCGGCCTGCAAGGCGTGCGATGTCCTGGTCAAGGGGCCGTTTGTGACGCCGCGCGCGGGGGATGGCCTTCCCAATCTGGTGAGCGCCAACAGCCTGCTGCGTCGGGAACTGCAGCTTTTTGCGGCAGTAAGACCCATCAATATTCCGGAAAAGAATATTCACTGGACGTTCTTTAGGGAAAACATTGAGGGCGAATACATTTGGGGCAACAAGGGCATCAGAGTGAACGAGGATTTATGCGTCGACTTTAAGGTTTGCACTCGTCCCGGCGCTGAACGCATTGCGCGCGCGGCGTTTGAATTTGCCCGCAAAAACGGCAAAACCCATGTGACGGTGGTTACCAAGGCCAATATCGTCAAGCTGGTTGACGGCACTTTTGCGAAAACGGTGCATCGCGTTGGCGCGGAAGAATATCCCGAAATAACGGTGGAGGACCAGCTTGTGGACGCCGCCTGCGCCAAAATGATGGATGCCGAGTTTAATAAGAACTTTCAGGTGATCGTGCTGCCTAATCTGTACGGCGACATTGTGACGGATGTGGCGGCTGAGCATCAGGGCGGTTTGGGAACGGCCTGTTCCAGCAATATCGGCAACAGGTACGCGCTCTTTGAGGCCATTCATGGCACGGCGCCCTATCTTATGAGCCATGGACGCGGCCATCATGCTGACCCCTGCAGCCTCATTCGGGCGATGGGGCAGATGATGTCGCATATCGGTTTTGGAGACCGCGCAGACCTGCTTGAGAAGGCGCTGGAAATATGCACCGTGACCGAGCGCAGAAAAGTGATAACTACCCGGCTTGAGGACGCATCAACAGCCGAGTTTACCGACTACCTGCTGGAAACCGTAACGGCCCTTCGCTGAAAGGGTGATTCGCGCTTTTGGGTCCCACTGATAAACGGAAATGAGGATGGTTTCATGCCGATGAATCTTACAAGAAAAATACTTGCGTCCCATCTTGCCGCCCCTTCGGACATGAAAACGGGCGAAGAGCTTCTGGTGCGCGTGGACCAAACGCTGACGCACGATATCAACGCCGTTATGACCTATCTTGCCTTTGAGGCCATCGGGCTTGACAGGACGCAGGTGGAAACCAGCGTCAGCTATCTGGATCACAATCTGTTGTATTTGGATTATAAGACGCCGGACGATCACGCGTACCTGCAATCTGCGGCGCAGCGCTTTGGCGTGTATGTGTCGCGTCCGGGCAACGGCATCTGCCATGCGGTGCATATTGCGCGCTTTGGCAAGCCGGGCTGCCTCCTTATGGGGGGAGACAGCCATACGCCGCATGGCGGCGCGCTTGGCATGCTGTGCATTGGCGTTGGCGGCATGGATGTGGCCACGGCCATGACGGGGGTTCCCATGCGGCTTAAGATGCCCGAAGTGATACGCGTTCGCCTGAAAGGCCGCCTGCGCCCCGGCGTCAATGCCAAGGATATTATTCTGGAAATGCTGCGCCGGAACGGCGTCAAGGGGGGACTTGGAAAAGTTTTTGAGTATGCAGGGGAAGGCGCGGCGGGGCTTGAGGTTGGCCAGCGTGTAACGATTGCCAACATGGGCGCCGAAATGGGCGCGACCTCGTCAATTTTCCCCGCGGATGAACAGGTGAAGCGCTATCTAAAGGCGCAGAAACGCGAAAAAGACTTTGTGCCGCTTCTGCCCGATTCCGGATGCGATTATGACGGCGACATGGAAATTGACCTGAGCAGCCTTGAGCCTCTTGTCGCTTGTCCGCATCAGCCCGATAACGTGCATCCCATCGCGCAGATTGAAAGGAAGAAAGTCCAGCAGGTGTTTATCGGCAGCTGCACCAACGCAAGCTATGCGGACATTGCCAAGGCCGCGCTTGTATTAAAGGGCAGGCACGTGCACCCCTCGATAAGCTGTACCTGCGCTGTTTCGTCCAGACAGATTTTCCGAAAGCTGATGGACGACGGCTATATCGGCATGCTCATGGACGCCGGCGTCCGTTTTTTGGAGCTGGCCTGCGGCCCCTGCTGCGCGATCGGTCAAAGCCCCGCCACCAATGGCGTGGCTGTGCGCACCAGCAACCGCAATTTCAGAGGGCGCTCCGGCAATCCGACGGCGGAAGTTTATCTGGTAAGCCCCGAAAGCGCTGCCGCAACAGCCGTGACGGGCACTTTTGCCGCGGCGGAGGATGTCCTTGCGCCGCAGGAGCTTGCCGTGCTGGGTATGATTGACGAACCGGAAGCTTATCCGGTGGACGACAGCGGTCTGCTGCCGCCCCTTGCGACAGACGAGGTGAAGAAGGTGGAAATCATAAGGGGACCGAATATTGCCCCCCTGCCTGTGCCTGAAGCGCCTGAACAGAATTTGAAAGCAGCTGTCAGCCTCAAGGCGGGGGACAACGTCACCACCGATGATATTACGCCCGCCAGCGCGGAGTTCAGCAGCATGCGCTCCAACATTCCCCTTATGAGCCGATACTGTTTTCACCGTTATGACCCGACCTTCGCCGCCCGCGCCCGCGAAATGGGCAAAAGCATTATTGTCGGCGGTGAAAATTACGGTCAGGGCTCTTCGCGCGAGCATGCCGCCATCAACCCCATGTATTTGGGCGTGAAAGCGCTTATTGCCAAGAGTGTGGCGCGCATCCATAAGGGAAATCTGGTCAACCATGGCATTATCCCGCTGGTGTTTGACGATCCCGCCGATTATGATGGGATTGCGCAGGGGGACACGCTTGAAATTGCGGGGCTGCCTGACCAGCTGAAAACCCGTAGCGTGCTGGTGCGCGATGTGGACAAGGGATTCAGCTTTACAACCCGTCTTGAGCTTTCAGACGGTGAGGTGGAGGTTCTGCTGAATGGCGGCCAGCTGCGCACGCTGAAAAAACAGCTGCAGGAAACGGGAAAAACAGTGTAATACCAATTCCAAACGTTAAGGAACGGCTGATGAACGGACGCACTGAGCATCTCCTGTTATCCGGCTTCGAAATTTTTGCTGTATTTCGGAGGAATGGCGGGATTAAATCATAGGGTCTATCAAACGATGGCATAGAAAGACATACAAAAGAACAATGCCGGGCAACGCGGATTGCGACCGGCTTTGCTTTGTGCTATGATCGTTCAGAAAGCGTCCGGGAAACGGGAAGCGTTTCTTTGACGAAGGAGTATTGTCGTATATGAGCGGCCTGCGTGCGTCCTTTGGAAGGGAAACATGCAGGGATACGGATACTGAGGAGGGACGGCATGCTGGCGCGGACGCTGTGCTATGCTCTGGTGGGCATCGGGGGAGAGCCGGTGACGGTGGAAGCCTATGTGTCGGGCGGCGACCGCTTTCTGTTTTCCATGGTGGGTCTGCCCGATACGGCGGTCAAGGAGAGCCGCGACCGCGTGACGGCGGCGCTGAAAAACAGCGGCTATGCCATGCCCTACGGGCACACCACGGTCAGCCTTTCGCCGGCAGACCTTAAAAAGGAAGGTTCGGCCTTTGATCTGGCCATTGCGGTGTCCATCATCCTGGCGACGCAGCAGGTGCGGGCGGAAGGGCCGGGCGATGTGCTGCTGCTGGGCGAACTGGCGCTGGATGGGCGCGTGAACCCCATCCGCGGCGCGCTGCCCCTTGTGATTTCCGCCCGCGAAAAGGGCGTTAGCAAGGTGGTGCTGCCGTATGCCAACGCGCCCGAAGTGGAAACGGTGCTGGGCATGGAGGTCTATCCCGCCCGCACGCTGACGGAAGCGGTGCGGCACCTTTCGGGGCAGATGCCCATTGTCGCGCAGGCGCAGAAAAGCTATCGGGAATGCCTGAAGGACGAAAAGCCCGATATGGATTTAAGCGAGGTCTGCGGCCAGCATGCCGCCAAGCGCGCTTTGGAGGTGGCGGCGGCGGGCGGGCACAACCTTTTGTTTGTCGGCACGCCCGGCAGCGGAAAAACCATGCTGGCGCGGTGCCTGCCCGGCATCCTGCCCACGATGACGCAGGAGGAAGCCTTTGAAACGACGCGCATCTATTCGTCGGCGGGCCTCTTAAAGCCGGGGGCGGGCCTCATGACCGCGCGTCCCTTCCGCACGCCGCACCATACGGCTTCGGCCGCCGCGCTGATCGGCGGCGGCGCGAACGCTTTGCCCGGCGAGGTGTCGCTGGCGCACAACGGCGTGCTGTTTCTGGACGAGATGCCCGAATACCCGCGCCGCGTGCTGGAAGCGCTGCGGCAGCCTTTGGAAGACGGCGTGGCCAACGTATCGCGGGTTAAGGCGCACACGCGGTATCTGTCCAAGTGTATGCTGGTCGCGGGCATGAACCCCTGCCCCTGCGGGTATTACGGTTCCCGCGTGCGGGAATGCCGCTGCGGCAGCCACGAGATCAGAAAGTATCTGGACAGGATATCCGGCCCCCTGCTCGACCGCATCGACATACAGGTGGAGGTGGACGCCGTGCCGCCGGAGGAAATCGCGGGGAAAGCACAGGAAGAATCGAGCGCCGAGGTGCGCGCCCGCGTGGAAAGGGCGCGCAGGATACAGCTGAAACGCTTTGAGCATGAAGGCATCCGCTGCAACGCGCAGATGAACAACCGCCAGATGGAAGCCTGCGCGGACCTGGAAAAGCAGGCGGAGGATTTTTTATTGAGCGCCATGCGCAAGTTTGGCTTAAGCATGCGCGCCTACGGGCGAATCCGCAAGGTGGCCCGCACCATTGCCGATTTGCGGGGCAGCGAAGCCGTCACCGTTTCCGACGTGGCCGAGGCGGTGCAGTTCCGCATGATCGACGCTAAGTATTGGGGGACTTCGCAAACGTGAACGATCGGGAACGTCTGGCAAGGCTGTGGCTGGCCTTTTCGCAAAGCCTCGGCTACCGCGCGCGGCAGAAGCTGATGGAAGGATTCGGCAGCGCCGAAAACGTGCTGCATGATTTTTCTGTAAGGGCAGAGGATATTGCCGGGGCTAAGGCGTATGCGGAGCTGAAAGCGCTGAAGGCCGCCGGCATCGACGCGCTGCCGGGACGCTTGCATGCAAAGGGCGTGCAGGCGGTATTTCGGGAGGACGAAGATTTTCCCGAAAGCCTGCGCACCATCCCCGACCCGCCGGACGTTCTGTTTGTGCGGGGCACGCTGGGGGAGAGGGAGGAGCGCCGCATCGCCATCGTCGGTTCGCGCCGCGAGACCCGCTACGGCAGGGAGCAGGCGTTTTTAATCGCCAGGGGGCTGGCGCAAAGCGGCGTCACCGTGGTGAGCGGCCTTGCCTACGGCATCGACCGGGCGGCGCACGAAGGGGCGCTGGCGGGCGGCGGCCGTACCGTGGCCGTGCTGGGGTCGGGGCTTAACAACGTGTACCCCAAGGAGCATATCCCTTTGGCGGAAGAGATCGCGGCGCGCGGCGGCGCGGTCGTGAGCGAGCTTGCGCCCCCGGCCCAGCCGCTGGCCTTTCATTTTCCGTTCCGCAACCGCATCGTGTCGGGGCTGTGCGCAGGCGTGCTGCTGATTGAGGCGCGGGAAAAAAGCGGCACGCTCATCACCGTGACGCACGCGCTGGAACAGGGGCGGGAGGTATTCTGCCTGCCGGGGCCTGTCGATCACCCGACGAGCATGGTGCCGCACCGGCTTTTGCGCGAGGGCGCGCGGCTGGTTACTTCGGCTGCCGATATTCTGGAGGACATGGGCTGGGAAGACAGGGCGGAGCAGACGAGCTTTCTTACACCGAACGCCAAAGATTTGACAAGCCCGCAAAAAAAGATATATGATGCGCTATGCGGCGAAACGCGCGGCTATGAGGAACTGATGGCTTTGACCGGGCTAAACTCGCAGGAACTGAATGCCGAAATCATCCTGCTGGAGGTCGGCGGGATCGTTGAAACCCTGCCCGGCCGCTGCTATCGCCTGCAGCGACGAAAACCCCGTACGTAAGGAGCAGTAAGTTTGGCTGACAAGAAGAATCTGGTGATCGTGGAGTCTCCCGCCAAGGCACGGACCCTGTCCAAAATTTTAGGAAGAACGTACAGGATCGAGGCCTCGCAGGGCCATGTGCGCGACCTGCCCAAATCGCAGATCGGCGTGGATGCGGACAATGATTTTGCCATGAAGTACATCACCATTCATGGCCGGGGCGAAATACTGGCCCGCCTGCGCAAGGAAGCCAAGAACGCCAAAAAAATATTCCTCGCGACTGACCCGGACCGCGAGGGGGAAGCCATTTCCTGGCATTTGGCGCAGATTTTGAAGATGGACGAAACAGCGCCCTGCCGCATCGAGTTTCATGAGGTGACGGCCAAGGCGGTCAAGGCGGCCTTGAAAGCCCCGCGCACCATCAAGATGGATCTGGTGGACGCGCAGCAGACCCGCCGCGCGCTGGACCGTCTGGTCGGCTACCGCATCAGCCCCATCCTGTGGGCCAAGGTGCGCAAGGGCCTTTCCGCGGGCCGCGTGCAGTCGGTGGCCACCAAGATGATCGTGGACAGGGAACAGGAGATCGAAGCCTTCATCCCCGAAGAATACTGGGATGTGTCGGCCGATGTGGAATTAAAGAACGAAAAGGGCCGCAAGACCCTTTACCGCGCGCGCCTTGCCACATTGAACGGCAAAAAAGTGAAGCTGACCGGCGAAGAGGAGGCCATGGCCGCCAAAAAGCTGATCGAAAACGCCGAGCTTCGGATTACCAAGGTGCAGGAGAAAGAAAAGAAAAAGTCGCCCGCGCCGCCCTTTACTACGTCCACCCTGCAGCAGGAGGCGGGGCGGAAGCTTAACTTTACCATCTCCCGCACCATGCAGGTGGTGCAGCAATTGTATGAGGGCATCGACCTGAAAAACAACGGCTCCGTCGGCCTTGTCACCTATATCCGTACCGACTCGGTGCGCGTGAGCGACGAAGCGCTCAGCGCCGTGCGCGCCTATATCCCGGAAGCCTTTGGACAAGAATACCTGCCCAACATGGCCAACCGGTACAGAGGCCGCAGCAACGCGCAGGACGCGCACGAGGCCATCCGCCCCACCGATGTGGCGCGCACGCCCGACAGCGTTCGGGATTCGCTGACACGCGAACAGTACCAGCTGTATAACCTGATCTATAACCGCTTTATCGCCAGCCAGATGGCGGACGCGCGCTTTAAAACGCTGTCGGTCGATATGGCGGGGGACAGGGCGGGCCTGCGCTACTACGGCGAATTCAAGGTGTTCCCCGGCTTTACCGCGCTGTATGAGGAATCGCTGGACGACGCGGAAGTAACCAAGATGTCGCCCCTGCCCGTGGTGCAGGAGGGCGAAACGGTGAAAAGCGACAGGGGCACGGCGGAACAGCACTTTACCCAGCCGCCGCCCCGCTTTACCGAGGCGTCGCTGGTGCGCACGCTGGAAGAAAACGGCATCGGCCGCCCCTCCACCTATGCGCCCACCATTGCCACCATCATTGCGCGCGGCTATGTATCGCGCGAAAAGAAGCGCCTGTACCCGACGGAACTGGGCAACATCGTCACCGATATCATGAAGGAATACTTTGCTCCCATCGTGGACGCGGATTTTACCGCCGAGATGGAAAACCAGCTGGACGAGGTGGGCGACGGCAGGAAAAATTGGAAAGAGGTGCTGCGCACCTTCTACCCGCCGTTTGAAAAGATGCTGTCCGCCGCCGAGGAAAAGATGGAAAAAATCGTCATCAGGGATGAAGTGAGCGACGTGGTGTGCGACCAGTGCGGCGCCATGATGGTGTACAAGCAGGGGCGGTACGGCCGCTTCCTTGCCTGCCCGCGCTTCCCGGAGTGCCGCAACACCAAGCCCATCCTGACCTATATCGACGCCAAATGCCCCAAGTGCGGCGGGCGGCTGCTGGAAAAAATCAGCAAGCGCAACCGCAAATTCTACGGCTGCGAACACTACCCCGAATGTGATTTTGTGTCGTGGGAACAGCCCATCGACGAGAAGTGCCCCAAGTGCGGCAGCTATATGACGGTGAAGCGCCGCAAGAAGGGCGAAAGCTGGAAGATATGCAGCAATGAAACCTGCCGCTATCATGATGTATACCGGCAAGGGGAGGAACATGACGAATAAGGCCCTTGTCGTAGGCGCGGGGCTGGCGGGCGCGGAAGCCGCGTGGCAGCTGGCCAGGCGCGGCGTTGCCGTAACGCTGGCGGATATGAAGCCCGCCAAAATGTCGCCCGCCCACCGGATGGAAGGGTTTGCCGAGCTGGTGTGCAGCAATTCGCTGCGCTCCGACCGTTTGCAGAACGCGGCAGGCCTGTTAAAGGAAGAAATGCGGAAGCTCCACTCCCTTGTCATGGAGGCGGCCGACTTTGCGCGCGTGCCGGCAGGCGGCGCGCTGGCGGTGGACAGGGAGCATTTTTCGGGCTACGTCACGGAGAAACTGAAAACCCACCCGCTGGTTACCTTCGAGTCAAGGGAGATCACCGATATCCCCGAAGCGCCCGCCGTCATTGCGACGGGGCCTTTAACAAGCGACGCCCTGTCCGAGCGCATCGCCGCGATGGAGGGCATGAAGCGCCTGCATTTCTACGACGCGGCCGCGCCCATCGTGACGCGTGAATCGCTGGATATGGACAAGGTGTTCCGCGCTTCCCGCTATGGCCGGGGCGAGGACTATTTGAACTGCCCCATGGATGAAAGCGAATACCATGCCTTTGTGGACGCGCTGCTGAGCGCCGAAACCGCGCCCGTGCACGGCTTTGAGGACAGCATGGTGTTTGAAGGCTGTATGCCGGTGGAGTCTATGGCCAGGCGCGGCGAAATGGCGCTGGCCTTCGGCCCCTTGAAGCCTGTGGGGCTAAACGACCCCCGCAGCGGCAAAATGCCCTTTGCCGTGCTGCAGCTGAGGCAGGACGACGCGGGGGACAGCCTGTACAACCTGGTGGGTTTTCAAACAAGGCTCAGGTTCCCCGAGCAGCAGCGGGTATTCGGCATGATCCCAGCCCTTAAGGACGCCGTGTACGCGCGCTACGGCGTGATGCACCGCAATACCTTCATCGAAAGCCCCGGCGTGCTCAACGAACGCTTTGAAATGCTTGCCCGCCCCAACCTCTATTTTGCCGGGCAGATGACGGGCGTGGAAGGCTATGTGGAATCGGCGGCCAGCGGCCTTGTGGCGGGCCTGTCGCTGGCGCGCGCGCTGAACGGGCAGGAAGCCTTTGTATTCCCATCCACCACGGCGCTGGGCGCGCTATGCAAATATGTGTCCCAGCCAAACAGGAACTACCAGCCCATGCATATTTCTTTCGGCCTCATCGACGGCTTAAAGGAGCGCGTTAAGGGCAAGGAACGGCGGTACCTGAAGGTGTCGGAGCGGGCGCTGAAGGAGATTGACCGTGTGAAGGACAGTTTGCAGGAGGAACCATGGCACAGGAAATGAGAGGCACCACCATCTGCGCCGTTACGCGGGGCGGCCAAACGGCCATCGCGGGCGACGGCCAGGTGACGATGGGCGAATCGACCATCTTTAAGGCGACGGCCAGAAAGGTGCGCCGCATCTACGGCGGCAAGGTGGTCGTGGGCTTTGCGGGCTCGGTGGCCGACGCGTTTACGCTGAGCGAACGGTTTGAAGAAAAATTAAACCAGACGAACGGCAATCTGGAGCGCGCCGCTGTGACGCTGGCGCAGGAATGGCGCAGCGACAAGGCGCTCCGGCAGCTGAACGCCATGCTGATCGCGGCCGACGCGACGGGCATGCTCATCATCAGCGGCACGGGCGAAGTGATCGCGCCCGACGACGGCGTCTGCGCTGTGGGTTCGGGCGGCAATTACGCCATGGCGGCGGCGCGCGCGCTGATCCACAACACCGACCTGCCCGCCAGGGACATCGCTGAAAAGGCGCTGCACATCGCCGCGTCCATCTGCGTATTCACCAATGAAAACATCACGGTGGAGGAAGTGTAATGAACGAATTGACGCCGCGTGAAGTGGTGAAAGAGCTGGATCGTTTCATCATCGGGCAGGACGATGCCAAGAAAAATGTGGCCATTGCGCTGAGAAACCGCTACCGCCGCTCGCGGGTGCCGGAGGACATACGGGAAGAAATCTACCCCAAGAACATCTTAATGATCGGGCCTACGGGCGTGGGCAAGACCGAGATCGCCCGCCGCCTGGCCAAACTGATGAACGCCCCCTTTGTAAAGGTGGAAGCCACCAAGTTTACCGAGGTCGGCTATGTGGGGCGGGATGTGGAAAGCATCATCCGCGACCTGGCGGAAAACGCCTACCGGCTGGTAAAAAACGAACACCGCGAGCGCGTGCGCGTGCGCGCCGAGGTGATGGCGGAAGACCGGCTGGTGAATATGCTCTTAAATCCCGCGCCCAAGAAGGTGGCCAACCCCATCGACGTGCTGCTGGGCAAGGCCAACAAAGAGCCAGCCCTTTCGGAAGAAGAGCGGCAGCGCCTGACGGGCAGGCGCGAAGATATCCGTGAGGAGCTGCGCAACGGCAAACTGGAACAGCGCGAGATCGACGTTGAGGTGGAGGAAGGCCCGCCGCAATTGGAGGTGGGCGGCAGCGCCATCGCCATCGGCGACATCATGGGCGGCATGATGCCCAAGCGCACCAAGATACGCCATATGAAGGTGAAGGAAGCGCGCAAGATTCTGCTGGACGAAGAAGCGCAGAAGCTGATCGACGACGACGCGGTGAAAGAAGAAGCCATCCGCAGGGCCGAGGAACACGGCATCGTGTTCATCGACGAGATCGACAAGATCTGCGGCAAGTCGGCTTCCTCTTCCGGACCCGACGTATCGCGCGAGGGCGTGCAGCGCGATATTCTGCCCATCGTGGAAGGCTCTACGGTGAACACCAAGTACGGCGCTTTGCGGACGGATTTTATCCTCTTTATCGCGGCGGGCGCTTTCCATGTGGCCAAGGTGAGCGACCTCATCCCCGAATTGCAGGGGCGTTTCCCCGTGCATGTCGCCTTAAAGCCGCTGACCAAAGACGACTTTGTGCGCATTCTGACGCAGACCGACAACGCGCTGACGAGGCAGTATACCGCCATGCTGGCGGTGGACAAGGTGCATCTGCGCTTTGAAGACGGGGCGCTTGAGGCGCTGGCCGAAGCGGCCTTTAACGCAAACCTTGAGGGCGAAGACATCGGCGCGCGCCGCCTGCACGCCGTGTTTGAAGAGCTGCTGGAGGACATTTCCTTTAACGCCGGCGGCGATATGCCCGATATCGACTTGGACATCACCGCCCAGTATGTGGCCGACCATGTGTCGGCGGCGAAGCCGGCTGACTTAAAGAAGTTTATCCTGTAAAGCGATGCCCCGCCGTTTGGCGGGGCGCTTGCTTACATGGATGGTTATAGATCAGATAGGTGCGGCGCCCACGCGGCCTTCAACCTTTCCAGCGACCACGCGGCGTTGGCGGGGCTGGTGGAGGGGAGAACAATATAGGGGATATCCAGCGCGGCAAAATACCTGACGTACAGTTTGCCCGCCGTCTGCCCGTTGAGCAGCACTTTTTCGATGCGCGTGCCGCGCACCAGAGACGGGATGTCGTTGGGGGCCTCGGCGCGCAGGCTGCTGTCGCTGGAGCCTGTGATATCGCAGGCGCTGACCACGTCCCACAGCGCGATGCGGCGCCGGATCAGAAGGGCGGTCTTTTCTTGGGTATCCTGCGGCACGTCTTCGTGAAACAGCAGCGCCATCAGGCGCCAGAAGCGGTTCTGCCTGTGGCCGTAGTAAAAGCCGTTCAGGCGCGACTGCACGGAGGGAAAAGAGCCTAATATCAAAACGCGGGCGTCTTGGGAAACGACGGGCGCAAAGGGATGGACGGGCATGGGCGCCTCCTTCGAAGAATGGTTGTTTTTACTGTAAAGGCGGGACAAAACTTTGTCAAATGGTTTACAAACCGGGCTTTTCATGCTAAACTATTCTTCGTGGCTTTAGAACCCTGGCTCAGGGGCACGACACTCCAACGTCCGCTGTGCCAGAGGGAATACAAAGGGCTGCCACCCCAATAAGGAGGATCCCCATGGATAAGCAAGTCAAACAGTCAATCATTGAGAAGTATGGCCGCCGTGAAGGCGACACCGGTTCGCCCGAGGTGCAGGTCGCGCTGCTGACCGAACGCATCAACCACCTGAACGAACACCTCAAAAAGAACCAGAAGGATCACCACAGCCGCCGCGGCCTTTTGCTGATGGTCGGTCAGCGCCGCGGCCTGCTCGATTACCTTATGCGCACCGACATCGAGAGGTACCGCACACTGATTGCCCAGTTGAACCTGCGTAAGTAAAAGCCAACGAGTCGGAAAGCTGCTGCAAGTCTTTCCGGCTTTTTTACGGTGATACCGTATGGAAGAAGTTGTGTGGAGAAGAGGAGAAAAATGGAAAGCAAAAAGTATTCAATGCGCTTTGCCGGGCGTGACCTGACGCTGGAATTCGGCAAGTACGCGCAGCAGGCATCCGGCTCCGTGCTGGTGCACTACGGCGACACCGTGGTGATGGTCAACGCGACCATTTCCGACACGGCGCGCGACGGCGTGGACTTTTTCCCGCTGAGCGTCGATTTTGAAGAGAAGCTGTACTCCGTCGGCAAGATTCCCGGCGGCTTCATCAAGCGCGAAGGCCGGCCCACCGAAAAGGCCATCCTGACCTGCCGCCTGATCGACCGCCCGCTCCGCCCGCTGTTTAACAAGGGCCTGCGCAACGACGTGCAGGTGGTGGCCACCGCGCTGTCGGTGGACACCAATAACCCCCCGGAAATTCCCGCCATGATCGGTTCTTCCATCGCGCTGTGCGTGAGCGAAATTCCGTGGGACGGCCCCACCGGCTCCGTGCTGGTCGGCCGCGTGAACGGTGAATTGATCCTGAACCCCGACGAGGCCCAGCGCGCCCAGAGCGATCTGCACCTGGTCGTGTCCGGCACCAAGGACGCCATCATGATGGTGGAAGCGGGCGCCAACGAGATTTCCGAAGAAGTGATGCTGGAGGCCATCCTGTACGCCCACGAGGCGATCAAGGAGCTGGTGGGCTTCCAGGAGAAGATTGTGGCCGAGATCGGCAAGCCCAAGCGCGAGTTCCCTTTGGTCACCACCGGCGAGGATGTCAAGCGGGCTGTGCGCGAATACGCCTACGACAAGGCCGTGTGGTCTTTCGATACCTACGAGCGCAGCGAGCGCCAGCAGCGTGAAGACGATGTGAAGGCCGACGTGATGGCGCACTTTGCGCAGCAGTTTGAAGGCCGCGAAAGCGAAGTGGCCGACGCGCTGTACTACTTGAATAAAGAGGTCATGCGCCGCAAGATCATCGATCAGGGCATCCGCCCCGACGGCCGCAAGCAGACCGAAGTCCGCCCCATCTGGTGCGAGACGGGCGTGCTGCCCCGCACCCACGGCAGCGCCGTGTTTACCCGCGGGCAGACGCAGGCGCTCACTGTGACGACATTGGGGTCGCTGCGCGAAGTGCAGATGCTGGACGGCCTCTCCAACGAGGATTCCAAGCGCTACATCCACCACTACAACATGCCGCCGTATGCGACGGGCGAAGCGGGCCGTCTGCGCTCCCCCGGCCGCCGCGAAATCGGCCATGGCGCGCTGGCTGAGCGCGCGCTGGAACCGGTGATCCCCAGCGAGGAAGAATTTCCCTACGCGCTGCGTCTGGTCAGCGAGATCCTGTCCAGCAACGGCTCCTCTTCGATGGCTTCCGTGTGCGGCAGCACCCTGTCGCTGATGGATGCGGGCGTCAAGATCAAAGCGCCGGTTGCGGGCGTCGCGATGGGCCTGATCAAGGACACGGAGAGCGACAAAGTGGTCGTCCTGACCGATATACAGGGGCTGGAAGACTTCCTCGGCGATATGGACTTTAAGGTGGCGGGCACCATGAACGGCATCACCGCCATCCAGA
>CAZFUT010000063.1:0-14680 GCA_964522425.1 uncultured Oscillospiraceae bacterium
ATTTCCCGTGGCGAGCACTCCTTCACTCTCTGTCCGAAATTGTAACATGGAGCCGGCTTAAATTTGCTTTTTCTGGAAAATCCCTAAGTTCAACCCTCTAAAGACGGGGCTTTTGCATATCCGGCTTTTTGTGCGGCGTTCCGTCCTCCCCGCTTCCCATGGTCATATGGGGATAAAACAGGAAAAAAACTTCAAAGATGGATCGGTAAGTCAGTTTCCATCTTTTCTTTTTATGTTAGATATGGTAGAATAACGGCATCAAAGGACAAATAGCAAGCGCGCCCGCCGCCTGTTTGCGTTTTTCCTGCCTCCGACCTTTTCTACACTTCCTTCCTTCTTGGGCCGCGCCTCATCAGCGTGGCCCGCTTTTTTGTATCTTAGTGCAAAAAAAGTTTTAAAACTATATACTTTTTGTACTGTTATGCAAAAAATATTGATTTTGTATCGGCATTGACCTATAATGAACCCGAGGTGAGCAGGATGCAGATTGCGCGGACGCATTATTTCAATCAGTTGGTATCCTATAAGGATAAGCAGATCATCAAAGTGATCACCGGCGTGCGGCGGTGCGGCAAATCGACGCTGCTTTTGCAGTACCGTCAATATCTGTTGGAGCAGGGGATCCCGGAAAGCCGCATCATCAGCATCAACTTTGAGGATTATGATTACGACGCGCTGCGCGACCCGAAAGCGCTGCACTCGTATATCAGGCGGCGCCTGCAATCGGACCAAATGACCTATATCCTGCTGGACGAAATACAGAATGTCGAAGACTTTCAGCGGGTTGTGGACAGCCTGTACATTCAAAACAATGTGGATGTCTATCTAACCGGCTCCAACGCCCATCTTCTGTCGGGCGAATTGGCGACGCTGCTGTCCGGCCGGTATGTGCAGATTGAAATGCTGCCCTTTTCCTTTCATGAATTTTTGCAGATGTCGGGGGAAAACCAGAACCCGGAAGCTGCCTACCGGCGGTATATCGAAAACGGTTCCTTTCCCTTCGCTTTGCTGCTGAAGGACAACGGCCGGCAGGTACAGGATTATCTGCGCAGCCTGTACAACACCATCATCGTCAAGGATGTCGTTGCCCGCAGAAAAATCGACGATGTAATGATGCTGGAAAGCGTGCTGCGCTTTGCCGCCGACAACATCGGCAATACACTGTCCACGCACAGAATCAGCAATACCATGACATCCTCCCGCCGCAGCATCAACGTGCGGACGGTAGAAAACTATCTGTCCGCCCTGATGGAATCCTTCATCCTCTATCAGGTAAAGCGCTACAACATCAAGGGCAAAGAATACTTAAAAACCCTCGAAAAATACTACATGGTTGATATGGGGCTGCGCCGGGCCATGCTGGGCCGTTCCGCGCAGGCCGATACCGGCCATATTTTGGAAAACATCATATTTTTAGAATTGAAACGCCGGGGATATGAGGTCTTCATCGGCAAGATCGATCAATGGGAGGTGGATTTTGTCGCCCGCGGCGATCAGAAGACCGTATATATCCAGGTGGCCGCGACCGTCCGCGAAAAAGCGACGCTGGAAAGAGAATTAAGGCCGCTGCAAAAAATATCCGATCATTTTCCGAAATACCTTCTGTCTTTGGATATGGATCCCGTAACCGACTACGACGGCATCATGAAGATCAACGCGCTGGATTTCCTGATGGGCAAAATTGAATTATAGTTTTTGTATTACAGTACAAAAAAATATAATATTTATATACTTTTTGTATCATGATACAAAAAATCCGTCCCTGTATGCTGTACAGGGGCGGATTGATGTTATGGCTTTTTCAGCGCGCCGGCCCTATCCTTCAAAGATTCTTTTTTCCATCCCCGGCGCAATCGCATGCGTCGCCGTTTGCACAAACCCGCGGCTTTCAAGAAACGGATCGCCCGCGGGGTCAAAGGAAAACAGCAGATAGGGGCCGGGGATGTTCTGTCTGATGTGGTCCATGCAGGCATTCAGCACCGCTTCGTCGCCGTCGGCGGCCAGCAGCCACTCGATCACCGCATTTTTCCCATGCAGCGGCACTTCATCCATCATTTCCCTGCGGATGACGGGGTAGGCGACCGAGCCCATGACAAAGCCCAGCGCCTTGCGGAACTGCGCTGGCGTGCCTGCTACGGCGCGGCGCTTGCCGTCGCTGACAGCGAACACGCCGCACAGCGCCCCTTCCCTGACCGCCATACAGAGGGTGTCAAGGTTCAAGCATTCCATCAGAAGGGCCTGTATGCCTTTTTCCTGCCCTTCCAAATGAAAGCCCTTGGAAAACATCCACAGACAAAAACGGGCAAGCGTTTCAAGGCTTTCCCTGTCGGCTTTTCGGATGATGAAGCCGCTCATGCGATATGCTCCACGATGTCCACGATCATGCCCGCGCCCACGTCCGACGCGCTGCGCTTATTGGTTTGATAGGTATCGCGGCTTTCCTCGTCCGCAAGGTCGCTGATGGCGCGCACCACTAAAAAGGGCACGCCGTTCACATGGCAGCAGCAGGCGATGGCCGCGCTCTCCATATCGGCGGCAAGGGCGGGCATCCGATCGGTGATGGCTTTTTTCTGCGCGGCGGATTCGATGAAGGCGTCCCCCGTGGCGATCAGGCCCTTCAAATACCGATCGCCCTGACGCTGCAAATAGTCTTCGGCGATGGCCAGCAGCTTTTTGTCCGATTCAAAATATTCCCTGTGCGGCGGGAAATCGATCATGATGTCGTGGTCCAAATCGTGGTAGGTGAGCCGTTCCCCCAGCACAATGGACAAAAGCCCCGCTTCCTTGGAAAGCGACCCCGCGATGCCGGTATGCAGAAGGCAGTCGGGATGAAAGCGGTCGATCATCGCCTGCGCGCCGATGGCGGCGTTGGTTTTGCCCACGCTGGCCGCGCCCACCACCGCCCGTTTGCCGCGCAAAAGGCCCGCCGTGTAGGTGCTGCCGCACAGCACGGTTTCGTTTTTATCGGTCATTTTTTCCAGCAGCAGGTCGATTTCCGACTGCATGGCGCTCAATACTGCGATCATTGTTTCTCCCGTCATCCGATGGTACGCACCGGCAGCACCAGATAGGTGTACTGGTTGCCCGATACGGGGCAGATCACGCAGGGGCTGACGTTGGTGTTGAACCGCATCGTCATTTCGCTGGTGTCGATGTTGCGGATCACGTCGAGCAGGTACTTGGCGTTGAACGCGATGTCCAGCGGCGCCCCGTCAAAGTACACCTCCACCGTTTCCACCGCGTTGCCGCGCTCGGTATTGGCCATGATGGTCATTTGTCTGTCGTCCACGTGGAGCTTGAGCAGATTGTTGCCCTCCCGCGCGATCAGGGCGGCGCGGTCGATGGCGCCGATCAGCTGGCTGCGGTTCAATTTGACCGCCGTCATCCAGGTGACGGGCAGTATCTGCTGATAGTTGATGTATTCGCCGGCGATCAGCGGGCTGTACACCTTTGTTTCGCCGATGGCGGCGCACAGGTGGGTGGACGAAAAGGCGATCACCATTTCCTCCGCGGTATCGCCCGCCATGCGGGATATTTCTCCGATGATGTTGCCGGGGATGATCGCGCTTACCGTTTCCTTATCGGCAGGCAGCTCGTGGCTCACATAGACTTTCTGCATCGCCAGGCGGAAGCCGTCCAGGCACACAAAGCAGACCTCTTCCCGGTAAACCTCCATCAGACAGCCCGTCAGAATGCGGCGCGTTTCGTCGGTGGACAGGGCAAAGGTGATGCGCGACACGGCGGACGCAAACTTATCCTGCGGCAGCCTTACCTCAAACCCGCCCTTCACCTCGCTGATATCGGGAAAGTCGGCGGCGTTCATGCACACCATATCGGTGTTGGAGCCGTTGGCGGTGATGACGGCCTTCAGCTTGGATACGTCCACGCTGACGTCGATCTGGCCTTCCAGCTTGCGCAGCAATTCGTGCAGGAGCTTGGCGGGCATCAGCGCGCAGCCGTCCTCCTGCACGATGGCGGGCACCGTCGATTTAATGGTCATCTGCCCGTCGGAGCAGGTGAGCTGTATGCCGTTGTCCTCAGTTTCGATGAAAACGCCTTCATAGAACGGCCTTGCGGCCCGTGCGGAGAGGGCGCGCACGACCATGCCCATCCCCTGGTTGATATCGGCTGCCTGTACTTGAAAATGCACCTTGCGTCACGTCCTTTCGCCTGGTAGCGGTACCAGTTATCTATAGATAGCAGTAGCAGTAGGGGCTGTGGAAAGGGTGGAAAACCCGGTTTTCCCTTGCACGGCCTTATGCTTCGGCCGGAAAAACCTGTGGATAAGAAGGCCGGCCCTTTGGATAATGTGTGGACAGTTTGGTGAAGGAGGGCGGCGGCGGGGAAAACCGTCCGCCGCCGTACCCGGCGTCGGCGCCCGTCTCCCGCCTTTTCCGTTTCTCAGCGCCGCGCGGCGTCCCGGTCCCGGGCCGAAAAACAGCCCGTCTGGGTATTATCCACGCTGTCCACCGGGGCGATTTCCACAGCTGTGGAGAACATACCATCGGCTTTTCAAAGGGAAAACGGCGGATGATGCCGACTTATCCTTCGGTTATCCACGGCCCTGTCCACAGATGGCGCCGTTGTGAAAAATCGTATCAAAGCAGCCCCGCGGCGTCCTGATCGCACAGGATGACGGCGTTTTTGTGCATCCTGAGGATGCTGGCGGGGAGTTTCGGCGTCACTTCCCCCTTTACCAGCCCGTAGATGGCCTCGGCCTTGTCCGCGCCCATGGCGATCAATACGATGCCCCGGGCGGACATGATGGTGCCGATGCCCATCGATACCGCCTTGCGCGGCACCTGATCCTCGCTTTCAAAGAAACGGCGGTTGGCCTGTATGGTGCTTTCGGTGAGATCGACCACCTGCGTGCCGTCGGAAAAAAACTCGGCAGGCTCGTTAAAGCCGATGTGGCCGTTGCGGCCGATGCCGAGCAATTGCAGATCGACGCCGCCCGCCTGTTTGATCGCTTCGTCATAGCGGCGGCATTCCGCCTGCATATCCCTGGCGTTGCCGTCGGGCAGGAAGGACGCCTTCAAATTGATAAAGCGGAACAGCTCGTCCTGCATGAAGCAGTGGTAGCTGCACGAGTTGTCCTCGGGCAGGCCGATATACTCGTCAAGGTTATAGGAAACGGCCTCGGAAAAATCCAGCGCGCCCTCCCGATGCCATTGGGCCAGCTGCCGGTAGGCGCCGATGGGCGAAGAGCCGGTGGCCAGCCCCAGCACGCTGTCGGGCTTTTTCGTTACCTGCGCGGCGATCAGCAGCGCGCAGGCCTTGCTGACCATTTCGGGACGATCAAAAACGCGGACGACCATGTGTGTTTCCTCCTTCGATCCATGCATAAAAATCGCTTCATAGCATTATATCATAGAAGCGGTTCAAATATCCAGAGCATGAAGGAGAAAGAAAAAATTGTTATGCCATCCTGGTACATCCCGTCCCCTCAGGGCCAGAAGACAAAGCAGAAGGGGTGTCCGGCGGGATCCAAAAGGGTGTACCAGAGGAACTGTCCGTCCCTTTCGCCGTACTGGCAGGCGGGCTCTGCGGCGCCCAGGGCCCTGGCGCGCAGGACGGCGGAGCGCATGTCATCCTGCGTATGGACTTCTATATCAAGATGGGCCTGGGGCTGCTGCGCGCCTTCTCTTTCCGGCCACACGGGCGGGAGGTAGAGGGCGTTTTTCTGTATCAATATTTTCGTGCAGCCGGCGGGTGAAACGACCTGCGCCACGTTTTCCCCGTCGGTATAGCCCGCGTTCCACCCAAGCAAGGCTGCATAGAAATCCCGCAGCATGCGGACATCGGGCGCGTCCAGCACCACGGCGTCCAGCTGCATGGGCAGCGGCGTGCCGGACAGGTCTTTGACCATCAGTATTTCGTCGTGCAGCCTGCCGTCCTCAGTTTGAAAGGCGCGGGGGAGCCTGCCGCAGGGCGAAAAGCCGAGGCGCCTGTACAGGCGGAGGGCGCGGGCATTGTCGTGGTAGACGCCCAGCTCCATCTGCTGAAAGCCCGCTTTTTTGGCCATGCGCAAAACTTCCGTTAATAAAAAGCAGCCCAATCCCTGCGCGGAAAAGGCGCTCAGCACCGATATACCCATGTCCGCGCGGTGGCGCGTTTTGATCCTGTCCTGCACGGGCGCAATATTGCAGCAGGCCACGATGGCATCCCCTTCCAGAGCGACCAGCATCAGCCTGTCGGGCCGTTCCGCCGCGTCCTGCAGAAAGGCTTCCTCGTCTTCTTTGTTCATCGGCGCATCCTCGGGCGACCGCGTCATAAAGTCCGTTTCTGTTAGAATGCGCGACAAAAACAGCAGCATGGCCGCGGCATCCTCTTTACCGGCGCTGCGCACGGTGAGGGTGCGGCCGTCTTTTAGTGTAAAAGGCCTTTCTGCATAAAGCATGGCGCGCCCCCCCTTATATTTCCTGATATTGGTTGGCGATTGCTTCTTCCGCCGTTTCCTCGTCATACACCACGTCGATGGCGTTGCGGGTGAAATACTGCATGTATTCGTCGGGCGGGCGCCGGTCGGTAACGAGCATATTGATCTGGTGCAGGGGGCAGTATTGCAGCGGCGCGTCGCAGCCGAATTTGGTATGGTCGGCCAGCAGGAGGATGCGCTTGCTCTTGGACACCACGGCCTGTTTGATCTCCGCCTCAAAATAGGTGGTGTTGGACAGGCCCTGCCTGATGGAAACGCCCGTCGCCGCCATCAGCGCGATGTCCAAGGAAAGCTTTCTGATTTTGTCCAGCGCGTTGACATCCACAAAGGTATCCAGGGAAGCGTTGTACACGCCGCCCAGCGCAATGATGCTGGCGTCCGAGAACGAGCCCGCGCTTTGCAAAGCGGACAGCGAATTGGTGATCACCGTCAGCTTCCTGCGCCCGGTGATGTGCGGCATCACGCACTTGGTGGTGGAGCCGGAATCGATGTAGACGGTGCTGCTGTCGGGGATGAATTTGGCCGCCAGAAGGCCGATCAGCTCTTTGGAAGGGAGGTTCAGGCGGTAACGCTCTAAAATGGAGGTCAATTGATGGGGCCTGACGGCCTCCACGCCGCCGTACACCTTGCGGATGGAGCCGCGCGTTTCCAGTGCCGCCAGATCGCGGCGCAGCGTATTGATGGAAATCTGAAACCGGTCCTGCAAAGTTGGCATATCGGCCCTGCCGTTTTGCAGAATAAACTGCTCCATGATGTTTTGACGGGTTGTTTTCATTGGGCCTGCACCTCGCTCGCACGTAAAGTAATTTTATCATGGCGGAACCAAAACGGTCAAGATATGCCCATAAAAAAGAAAAGTTTTTGGAAATTTTGGGTAAATGCTTCAAAAACACTTGACGATTCGTGGATAAATTACTATACTGACGCATATGAATAAAAAAAAGCCCCTTCGTTTTCCGCGGACGCGTTTCGGATCGTTATGAAAGGCGAACCGGCAAATCCTGCAAAGCGGAAGGAAGCGGACGGCCGGCGGCGCGGTCGATGCTGGTTCCTGTAACCCAGATGATGGGAGCATCATCTAAATAATAAAAAAGGAGACCGAACCTATGAAGAAACTCTTTGCCATCGTCCTGTTCCTGTGCATGCTGTTTGCCTTTACGGCAAGCGCCGCCGAAAAGCCCTTCACCATCGTGGTCAACCTCAAGACCCTGTCCAGCGAATACTGGCAGACCGTGAAATCCGGTATCGACGAAGCCGCCGCCGAATTCGGGCTCACCATCGACGTGCAGGGTCCTGCCGCCGAAACCGAAATCGCCGAGCAGGTGCAGCAGCTGGAAACCCAGCTGGCCGCCAAGCCCGACGCCATCATCATTGCCCCGCTGGACGGCGACGCGGTCATCGGCGCCATCAAGAACTCCGGCTATGAAGGCAAGGTCATTTTCTGCGACACCGACGCGCCCTATGAGCAGAAGGTTTCCTTCGTCGGCACGTCCAACCAGGTCGCGGCCCATTCCGGCGGCGTGTTCGCCATCGAAAAGGTGGGCAAGGAAAACGTGAAGGCGCTGGTCATCTACGGCCAGGAGGGCGACAACACCTCCAACCTGCGCAAGGCCGGCTATGAGCAGGCTTTGGAAGAAGCGGGCCTCAAGCCCGTGGCGAGCCTGTCGGGCAACAACACCACCGACGGCGCGACCAAGGTGATGGAGGACCAGCTGATCGCCAACCCCGACATCAACGTCGTGCTCTGCCACAATGACGATACCGCCATCGGCGCCCTGAACGCCGTGAAGGCCGCCAAGAAGGAAGGCATCACCATCATCGGCTTTGACGGCAACCAGTCCGCCATCGAGCTGATCGCCACCGGCGAACTCGCGGGCACCGTCGCCCAGCAGCCCAAGCTCATGGGGTACCTGTCCGTGAAGACCGCGCTGGCCGCCTTAAAGGGCGAAACGGTCGAAGCCAACGTGGTCGTCGACACCGTCGTCATCGAAGCCGGCAACTACAAGGATTTCCTGAAAAAATAATCCCACGATACGGCACATCGCAACCAGATCCGGGGCAGGCCGAAAGGTCTGCCCCGGGAAAATTGAGGTGGTTCAATGTCTCCCAATATCGTAGAACTCAAGCATATCACCAAGAAATTCCCGGGCGTGGTGGCCATGCGCGATATGCACATCCAGATCAGGCCCGGCGAAATCCACGGCCTGATCGGTGAAAACGGCGCAGGCAAATCGACGCTCATCAAGGTATTGACCGGCGTCTACGTGCCCGAGGAGGGCGAAATTTATGTGGACGGCAAAAAGGTCAGCTTCAAAAACCCCGTCCACGCGCGCGAGGCGGGCATCGCCTGCGTGTATCAGGAACTGAACATCGTGAAAATGCTGTCCGTGGTGGACAATGTTTTTATGGGGCGCAAGATCGTCAACAGGCTCGGCCTTCTTGACTACCCCGAAATGCACAGGCAGGCGAAGGAAGCCCTTTCGATGCTGGGCCATCCCGAAATCAACACCAAAATGGAATGCGGCAAGCTGGGCATCGGGCAGCAGCAGATGGTGGAAATCGCCAAGGCCGTTTCCCAGAAGGCCAAGCTGATCATCATGGACGAGCCGACCAGCTCCCTGGGCGAACAGGAAGTCAAGCAGCTGATGGACACGGTGCGCAAGCTCAAATCCGAAGGCATGGCCATCCTGTTTGTATCCCATAAGCTGGAAGAGCTGTTCGAATTGTGCGACCGCGTGACGGTCATGCGCGACGGCGAGTTCGTGCTCACCGAGGACATCGGCAATTTGGACGAAGACAAGCTGATACAGGCGATGGTCGGCCGAAGCCTGGACAACCAGTACCCCAAGGAGTTCGGCACCCGCGGCGAATGCTTCTTAAAGGCGGTCGACCTGAAAGAAATGGGCGTATTGCGCGGCGTCAGCTTTGAAGCCTATGGCGGCGAAATCCTGGCCTTTGCGGGCCTTGTGGGCGCGGGGCGCACCGAGACGATGCGGGCCATATTCGGCGCCGATAAATTGGACGGCGGCGATATTTACATCAAGGGCAAAAAGGTGCAGATCAAAAACCCGGGCCAGGCCATCAGGCGCGGCATCGCGTTTTTGACGGAGGACCGCAAGGGGCAGGGCCTCGTGCTGTCGCTGCCGGTATGCACCAACCTCATCCTGGCCAATATGCGCACCTACCGAAAAGGACCGCTGCTCGACCATGGGCTGATCCGCAGGGTCAGCGAAAACAACATCAGGAGCCTGCGCATCAAGACGCCGCACATCCGCGAAGTGGTGGTGCAGCTGTCGGGCGGCAACCAGCAGAAGGTCGTAATCGGCAAGTGGACCAACTGCGACGCCGACATCTATATTTTTGACGAACCGACGCGCGGCATCGACGTGGGCGCGAAAATTGAAGTGTATAACGTGATGAACAAGCTGGTCAAAGAGGGCAAGTGCATCATCATGGTCTCTTCGGAGCTGCCGGAGGTGCTGGGCATGGCAGACCGCGTGATCGTGATGCGCGAAGGGCGCGTCATGACCGAGATAGAGCGTGGCAGCGAACGCTTCAACCAGCAGGATATTATGAAAGCGGCGTGGGGAGGAGAAAACTGATGACACAGGCAGCGAAAAAGAAGAGCGGCATAGGCGACCTTGTGATGAAACTGGGGCCCCTCTTCGTTCTGGCCATCCTTTATGGCCTTTTTACCTTTTTGCGTCCGGGACGCTTTATGACCATGGCCAACCAGATGAACATCCTAAAGCAGACCAGCGTCAACTGCCTCATCGGCAGCGGCATGCTGCTGGCGCTGATCACGGCGGGCATCGACCTGTCGGTGGGCTATAACGCCATTCTGGCCACCTGCATGATCGGCGTGCTGATGCAGAACTTCGGCGTCACCAGCCCCTGGATTCTGATCCCCGTCGCCATCCTCCTGTCGACCTTCGCGGGCTTTATCAACGGCACGCTGCTGACAAGGCTCGACCTTCCGCACCCCTTCGTATCCACCCTGGGCATGAAAAACGTGTTGTGGGGCATCGCCCTTCTGATTACCGCCTCCAAAACCATCGGCTTTACCAACAAGGGCATCGACAGCACGCTGTGGATCGGCCGCAGCACCTTCGATATCAATTTGTTCGGTTTTAAGCTGGTGGAGGGCTTCCCAGTCAGCTTCATTCTGGTTATACTGGTGTACGCCGTGTTCCACGTGTTCCTGAACCATACGGCGCTGGGGCGGCAGATCTACTGCGTGGGCGGCAACCCTGAAGCGGCCCGTATGTCGGGCATCCGCTCCAAGGATGTGCTGACCATCGTGTATACTTTGTCCGGCCTCATGTGCGGCATCGCGGGCGTTGTGCTGGCGGGCCGCCTCAACACCGCCAATACGGCTTCCGCCGCCACCTACGATACCGACGCCATCGCGGCCTGCATCATCGGCGGCGCGTCCTTCAGGGGCGGCAAGGGCACCATCTGGGGCACGATGCTGGGCGCGCTGCTCATTTCCACCATCCGCAACGGGCTGAACCTGTTCAGCGCCGGCAACGATATCCAGTATATCGTCATCGGCTCGGTCATCATCCTGGCCGTCACCATCGACGTCAGCCGCGGCAAGCTGGAAGCGCGGGCGCGCAAGCTGGCCACCCTGTAACCTTTCATCGGCATTATTTTGAAGGAGGACAAGAAATTGTTCAACAAGGATAAGGTATTCTTAGGGATCGCCCCCATCGGCTGGTGCAACGACGATATGCCCGACCTCGGCAAGGAAAACACCTTCCGTCAGACCGTCAGCGAAATGGCGCTGGCCGGCTTCACGGGCACCGAAATCGGCAACAAATACCCCACGGACGCAAAGGAACTCAAGTGGGAGCTTGACCTGCGCGGCATGCGCGTCGCCTCCCGCTGGTTCTCCAGCTTCATCCTCACCAAGCCCATCGAGGAAGTGGAAAAAGAGTTCGTGAAGGAACTGGAATTCCTGGCCGCCGTGGGCGCCAACCGCATCAACGTATCCGAGCAGAGCTATTCCATACAGGGGCAGCTGGACACCCCCATCCTGGGCGACAAAAAGCATGTGATGAATGAAGAAGAATGGGCGCGCTTCTGCGCGGGCCTCAACCGCCTTGGCAAAGTGGCCAAGGAAAAGGGCTTCAAGCTCTGCTTCCATCACCACATGGGCACCGTGGTGCAGACGGCCGAAGAAACCGACTACATGATGGCGCATACCGATCCCGAATACGTTTTCCTGTGCTACGATACCGGCCACTTCACCTTTGCGGGCGAAGATCCGCTGCTGATGCTGAACAAGTATGCAGACCGCGTGGGCCATGTGCATCTGAAGGACATGCGCCGCGATGTGGTCGACCGCGTGAAGCCCGAAAAGTGGAGCTTCCTGCAGGCGGTGCGCGCGGGCGCCTTCACCGTGCCCGGCGACGGCTGCGTCGACTATGATCCCATCCTCAAAAAGCTGGCCGAAGTGGGCTACGAAGGCTGGCTGCTGGTGGAAGCCGAGCAGGATCCCGCCAAGGCCAACCCGCTGGAGTACGCCATCAAGGCGCGGAAATTCATCAAAGAGCACACGGGTCTTTAATCAAAGGAGAATCTCATGCCGTACCTTCAACCCGAGATCAAACTCGGCTATACCCCGTATCTGACGGCAAAAGACAGCCCCGACGTCAACATGGACGTGGGGCTGATCGTGCTGAATCCGGGCATGGAGTGGGAAACCCTTTTGCCCGAAATGGAATGCGCCCTGCTGCTCTTTGAAGGGCAGGCGGAATTCGCCTGGGGCGCGGAAAAGGCGGCGGTCGCCCGCAGGGACCCCTTCCGCGAGGAGGCGTACTGCCTGCACGCGCCGCGCAATGTAAAACTGCGTGTCAAGGCCGTCACGCACTGCGAAATCTACTGTCAGGCCACCGAAAACGCGCGGGATTTTCCCGCCCGGCTCTATGGCCCCAAGGATGTCATGGTGCAGAAGGCCGGCAACCAGGGCGAGCTCAGGGGCGCGATGCGCCGCAACATCAAAACCTTCTTCGACTACGAGTCCGCGCCGTGGAGCAACATGGTGCTGGGCGAAGTGCTGAACTTCCCGGGCAAGTGGTCGAGCTATCCCCCCCACCATCACCCGCAGCCCGAGGTGTATTTCCACCGGTTCGACTATGAGCACGGCTTTGGCGCAAGCTTTGCCAACGGCGAAGTGTACACTTCGCGCAACAACGGGCTGACGGTGATCTTAAACGGCTTCCACTCTCAGGCCGCCGCGCCCGGCTACTGCGAGTGCTACGCCTGGGGCATCCGCCATTTGGCGGGCGATCCCTGGCGCAAGACGCGCATCGACGATCAGGAACACGCCTGGCTGTGGAAGAAGGACGCCAACGAACATATCTTTGACCCGGAGGTGAGTGAATGAAAACCGTTCGACTGACCATGGCGCAGGCCCTCGTGCGCTTTTTGGAAAACCAGTACCTAAGCTGGGACGATCAGGAACAGCCCTTTGTGCGCGGCGTGTTCCTCCTGCCCGGCCACGGCAACGTGGTGGGTTTGGGGCAGGCGCTTTTGCAGGAGCGCAGGCGCCTTGAAGTCTATCAGGGCAAAAACGAGCAGGGCATGGCCCACGCCGCCATCGCCTTTGCCAAGCAGATGAAGCGCAAGCAGATTTTCGCCGTCACGTCCTCCATCGGCCCCGGCGCCGCCAACATGGTGACGGCCTGCGGCACCGCGACGGCCAACAACATCCCCGTGCTGGTGCTGCCCGGCGATACCTACGCCTGCCGCCAGCCCGATCCGGTGCTGCAGCAGGTGGAGCATAACCATTCGGCGGGCATCACCACCAACGACGCCTTCCGCGCCGTCTGCCGTTACTTTGACCGCATCGACAGGCCCGACCAATTGATGAGCGCGCTCATCAACGCCTTCCGCGTGCTGACCGACCCCGCCGATACCGGCGCCGTCTGCCTTGCCATGCCGCAGGATGTCGAGGGCGAAGCCTACGACTACCCCGAAAGCTTCTTCGCAAAGCGCGTGCACGTTTTGGAGCGCAGGCCCGCGACCGGGGCTGCCATCCGGCGCGCGGCCGAAGCCATCCGCAAGGCCAAAAAGCCCATGCTGGTGTGCGGCGGCGGCGTCCGCTATTCCGAAGCGCACGACGCCTTCCGCGCCTTTGCCGAACAGACGGGCATCCCCTTTGGCGAAACGCAGGCGGGCAAATCGGCCGTGGTATGGGATCATCCCTTAAACCTTGGCGGCATGGGCGTCACCGGCTGCTCCATGGCCAATGAGATCGCCAGGGACGCCGATCTCATCATCGGCGTCGGCACCCGCTATACCGACTTTACCACCGCCTCCAAGTCGCTGTTTAACGAGGACGCGCGGTTTGTCAACATCACCATGTCGCCCGCGCAGGCGGTCAAGCTGGATGCCATCGGCGTCATCGCCGACGCGCGCGAAGCGCTGGTTGCTTTGGCCGAGGCCCTCAGGGGCTACAAGGCAGCCTATACGGACGAGATTAAAAACGCCCGCGCCAAATGGCTCAAGGAGCTGGAGCGCCTGGACGGCATGACGTTTGAAAAGGGCGGAAAGCCGCTCATCGACGACGCCAACGCCGCTTCCGCCACCAGATACGCGGAAGATGTGGGCAGCTGCCTGACCCAGACGGCGGCGCTGGGGCTTATCAACCGCTTGATTCCCAAAGACGCCGTGGTCATCGGTTCCTCGGGGAGCCTCCCGGGCGATATGCAGCGCATGTGGCGGCCGATGAGCCAGGACAGCTACAACATGGAATACGGCTACTCCTGCATGGGGTACGAGGTGTGCGGCGCGCTGGGCCAGAAGCTGGCCGTGGGCGGGCGCGAGGTGTATTCCATGGTGGGCGACGGCAGCTTTGTGATGCTGCACTCGGAGTTTTTAACCGCGGTGCAGGAAAAGCTGAAACTGACGGTCTGCCTGTTTGACAACGCCAGCTTCGGCTGCATCAACAATTTGCAGGTGGGCCAGGGCAACGATACCCTGTGCACCGAGCTGCGCTACCGCACGGGAAGCGGCAAGCTGGACGGCAATTTCCTGTCGGTCGATTACGCGGCCATCGCCCGGGGCTACGGCGCCAAAGCCTACACCGTGCGCACGCTGGAAGAATTGGAAAAGGCCGTCAAGGAATCCCTGGCCGTCAAGGATCAGCCGGTGCTGATCGACATCAAGGTCATCCCCAAGTCCATGACGGACGGGTATGACGCCTGGTGGCGTGTGGGCACGCCCGAGGTATCC
>CAZFUT010000064.1:0-14399 GCA_964522425.1 uncultured Oscillospiraceae bacterium
CGTCATTTCAACGGGGAAGCCGTAGGTGTCGTACAGCTTAAAGGCATCCTGCCCGGCGATGACCGTTTCAGCGCCCATGGTGGACAGCAGCTTTTCAAACATTCTGGTGCCCTGCTGCAATGTGCGCTGGAAGCGCTGTTCTTCAAGCAGCAGCTGTTCCAATACGAACGCGCCGTTTTTTTCCAGTTCGGGATAGGCGTCCTTGTACTGCGCGATGATGACCCTGGCGATTTCCGCCGTAAAGCCTTCCTGAAGGCCGAGGTTCATGCCGAAGCGCACGGCGCGGCGGATGAGGCGGCGCAGCACATAGCCCTGATCCACATTGGACGGGGTGACGGCGCGCGGGTCACCCAGAATAAAGGTGGCGGTGCGCAGGTGATCGCTGGCGATGCGGAAAGCCCTGCGCTCTTCGTCGCTTGCGCCCTGATATTGCTTGCCCGACAGTTCCTCGATGCGGCCGATGATGCCGGAAAACATTTCGGTTTCGTACACGCTGGGCGCGCCGTTTAGGGTGCAGATGGTGCGTTCAAGGCCCATGCCGGTATCGACGTTCTTCTGGCTCAGCGGCTCGTACCCGCCGTCGGCCTTCTTGTTGTACTGCATGAACACGTCGTTCCAGATTTCCAGATACCTGCCGCAGGAGCAGGCGGGCGAACAGCCTTCGCCGCAGGGCTCCTTGTCGGTGATGACGAACATCTCGGTATCCGGGCCGCAGGGGCCGGTCAGCCCCGCCGGGCCCCACCAGTTGTTGGCGCGGGGCAGGTAGAACAGATGGTCTTCCCTGACGCCGCACTGCCGCCACAGGTTGTAGCTTTCCTCGTCGCGGGGCGCATGCTCGTCGCCCGCGAACACCGAAAAGGCCAGCCTGTCGGGGTCGAGGCCCAGATACTCGGGGCTGGTCAGAAACTCCCAGCTCCACGGGATCATTTCTTCCTTGAAATAGTCGCCCAGCGACCAGTTGCCCAGCATTTCGAAAAAGGTGAGGTGGCTGTTGTCGCCCACATCGTCGATGTCGCCGGTGCGGATGCACTTCTGCACGTCGGTGAGCCGCCGGCCCGCCGGATGCTTCTGGCCCATCAGGTAGGGCACAAGGGGATGCATGCCCGCGGTGGTAAACAGCACCGTGGGGTCGTTTTCGGGGATGATGGAGCTGGAAGGGATCACCGCGTGCCCCTTCGACTCGAAAAACTTGAGGAACATGCTCCGCAGTTCGTTGGCCGTCATTTTCTTCATGTAGCTTCTTTCCTCACGCGATCTCTACAAATTGCAGCAGGACTTTGAGCGCGTCTTCCATGTCGCGCATGTCGATGGTTTCGCACGCGGAGTGCACATACCGGCAGGGAATGGACAGGGTGCCGGTGGGGATGCCCGCCCTTGCGTGCTGGATGGCGCCGCCGTCGGTGCCGCCGTAGGGCAGCACCTCGCGCTGCACCTTGACGCCCGCCTGCTCCGCCGCGTCAAACAGCAGTTCGCGCACCTTGGGGCTGGCGATCATGGAACGGTCCATGATCTTGACCGCCGGGCCTTCGCCGAGGTTGACGGCGGGGAGCTTCTCTTCCGGGATGTCGCCCGCGCCCGTCACGTCGATGGCAAGGCCAAGGTCGGGGTCTACGCCGTAGGCCGCCACCGCCGCGCCGCGCAGGCCCACCTCTTCCTGGGTGGAAAATACGGCGACGATGGTGTTCTTCTGGTTTTCGGCATAGTTGAGCAGCTCGACCAGCAGCGCGCAGGCGCAGCGGTCGTCCATGGCGGGGCCGGACACCTTGTGTTTGCCGACGGAAAAAATGTCGGGCGCGTATACGCACATATCGCCCAGCTGCACCATTTGCAGCGCTTCTTCCTTATCCTGCGCGCCGATGTCCACATAGAAGTCGCTCAGGGCGGGCTTGCCCTCTTTGACGGGCTGGCAGAACAGCACGCCGTCTACGCCGTTTTCAAACACCACATGGCGGGCTCTGCTGTAATCCATCGAAATGCCGCCCACGTTGGTGACGCGAAGATAGCCTTCCTTTTCGACGGCGGTGACCACCAGCCCGATGTGATCCATGTGCGCGCTGAACATGATGCGCTTGGCGTTGTCGTCGGTGCCGTATTTTTCCACGATCAGGTTGCCCAGCGCGTCGGTGCGCATGGCGTCCACATGGCCGGTCAAAAGGGCGGTGATCTCGTCTTTCACGTTATGCTCGTTGCCGGAGGGGCCCCACGCCCCCATCAGGGTCTTCAATGTATTGCGAAGCATTTGTTTTCCTCCCTCAAGCTTGTTTCAAAAAGGCGTCGGCCAGAAGATACTGCGTATCAATGTCCTTAAGGCTCGCCACGTTGGACGAAGAGTGGATGTAGCGGCAGGGGACGGACAGCACCACGCTGCGGCAGCCCGCGCCCGCGCGCTGGAAGCTGCCCGCGTCGTTGCCGCCGGCGGCCCCGCGCTTTACCTGCGCCTTGATGCCGTTTTGCGCGGCCACGTCCAGCATGGTCTTAAACAGCGCCCGGTCGGCGATGCTGGCCCCGTCCATAAAGCTGACGCACACGCCCTCGCCCACGGTGCAGACGTGGAAGCGCTCCTCCGTGTCGCCCATATCGTTGGCGGCGGTGCCTTCCAGCACCACGGCAATGTCGGGCCGGATCAGGTAGCCCGCGCCCGTTGATCCGCGCAGGCCCACTTCTTCCCCGGTCACAAAGGCGATGCTGACATCGCAGGGGTATTCGTTGTCAAGCAGCCGCAGCAGGTTGTAGCAGCCCACGCGGTCGTCCAGCGCCTTGGATACCACAAGGCCGTCGCCAAGGGGCTCAAAGCCCGCGTCGAAAGAGGCGTAGTTGCCCGGCGGGCACAGCTCCTCGGCCTCTTTTTTGTCCTTTGCGCCGATATCGATGTACAGGCCCTCGTAATCCAGCACCTTTTCGCGGTCGGCGGCGCTCTGCAGATGGATGGCCTTGGCGCCGATGACGCCGGGCACTTCGCCCACCCTGACCCACTTGCTCACGATGACGCGCGGGTCGATGCCGCCGATGGGGCGGATGCGCAGCATGCCGTCGTCGGTATGGCCCACGACGATAAAGCCCACTTCGTCCATGTGGGCGGCCAGCGCCACATGCGGCGCGCCGTCCTTAAAGCCCTTTTTGAAGCAGATCACGTTGCCCATGCGGTCGATGCGCACGTCGCCGCACTTTTCCTTGGCCGCTTCATAAATGGCCTTGCGCACCGGCGCTTCAGCCCCGGAAGGGCCGTTTAATTCGCACAGCGTTTTCAGATCCATAGTTCATCCTCCCAGCCCTTCTCGATGGCGGCGGCAAAATGCGCAAGCAGGCGGCCGCCCTCTTCCAAAGCGTGCATGTCCAGCAGCTCCACCGTGGTGTGCATGTATTTAAGCGGCAGCTCCAGCAGCACCGTGGGCACGCCCGCGCGCACCACGCCCAGGTCGTCCGCGTCGGTGGAGGTGTAGCGCGGCACCACCGCGGTCTGCACGGCGATGTTCTGCTCCCTGGCGACCTTCATCATTTTGTCGCGCAGCACGGGCTGAATGTACGGCCCCATGCTGGCCACCAGCGACGTCAGTTCATGCGTCTTGGTGGGGTCGGCGTCGGGCGTCTGCGCGTGCGTTACGTCCAGCGCCACGCCGAAATCGGGGTCTACTTCAAAGCCCGCCATCTTCGCGCCGTAGGAGCCGATCTCCTCCTGGCAGGTGGCGACAAAGTACAGGTCGGCCTCGTGGTGCATCCTCTGCAATAGCTGCATCGCCCGGTACAGGATGGCGACGCAGGCCCTGTCGTCCGCCGTTTTGGTGACATAGCGGCGGTTTTGAAGCTCCACAAACCGGGCTTCCAACTGGATCAGGTCGCCCACCCGCACCAGCTCTTTTACTTTTTCACAGGGCAATCCGAGGTCTACGAACAGATCGTCCCGCCTGTAGTTTTTACCGCGCTCTTTTTCGGTGAGCAGATGCGGGGCCTTGGCCCCCACCACGCCCAGCAACGTTTCTTTGCCCAGCACTTTCACGCGCATGCCCGGCAGAATGCGCGGGTCGACGCCGCCCACAGAACCCATGCGCAGGCAACCGTCCTTTTCGATGCGGCTGACCATCAGGCCGATTTCGTCCAGATGCGCGGCGAACATCACCTTGGGGCCGGGCCCTTTCTTGTGCGCGATGACGCTGTACGTGGACGTGACCCACACCTCGTCGCACAGGGGCTTGAATTGTTCCGCGATATACTGCGCCACAGCGCCCTCGTTGCCGGTCAACCCCGGCAGCGCCGTCACTTCGCGCAGAAACTGCTCTAACAGCATAGATCCTCCCTTTCCTCCCTGTCCGGCAGGGGTAAAATTTGCCATGAAGCAGTATAGCATCCCCAAGGGGACAATGCAAGAAAACAGCGTCCAAAACGCTTGAAATGTATGGGAAAAGGCCCGAAAGCGACCCTTGCGGGCCTTCAGCCCGTTCGGTTTTCAACGACCCGTTTTGCGCGCGGCGCCGCCCCGGCATACGGACGCTTTTTCAGCCGGAGGCCCAATGGCATGCATAAAAAGGTCTTGCACGGCAGCGCACGGGCCGAGGCGCGCTGATCAAAACCCTCCGTCCACGCCCAGCGTTTGCCCGGTGATGAACGATGCGTCTTCGCCCGCAAGGAACAGCGCGGCGCGCGCTACGTCCAGGGGCGCTCCAAGGCGGCCCAGCGGCGTATCGTCGGCCAGCGCCTTTTTATCTTCGTCCGTATAGCAGGCCAGCATGTCGGTGCCGATGACGCCGGGGCACAGCGCGTTAAAGCGCAGGCCGCCGGGGCCTTCCTCTTTGGCGAGGGCCCGCATCAGCGCGATCTGGCCGCCCTTGACGCAGGAGTAGGCCGCTTCGCAGGAAGCGCCCCGCCTTCCCCAGACGGAAGAAACAAACACCACCGCGCCTTTGCCCCCCGCGCGCATGGCGGGCAGGATGCGTTTGAGCAGCCAAAAGGGGGAGCTTAAATGCAGCGCCAGCATGTCGTCCCAGTCCGCGTCCGCCATATCGGTCAAAAGCCCCATATAGGCCCTGCCCGCGTTGACGATGAGCGCGTCCACATGGCATAATTGCTGTAACGCCACATCGGCCAGATGCTCCGTATCCTCTTTGCGCCGGAGGTCGGCCCGGACGGCGATGGCCCCCGTTTCTCTGGACAGCGCGGCCGCCTGTTCCTTGCTGTTGCAGAAGCTGAACAGCACCCGGTAGCCCGCGGCGCAAAACACGCGCACCGTTTCCGCGCCGATGCCCCGCGAACCGCCGGTGATGAGGGCCGTTTTCATGCCCATCCCTCCCATCCTTCAATACCGGCATTGTACCTTTGGCGCAAAGCGCTGTCAACGAAAGGACGATTATGGACCAAAAGGCTCTGCGCGATGAGATTGCCGCTCCTCTGCTGTGTCTAAAGGAAACCCCCTCCACCAACCGGGAGGCGCTGCGCTGGGCAAAGGAGGGCGCGCCCTCCGGCGCTCTGGTCATAGCGGACGCACAGACCATGGGAAGGGGCCGCCTCGGGCGCGGCTTTTTTTCGCCCGAGGGCGGGCTGTACATGAGCCTGATCGTGGGCATGGACGTATGCCGCGGGGGGGGGCTGACCACCCTGGCCGCCGTCTCCGTATGCGATGCCGTTCAGGCCGTATGCGGCAAAGCGCTGTCCATTAAATGGGTCAACGACTGCATCCTGCGCGGCCGCAAGGTGTGCGGCATACTGGCCGAGGGGATCGGCGGGATGCGGCCGCCGCGCGCTGTCATCGGCATCGGCGTCAACGTCATGCCCTGCAGCTTTCCCGAGGAGATCAGGGAGAAAGCGGGCGCGCTGTATACAAAAGACGAAGCGCCGCCCGCCCTTGTGCGCGAAAGGCTGGCCGCCGCCATCCGTAAGGAGATATTGGACGGCCTGCCCCGCATCCCCCGGCACATGGACGCGTACCGCGCCAGATGCCTGACGCTGGGCCGCGGGGTCGAAGCCGTTTTTGAGGGCCGCCCCGTTTCGGGCGTCGCCCGCGCCGTGCGCGACGACGGCGCGCTGATGGTGGAAACGGAAAACGGCCTGGTGGCGCTCACGGCGGGGGAAGCGACGGTACGGCCTGAAAATAAAATTTACATATAATATTTAAAAAAATGAACCATTCTCCGTTTTCTATGCTATAATGCGTCGAAAGCGAGGAATAGAACCATGAGAAAACACGGCCTTTTACTGTTATCTGCGCTGGCGCTGATCCTGTTTGCGCTTTCCGCATCGGCATATGCAGAGCCCGCTGTCACGCCCTCACCCGCCCCTGCGCCCGCCGGCCCGGAAAAGGTGTTCCTGCCCGCAGGCAGCATCCGGCAGCACCCGCTGCTGGACAGCGCCTTTGAAATGCTGGAGGAGGGCAACGTGTTCGTTGAACGCTATAACAGGCTGGCGCACCAGAACGTGGTTGTCCGCTACCAGTACGGCGTGCCGTATTTTTTCGGCGGCCGGGTGGAGCGCCTGCTGGGCCTCCCGCGCTCGGCGTGGCAGAACAGCCGCTTTTTCGTAAACGGCAACATCTACGTGTACGGCTTTGACTGCTTTGGCCTGACGCAGTGGATCTACAAAAGCAACGGCTGGGAGCATCCCAAGAAGATCTCCGATACCTTCAACGAGCGCGGCAATCTGACTACCCGCATCCCGCTGATGGACGTCCCTTTTGATAAATGGCGCGAGGCGCTGCCCATCGGCGCGCTGATCTCCTTGCAGGGCAAGTACGGCAACCATATCATGATGTATGTGGGTACGCTCCACAACTACGGCTTTACCGGGGAGGAGGTCGGCCCGGCCTTGAGCCCCTACCTTGACTATCCTTTGTTCATCCAGTCGGGCAACAGCCTGGCCGCCATCAAGCGCAACGAGCGGTACATTGCGGGCCTCAACAGGCCGTGGAAGGTGTACGATACCGACGGCGGCGTGTGCGTGTCCCTTGTCGGCGTGCCGCAGGAGGCCGCGCCGCTTTCGGGGCAGGCGGGCAACCTTGCCGTCAAATTCTTCAATTTAAAGGGGCAGGAGCTGCTGGCCTACGACATTTCGGAAAAGCTGGCCTACTACGGCTGGTACCCCGACACGCCGCCCAAAAAGCTGCGCACGCCCAAAGTGGCCAACGCCAAAACCATCCCCGCGCCCCTTCCGCCCGCCGCCAACCCGGCCGCCGCCGCGGGCAGAGCGGCCAAGGCCGCGGGGGACACGAAGGCCCCCACCTATTTTACCGATGTGCTGACGCTGCCTTCCGGCCCCATCAAGGCCCACCCAGTGCTGGACAGCGCCTTTGAAATGCTGGAGGAGGGCAACCTTTTCCTGAACCGTTACAACGAGCTGGCCCAAAAGAACGTCGTGGCCCGCTACCAGTACGGCGTCCCCTACTTTATCGGCGGCAGCGCGGAGCGCTATATCCTGGCGCCGCGGTTTGCCGGCAAAAGCGACGGCTTCTTTACCGAAGGCCGGCTGTATGTAAGCGGCTTTGACGGCATCGGCTTCACCCAGTGGGCCTACCGGCAGAACGGGTGGAAGCACTACCGCTCCATCCGCAGCATGATGGACGCCAAAACGAACAAGACGACCCACATCCATGTAAAGGGCCTGCCCTATGACGAGTGGCGCAAGGTTCTCCCCATCGGCGCGCTGTTTGTGGCGGGCGAGGGCTATAACCACCACGTCATGCTGTACATCGGCACCCTGGAAAACTACGGTTTTACGGAGGACAGCCTGCCCGCGGCCCTGCGCCCCTACCGCCGTTACCCGCTGTTCATCCGGTGCGGCGAAAGCCCCGCCGCGATAGCGCGCAACGCCAAGTATATCGAAGGGCTGGCGCGCAAATGGACCATCTTCAACACCAATGGCGGCGTTCATGTCTGCCTGCTGGGCGTGCCGCAAAGTGCCGCGCCGGTGCTCGGGCAGGCCGGGAAAGAGGAGGTGCGGGGCTTCCGCCTTTTGGAGCAGGAGCTGACCGTGTTTTCCCTCGGCGAAAACGCCGAATACTACGGCTGGTACCCCGACGCGGCGCCCACAGCGCTCAAGCACCCCAAGAAGCCCAACGCCGAAACCGTCCCCGCGCCGACCGTGCCGCCCGCCGCGGCCGCTGCGCCCGCACCGTAACGCCACATCGTCCACCGCGCCGCTTTTCCCGTCGGAGAAGCGGCGCTTTTATCTCTCCGCCACCTTTTATTAGCACTCTATCCATTTGAGTGCTAAAATTTGTTGATTTTTTCTTTGCCACGTGCTATAATCCTGTCATCAGCGGCGGTTTTTTTATAGGCCGCCGTTTCAACCGGGCAAGGCCCGCAAGGAGGATCATTATGGCAAAGCAACAGCCCGTCAAGGGCAGCATCTCCATCGACGCGCAAAATATCATGCCGGTCATCAAGCGCTGGCTGTACTCCGACAAGGACATTTTTATCCGGGAGCTGGCGGCCAACGGCTGCGACGCCATCACCAAGCTGAACATGCTGGGCAAAAAAGGCGAGGAAGAGCTGCGCGTCACCGTGACGCTGGACAAGGAAAACAAGACGCTTGTCTTTTCCGACAACGGCGTGGGCATGACCAAAGACGAAGTGGAAAAGTACATCAACCAGGTGGCCTTTTCCAGCGCCGAGGAGTTTTTGAAAAACTACACCGGGCAGGATAACATGGGCATCATCGGCCATTTCGGCCTGGGCTTCTATTCCGCCTTCATGGCGGCGGGCAAGGTGACCATCGATTCCCTTTCCTATCAGGAGGGGGCGGCGCCCGTCCGCTGGGAAAGCGAAGACGGCATGACCTTTGAAATGTCCGAGGGCACGCGCGCTTCCCGCGGCACCGACATCACGCTGCATATCACCGAGGAAGAAAAAGAATTCTTGGAGCCTTTCCGCGTGCGCGAGGTGCTGGAAAAGTACTGCGGCTTCATGGCGACGCCCATCTATTTTGTCGATCTGGAGGCCGAAAAGAAAAAGCGGGAAGAAGCGCAGAAAAAGGCCGAAGAACAGAAGGACGAAAAAGCCGAAGACAGTGCCGAAGAACAGGCCGGGGAAGCGCCCGAAACGCCCAAGCCCATCAACGAGGTGCGCCCCATCTGGTTCAAGGCCGCCAAGGATGTGACGGATGAGGAATACAAAGAAACCTACCACCGCATCTTCCGCACCTTCGAAGACCCGCTGTTCTGGATCCACCTCAATGTGGACTATCCCTTCAACTTAAAGGGCATCCTCTACTTCCCGCGCATCCGCCGCGATTTTGCGGGGCAGGAGGGCGAGATCAAGCTGTTCAACCGTCAAGTGTTCGTGGCCGACAACATCAAGGAGATCATTCCCGAGTTCCTGATGGTGCTGAAGGGCGTCATCGACTGCCCCGACCTGCCGCTGAACGTTTCCCGCTCCTTCCTGCAAAACGACGGGCAGGTGCGCAGGATCAGCGCCCACATCGCCAAAAAGGTGGCGGACCGCCTGACCGGTCTTTTCAAGACCGAGCGTGAAACCTATCAGGGCTATTGGGACGATATCCATCCCTTCATCAAATACGGGTGCCTGCGCGACCGCAAGTTCTATGACGCGGTGAAGGACGCGCTGCTGCTGAAGACCACCGAAAACGAGTATTTCACCTTTGACGAATACTTCGCCCGCAACGAGGGCAAGGCGGGCAAAAAGATCGTCTACACCAACGACGCGGCGCGGCAGGCCGCCGGCGTATCGCTGTACAAGGGCCGCGGCATCGACGTGGTGAAGATGGACACCCTGATCGACGTCAATTTTATGTCCTTTATGGAGTATTCGGGCGAGCAGGACAAGGCCCCGCAGTTTTTCCGCGTGGACGCCGACATTGAGGGCCTGAAATCGGACAGTCAGGAGGGCACCGACTTAAAGCAGGAGGAGATGCAGAGCATCTTCCGCGCCGCCGTGCACAAGGACGACCTTGAAGTAAAGCTCGAAGCGCTGGCCGACGTAAGCCTCGCCGCCATGATCACCGAGGATGAGCAGATGCGCCGCTTTAAGGAAATGAGCAGCCTCTACGGCCAGAACATGCCCGTGCCCGACAGGCATACGCTGATCCTCAACCGTGCCAATTCCGTGGTGCGCGCCATCGCCGCCATGGACGAGGGCGAAAAGCGCGATCTGATCTGCGCGCAGGTGTACGATCTGGCCCGCCTCTCCGCCCAGCCGCTGGAAGCCGACGACCTGAAGGCCTTCCTTGCAAGAAGCGGAAAGCTGCTGGAAATGGCGGGGAACTGACCGAAAATATCATCATCCTCGCGTTGATCGCGGCAATCGAAGGATGGGGCCGCCGCAAAACCCGCCCCTGAAAAATGAACGGTCAACCTGTAAAAAACGGAGCCGGTGTCTTGCTTTCACAAGACATGGCTCCGTTTTTTGCGCGCTTCTTGTTTGACGCAGCGGAGAAGAACGCTGATACAGCCCCCTTGTCTGCATTTTGGGCCGCGCTTCCCGCGCCGTTTCCCCGGTATCGCCGGACGGCCGCCCGCGAGTACAACCGCTTTTGTTTTCGGGGCGCGTGAGAAAGCGGGGGCGGGGCGATTCCGGCCCTGCAAAAAAACAAAAAAATCATAAAATTTTTGTTTGAACGGCGAAACAAACGCCGTTGCAAAAAGCGGAATGTTTTTCGATTGTATTTGGATATTTTTGCAGGATGCGGCGCGGCGCGTTGCACGCGATGGCGGAAAAGGTGGGCAAAACGACCTGTTGTCCTATCCGAAACGGTAAAAAACAGGACGGATCGTCGGGTTTTTGGGTTGACACGTCAAAAACGCTTCGTTATAATCAAACAAAAAGGAGGAATAACGATATGCGTAAGTTCTTGTGCTGTATGCTGCTGGTGAGTCTGCTGTGCGGGGTGTCGGCGGCTGCTTTCGCCGCCATCGGCGGCGCCGACATCAAAACCTATCAGACGCCGTTCCTGATCACCAACGCGGGCCAGGGCCCCGGCGGGAAAATGTGCCGCCTGCTCACCACCCAGGCGAAGACCGTGAAATTGGATACCGATTTCTTCTACAATGCCGAGCCGGTGGAGAAGGACCTGGACGAAAAGCCCTACTCCTGCCTGGTCGTCGTGGTCGGCTCCACCGATAAGGGCCTGGGCGCTTCCGGCATCACCATCGATGACGAGATCAAACGCCTCGAAGCTATGGTCAAGCACGCCGAGGAAATCAAGCTGCCCATCGTCGCCGTTCTGCTGGAAAAAGACAAGCGCAGCGACATCCCCACCAACGCCAACGAGCGCTGCATCGACGCCATCTTCCCCCACGCGGAATGGATGATCGTTGTGTCCGAAGGCAACAAGGATGGCCGTTTCAACAAGATCAGCGAAGAAAAGAACATCCCGCTGACCATCATCGACACTGCCATGGATTATACCAAGCTGGCCGCCGAGGCGTTCAAGCCGGCCCAATAACCTGAATGGCAAAGAAAAAGTCCGTTCGAAAGACAGGCTTTTTCTTTACCCCCAAATGCGATCGATGTGGGAGGAGCGTGTCATTTTGACGTATACAGTAGCTGATATTGTGATCATTGCTGCGGCGATGGTAGCGACCTTCATCCTGTCCAGCAAGTTTCTGAAATCCACCGAGCTGTCCATGGCGGCGACCGGCGTTGTCGGCGTGGTCTTTGCCTGGGCGCATGGCTGGACGGACAGGCCCGTGCACATCCTGGTGGAAGGCCTGTTCACCAACATGGACCTTGCCATCCTGTTTATCTGCGCCAGCCTGTTCGTGAACGTGTATTCCGAGTCGGGGGCGCTCAACGCCATTACCCGCAAACTGGTCAGCCGGGTCAAAAGCAAGTGGATCCTGATGGCGTTCATGGCCGTTTTCATGCTGATCCCCGGCGCTTTGACGGGCGCCGGCAGCGTGTCCGTGTTCGTGATGGGCGGCCTGGTGGCCTCCATCATCCGCTTCATGGGCGCTTCCGAAAAGAAGACGGCGGCCTTCGTGTTCGTTTTCGCCATCCTCAGCGCGGCCGCGCCGCCCATCAACCTGTGGACCATGCTGATGACCGCGCAGGCCAATATGCCCTATGTCGGCTTTGAGCTATTGCTGCTCATCCCCATCGTCATTGTCAGCCTCTTCACCATCATCTATGTGGGCTTTGGCACCAAGCGCCAGCCCAAGGAAGAGATCCTGAAGGTGCTGCCCGAAGCCAGCGAAAAGTACGACGGGGTCGGCGGCTGGGTACGCATCCTTCTGCCCATCCTGACGCTGCTGGCCCTCTTCGTGCTGGCGCTGGTGATGCCCTACGACCTGCCGGTGCTGGGCCTGCCGCTGATGTTCGTCATTTCGCTGGCCGTCGCCGTGCTGTGCAACCCGCGCCGCATGTCCTTTAAGGACTATGTGGGCGTGTTCAGCAAGACCGTCGAGCAGGTGTTCCCGCTGGTGGCCACCGTGCTCAGCGTGGGCGTGCTGCAAAACGCCATGGCCGCCTCGGGCGTCAAGGGCCTGATCGGCACCGCCTTCGTGCTGCTGCCCTTCGTGTGGATCTACGCCACCGTGCTGTTCTTCGCGCCCTTTGCCCAGGGCTCCATGAGCTACGGCAGCGCCATCGTCATCGGCACGCCGCTGATCTTCATGTTCAATACCGCGGGCTTTAACACCACCGTCGTCTGCGCGGCGATGAGCCTGATGTTCCCCATCGGCGACTGCCTGCCGCCCTCCCGCATCGTGGGCCGCCTGACCATTGAGGCCACCGGCTATCAGGGCAGCTACGGCTCTTTCCTGAAAACCATTGCCGCGCCCTGCCTGCTGCTGGGCCTGCTGGCGCTGGTGATGCTCATCTACCCCAACACCTTCGCGTTCTTAGCATAAGGAGGGCGGTACAATGATCTTAGCGCAAACCATCGTCACCTATCTGTACTATGTGATGGCGGCCATTGTCGGCGTGTCCCTCCTGGTGAAGCTCTTCAAGCGCGAAAAGCGCAACGGGATCGTGTACGACATCGTCTACGCCTACTGCCTCGTTCCCTTCTTTCTGAGGATACTGGGCATCAAATAATCTGAAGGAGGCCAATCATCTTGTCACAGACCAATGAAACCGTAAAGAAACCGACGAACCTTCTTCAGAAGGCCGTCGTACTGGCCGTCGTGGCCGTGCTGGCCGCCATCGCCTCCGTGGGCTTTGTGGCCCAGCGCAACTTTAAGGAAACCGTGGTGTCCTCCGACGCCTTGACGGAGGTCAGGCAGCTGAGCGAATACCTGCCCAGCCTGAAGGGCACCAAGCTGGATACGCCCATCTTTGTGTACGATTCGGGCGTGCCCGGCGGCAGCGTGCTGTACGTGGGCGGCACCCACCCCTATGAGCCGGCGACCAGCATGTCGGCCTTCATCCTGATGGAAAACATCAAGGTGGAAAAGGGCAGGGTGTTCGTCATCCCGCAGGCCAGCTATTCCGCCACCACCCTGGGCATGCTGGGCAACGCCTACCCCGCCAACTTCGATGTGAAGACCGAGTGGGGCAAGGCCACCTTCAAAATCGGCGACCGCTGCACCAACCCCCTGGATCAGTGGCCCGATTCCTTCACCTACATCCACTATCCCTCCGGCCAGTCGCAGGCCTATCAGGATCTGCGCAACCTCAACCGCTGCTACCCCGGCCGCCCCGACGGCACGCCCACCGAGCGCGTGGCCTACGCGGTGATGGAGCTGATCCGCAGCGAAAAGATCGACATGTCCATCGACTGCCACGAGGCGTCCATCATGTACCCCGTCGTGTCCACCTATGTGGCGCATGACCGCTCCATGGACATCGCCATGATGGCCGCCATGGATCTGTCGGCCACCACCTTCGACATGAAGATCGAGCAGAGCCCCAAGAGCCTCAAGGGCTTCACCCACAGGGAGTGGGGCGATTACAGCGATACGCTGGCCGTGCTGATGGAGACCCCCGAACCCTTCATCGACCGCATCGTCGGCCCCATGACCAGGGCGCTCATGCTGGACGGCAAGGACCTCTTCCTTTCCTTCGCCGGCGCCAAGCACCTGACGTTCGTGCCCTACACGCTGGAAGAGGGCTGGCCCATGGCCAAGCGCGTCGGCCGCCACCTGTCGGGCGCCGCCAAGGTAATCGAATACATGAACCAGTTCTACCCTGAAAAGGAGGTCATTGCCACCTGGCCCGGCTACAACGAGCTGGTGGAGAAGGACTGCGGCTACTTCCTGCACGACCCGGCCACGGCCGACCCCAAGCTGGTATTCCACATTTAACCGACGATAATTTTGGCGCGGCGGCCGCAAGGCGCGTTGCCACGATTATAAAATCTTAGAACGGAGGACTCTTTCATGAAGAAGACCAAATGGCTCCTTGCACTCACCCTCGTGATGATGATGCTTGTCCAGAGCGCCTTTGCCTGCACGATCGTGCTCGTGGGCAAGGACGCCACGGTAGACGGCACCACCATCGCGACGCACAACGACGACTCCA
>CAZFUT010000065.1:0-13678 GCA_964522425.1 uncultured Oscillospiraceae bacterium
CCTCCGCCGACACCTTCACGTCGTCCTCGACGCCGGCCAGACGGCCCAGCTCGCCTTCGACAGTGACGCCGCGCTCATGCGCATATTCCACCACGCGGCGGGTCAGCTGGATGTTTTCTTCAAAAGGCAGGTGGCTGCCGTCAATCATGACGGAGGTAAAACCGCCGTCGATGCAGCTTTTGCAGGTTTCAAAATCGGGGCCGTGGTCCAAATGCACCACGATGTCAAGGCCGCTGGTTTCAACGGCCGCTTCAATGAGCTTCATCAAATAGGTATGGTTGGCGTACCTGCGCGCGCCGGCGGACACCTGCAGAATCAGCGGCGCCTTTTCGGCCTGCGCGCCCTCCACGATGCCCTGAATGATTTCCATGTTGTTCACGTTGAATGCGCCAATGGCGTATCCGCCTTCATAGGCTTTGCGAAACATTTCCCTGCTGTTGACCATTGCCATGGATAAATTGCCTCCTTTGATATCAGAAATCCGTCAGGATATAACGCTACCGTGTAGTATACTGTTTTTGCATACCCCTGTCAAACAAAACAGCGACCGCGCAAGGGCGCCGATCACCCTGGGCGAACTGGTCGTTGAGGAGAAAAGCAATGAAATCACAGCGGTTCCCGAGCTGCTGAACATGCTGGATATTGAAGATGCGATCATCACGGCGGACGCGATGAGCTGCCAGAGCGCCATTGTGCAGACCATATCCGCCCACCAGGCGGATTATATATTGGCGCTGAAAGAGAACCAGCATGAACTGCCGGAAAATACGGTCGGCTCTTTTTCCCACTGCGCGGAGGATATCCTCCGAACGGAAACGCTGGAAAAAGGGCACGGACGCATCGAGCATCGCCAATATCAGCTTCTGACGCAAATCGATTGGCTGGCGGATGCCGCGCCGGAGGCAAAGAGATACTGCACGGATGGATATGCAGGGTATCTGGATGCAGTTTTCCCGGGCAGACATATCCATAATACGCGGGATAAAAGCGATACGTACACGGTGGAAGGCGTCAATGCCGACCTGCGCCACTATCTTCCGACGCTGGCAAGGCGAAGCAGATGCTTTCCTCGCAAGGCAGAGAACCTGCAGGATGCTTTAACGGTATTCGCGCAAGCGTATAACCGCTTCGGCGCAGACAAACTCAAATACCGACACTTCCGCCCTTCCCGCACACCTCCTTTTTCTTTCTTGAACTTTCTTTAAATGCTCCGTTGGACACTCCCATGCTGAACTGTCTTGTTGATTGTAAAACACCATCCATGTATAATACACACAATGGCACAAAGTAAACGGGATCGCCATTTTTACAGGCCTTCCAGAGGGTTATTACTGCTACTTCGTGTAATATTATGTTATTAGGAACGTGGTTTTTGTTCCCGATGAGATGCAACAAGGCTGTCGCCTGTTGAACCTTTTTGAGTGATTATGGAGAGAAAGGATGAAAAAGCGGCTTCGCGGTGTCTGGTATGGTTTGGGCGCAGGGCTGTGCCTGCTTTTGCTGCTGCTGGTTCCGTTTGGGTGGCGCTCTTATGATGCGTCCAGGCGCAGCGCCATCAGCCAACACAATCTTGTAAACGCCGCGGGCGAAGGGCAGCAGGTCCCGCAAAGCCATCATGTATTGGTTCAGGCAAAGCCCGGCGATACGGCGGCGGAAAGCCTGTCCGTCAGCCTGAGCGGGCAGCGCTGGCACGATCTGGGCGCAGGCTCGGTGGTGCTGGCCTATGACCCGCAGGTACACCATCAGGTATCGGTCGCGTTTCGAAACAGGAAAGCAAGCATGGCCCTAAGCGCCAGAGCGATGGCGGAGCAAAAGCTGGAGGCGGATATCAGCCTTGCGCCGGACGCCGACCCGCTTGTGTTTTTTGAGGGCGCGGCGGCTGATGGGGAAAAACGCCTTCGGGTACAGAACGCGCAATCCTGCCGCGTGCTGCCGGAAACGCCCGGAATCACAGCAAGGCTGGAAGAAGACAGGCTGGCTCTTTCCTTTGACGCGGAATTACTGAAGGCAAACTTTTTCTGCTTCAGGCTGCTTTTTCAAAATGCGCGCGGAGAGGCGCTGACCACCGTGGCCGTACTGCCGCGGCAGGAGGAGGAATATACGCCCATTTATACGGCGGAGGAATTGCAGGCCGTCCGCCGCAATCCGGGCGGATATTACCGGCTGATGAACGATATTTCGCTGGAAGGCAGGGCATGGCAGCCTTTGGGCAGCGAGAAAACCCCCTTTACGGGCGTGTTCGACGGCGGCGGCCATGCCGTCAGGGGCCTTGCTTTTGCGCCGGCAGACGGGGAAGAACGCGGGAACTTCTCCCTCCTTGGCTATTGTGAACACGCCGTTGTCCGCAACCTGCGCATCATCAACCCGCAGATCGACGGGCGTCGTGCCGGCTCCGACCAATTTTCGGCGGCGGCCCTCGCGACGGCGGCCGCACAGTGCCTGATCGAAAACTGCGCGGTGTTTGGCGGGCGGATCGTTACCGACAAAGGCAGCGCGGCCGGCCTAATGGTCCATGCGCAGGAGAGCGTGCTGACGCATCTGTTCAATTCGGCGGACATTGAGGTCGTCCTGCCCGGCAGCGTGATGCAGAACACCGGCGGCATCACTGCCAATATGGACGGCTATATGAGCTATTGCGCCAACGAGGGCGCGGTGGCTGCCACGCACCTGACAGGCGGGTTGTTCGGCTTTGGGCCGCAGGTATCGGTGTGGCGGTGCATCAATACCGGCCGCGTCACCGGCGCCGTATTCATCGGGGAGTATCCGCCGGGCGCTTTTTGTCAGACCATCGGCGCTTATTTTCTGAGCGACTGTATTTTTACCCGGGGCAGCGCCGGGCGCGCGGGCGGCGTGTTTGAAACAGGGATGTTCAGCAGCATACGCGTTATCGAGCCGGAGGATGTACAGAATAAGACAGCGCTTGCCGTCCTTGGGGCGTTGGAGGGCGAGGACGCGCAGTGGCTGCTGGGCGACCCGGACGCCGCGGGCCCCCTGCCCGGCGGCATCCGCACGCTCAAAGGGTACCGCCCCGGAGGTGACGAATGACCGGCCAATTCACATTTGAATCGCAAACGCTTCCTCTGCCCGAGGCGCTGAAGGCGCGCATCCGCTCCATGGTGCTGCTGACGGGCGACGAACACCGGGCGGTCTACGCGGTCCAAGACAGCGCCAGCGGCGAAAAAATGATCCTCAAGTGGACGGACGCGCAGAGCGCCGACGACGCGGCGCGGGAATACGCGGTGCTGCGCAAACTGTCCCACGAAAGCATCCCCAGGGCGATCGCCTTTGCGCGGGAAAACGGCCGGAATTACCTGCTGCGCAGCTTCGCCCGGGGGGAAACGCTGGATGCGCTGGTGGAACGGGACGGCTGCTTCACCCCCCGGCGCACGGCGGAGATCGCCGAGGCGCTCTGCGACGCGCTGGCCTATCTGCACGGCCAGGAGCCGCCCATCATCTTCAAGGATGTCAAGGCGGAAAACATCGTGCTGACCGCCAACGGCAAGCTCAGCCTGATCGACTTCGGCATCACCCGGGAACAGCACAAAAACAGGGACCGGGACACGCGGCTGATGGGCAGCTTCCCCTATGCCTCCCCCGAGCATTTAGGGTTTAAGGGCACCGACCCGCGCAGCGATATTTTTTCGATGGGCCGCCTGATGGCCTATCTGTGCACAGGCGATGTGCGCGGCGTACCCGCGGACAAGCGCCTGCAGGCCATCATACGGAAATGCACCCGCCTGGAGCCGAAGAACCGCTATACGAAGGTGCTGCACCTTCAAAGGGCCCTGCGCCGCATGCTCAACCCCTTTACCCGCCGGGATATGCTGGCCATGGCGCTGACCGCGCTTTTGATCGTAGCGGGCGGCATAGCGGCTGTCGCCCAATTGACGAAAGCGCCGCCGCAGATAAAGGCGCCGCCCGCCTCCTCCGAGGCGGACAGGCGGGAGCAGGAGGAGAACGTGCTGCTTCCCGTTATGCTGGAAGCGGCAAAGGGCGGGAAGCCCTACGCGGGCTGCGTTGTATCGGCGGACGGCACGCATTGGTACGCCCCCGCCGAAAACGGGCAGGCCCTGCTTTCCGTTTTCCCCTTCAGGGAGCACTTGCTGCGCGCGGCGGAGGGCAACCGTTCGGTATCTGTACCGGCAGCCGTGACAGGCGGGGAAACGCAGCGTAAACACAGCCTCAATCTGGATACGGCGCCCATCGCGCCGGAAAAAATCGAGATGAGCATGGCGGAGCTTGCCCAGCCCTATCGTTTGCCCTTTGAACAGACCGACCGCTTTGAGTGGACGGAAACCGTGGACGGCGCGGACATCAGCAGGGATGATACGGGCTGGCGCCTTACGCTGGACGGCGGCCCGCAAAAAGCCTGCTGCCTTGTGCTGATGGGCAAATGCGTCAACGCCTACGGCGAGGCAGACGTGACCATCGTTCTGAAGGCTGAAACCGCAGACGATGCGCCCGTGCTGATCCGCACCGCGGAGGAATTGGACCGGGTGCGCGACAATTTGAGGGGCCGCTTTGCCCTGGCGGCGGATATCGATCTTTCCGGCACCGACAGCTGGACGCCCATCGGCGACGAGCGCTTCCCCTTTACCGGTTCTTTTGACGGCAGAGGGTTCAGCATCAAGGGGCTCAAGGTGCAGCAGACAAACGGAGGCTGCGCGGGGCTGTTCGGCAAGGCCGAAAACGCCCTGATCCGCGGCGTCCTCCTGGAAAAGCCCGACATCCTGTGCAACAACACCGCCTATGGCGGCACGGGCGCGCTGCTGGGGTGGCAGGCGGGCGGGGCGGTGGAGGACTGCGCCGTGCTGGGCGGCCGCGTGTACGCGGACATCGGGTACGAATCGGGCGTTGGCGGGGTGGTGGGTCTTAACCAGCACGGCCTGCTGCGTGGCCTGTTCACCGACACCTGGGTCACGGTGGCGGCCAACAGCTGCTTTGACAAGGGGGAAAATCTGGCGGGCGGCATCGTGGGCATGAACAGCGGCTATGTCACCGGCTGCGGCTTTGCGGGCGAGCTGCGGGGCAACTGCATCGCGGCGGGCATCGCGGGCTTCTGCGACAAGGGCATCATTACAAGGTGTTACAGCGCCGGCATCATCAAGGCGAAGGACTATCTGGATGTGTTCCCCGCTGGGGGCATCGCCCACATGCTCACCCGCTCGGGCCGCATCAGCTGTTCCGCCTTTGCGGAGGAAACGGCAGCCATTGGCGCCAGCGTCACCAGGGGCGGTGTGCTGGAGCATATCATCGCACTGCCGCTTTCGGACATTCAAAAAGGCGAGGGCCTTCGGGCAGCCCTTCGCCTTGGAGAGGAAGATTTGTTCGTTTCCGTGCCCGATATCAGCGCAATCCCCTTGCCCGCCGGGCTTGCAGGGCTTATTGCGCCTGCAGGCGCGCCGTATTGAGGTAAACGACGCCGACCACCTGATGGTCGGTAGCAAACACCAGGGTGTTCCGATCGGGCAGCAGCCACGCGCGCCAGGGGGCCGCTTCCAGCCCGCGCAGGACATCCGGCGATGCGCCCAGCGGGGCTGCACACGCTGACACACGGCTGAAATCCGTCATATTCGGTTCGCCATACATTCCGGCGAGCGCGCCGCAAAGCGCCTCATAGATCGCATCGTCGTCATGCACGAAGCCACGCACGATGCATACAAGCTTCTCCTGTTGGAAGAAATATATGGTGTTTATCTCGTATCCTTTCCACATAAGGGCTTTTTGATCGTTCAGGAAAAAGCTTTTTCCATCCGGCATCTCCTGCCGCTGAAGGTTCGTTTCACCGACCAGCGCCGCAATATCCTCTTGTGTGGATGCCCAGGTGACGCCGTTGCGCATGGCAAAGCGCGCATCCGCCGCCGACCACGCGCCAAACAGCGCATTAAGGTCGTCCGCAGGGGCCCCGTCCACCCGTTTGCAGGGAACGCTGTACTTGAACTGCCGCCCGCCCGCGAAGGTGGTGACCACATTCAGCGTCAGCACGCCGCTTTCATACTGCCATGTGCCCTTGCAGGAAACGATGGACAGCGTGTTGTTTTTGGGGATGTCCACCGTGAAGGTGCGGTCGTCCGCGTTCAGCCGTACCGCATAGCTTTCGTGATAGCCCGCCTGGTCAAAGGCATACCTGCCGCTGCCGTCCTCGTGCACGGTAAAGCTCAGGCGAATGTCGCCGCTCTGGCCTTCCCAGTCGCCCACAAAGGCCTTCAGGCTGTCTTCCGTTGCGGTTTTCTCTTCAAACGAAAGGCTCAGCGCTGAAACGTCCAGCGCTTTGGGCACGGCAAACAGATAGGTCAACACGTTATCCTTGGCCAGCGCGGCGCCGGGCTTGTAGCTCTGCCCGCCTGCGTCCGTCAGCCGCGCGGCTTCATACAGGGCGTGCGCAAGGTCTTTATCGGCCGCGAGCGCTTCCGGCACTTCCAGCCGGAGGCCGAGGGCGCGGTCGCCGTCTTTCATATCCGCGGGCGCAAGCATGGGGTTTTCCTGCACCTCGATCAGGCGGACGGTATGCCCCCGCCATGTATATTCACCCGTTTCAAGGGCGAAGGCAGGCGGCAGCAGCAGGGCAGTCAACAGCAGGCAGATAAGAATACAGGCGTTCTTTTTCATGGCGTTTCTCCTCCTTGTTTGTCGTCGTTTTTCCCGTATCCAAAATGTGATTCAAAACGGTGTCATTTTGAAAACCAAAATGAGGGATCATCCTTCAAACCTGTCCTACGGAAACATGTGTTCAATACCGCTCCATATTTCTTCGCCTGTCGCTTCGCGCCCGGCTATTTTCGATACGCCTGGGGATAAAACGCCGAATTGTTGCTTTGGCGCATGGCTGACTCTGCACAAAAGGGCGGCTTTGCCATCCCGTCCATACAGAAAAGCAGAGGTGACCGTGTCGTAGCCCGGCCCGATATAGTTTGAACTGTGCTTTTGGCTGGTCGTCAGAACAAGCGCATAATCCGCCTCGCTTGCCCTCAATGTGCGCAGGCTCTCAGGCATCCGGCAGTACAGATTGCCGGCAAGGTCTGTATACACGTTGCCCTTCCAGTCCTCCCGATATTGAAGCGGGATGATCTTCAGGCCGTCTTTGTCTATGATTTTATCCTTTGTACCCCGCATATCCTTTGCGCCGTCCGTCAGGCTGTCCCTTCCCTCCGCACTCTGAGGGAACCACTCGCCCGCGCCAGAGAGCATAGCTGTATCTAACAGGGCATCCTTGCCGATAGAGGATACCGAGCCGGGGATGTCGAGCGCTGAAAGCTTCGTACAGCCAAAAAACCAACTGTTTCCGATTTTTTGCAGCCCCTCCCGCAGGGTTACGCCCGTAAGCCGCTTGCAGTACGAGAACACGCCGGAAACGTTTCCGGGGACGGAATCAGGCACGGTGACGGAAGTCAGGCTGTCGCAACCGGAAAACGCGGAATGCCCGACCGCCGTAACGGAAGAAGGGATATCCACAGCCATCAAGCCGCATTTTTCGAATGCGCAATCCCCTATGGTTTTCAAAGAGGCTGGAAGTGCGACGGAAGTCAGATTCTTGCAGAGGTGAAAAGCGCCTTCGCCGATTTCCGTCACTCCGGCAGGGAGGTCGATGGTTTCGAGTTTCGAACACCCTAAAAAAGCGTCCTTTCCAATCGTGGTCAGCGTATCCGGCAATGTGACGGACCGCAGGTTTTCACAATAGTGGAAAGCCCCTGCGCCAATCTCCGTCACGCCGGAGGGGATAACAGCCGTTTCGATATCTTTGTTGTTGCTGTATGCTTCTGCCTTGATGGTCACTGTACCGTTCGGAATCCTGATGTTCCTTTTATCGCCGCAGCCATTCAGCAGCAAAAACGATGCTATGAGCAAAAGAGAAACCCCGCTGAATTCTGTTTTCATGTATTGTTCCTCCTTTCAATTGGAGATGTCTTCATCCCAGGGAATGCCAAGTTTCTTACATTCTCAGCATCCTTTCTTGAACATCGTTTTATACTGTATGCATTCTAAAATATGCTCGGATTTGGGGCGGGTTCGGGCATAGGCATAGCAGGCGGTTATGGCGTGAGAGCCTTACGAGCAGCCTCGACAAGCTGGGTCAGCCTGTTAATCGCATCTTCACGACGGAACTTTCCGCTTGCGCCGGAGGACACGGGAATGCCGTTGATGGTCTTGACCGTGATGGACCGCGGCGGCTCCTCCGTTGCCACCTTTTCTTTATACTGTCGTCCTGTTTCAAGGTCAAACAGTGAAAGCCAGGTATAGGTGCGGTTTGCTGCACCGCCGGCGATACCATTGTACCGCCCCACCTGCACCCGGGTAGGAAAGATGATCGCCGCCCAGCGGGCGGTGTCATAGCTCTCCGCTCGATACTCCCGAGGAAAGGCGTATTCGTCTTCGGAATGGGCAGTCAGCACCTGAGGAGTGGCGTTTTCTCCCGAAGAGGTATAGACGGCCACGATTACATCACTGGTACAGATTGCTTCATCAATGGAACCATTATTTTCACTGATTGCTCTTCTGTGCATTTCATTCAGTTTGGCGACAGCCTTCTCCTCTGCCGTGGGTAATGGCAGCCGCTCTCCATCCCGTGGCAGGCCGCCCAGCGGGTAAAGCATGCCGCCGGATAGCAGCTCCATATCCGAGAGCTCGTGGCGGCTCTTGCAGTAAAAGAGAATATCAAACACCCGGGTCGCCTCGTCATCAGGCGTCACCGTCTGGAACACCTTGCCCAGATCGCCGTTGGACTGCGCGCGCAGGCACAGTGCAGGTGCAACCTTATCCGCGATATCCCCGAGCGTCATGGCGTCTTCCTCGTCGGCGAGGGCGAAGCGCAGCAGGTATACCGCGCCATTGGCGGGGAAGGGACGATTGGTGGTAGCGCTCAGCAGGCCCCAGTTATCAAAGGTCGCCGTGAAGAGCCGGAGATCCAAGGCCACGTCCATGCCGTCGAGGCGGACGCGCTCGCCCGGCTGTGCGCGGGTATGGGTTTCAGCAGCTTCGGCCTTTTTACACTCGGCGGTGTAGGAATAGCTGCCCCCGCCAGTGAAGGTGGAGGTGATGTCCAGCTTCAGGATATCATCCTCCAGCGCCCATGTACCGTCTACGCTGCCCAGCTGGCTGGTGGCAGGGATGACGACGGAAAAGCGGCTGTCGTCGTTGGTGATGGTGAAGGGCCAGCTTTCATGGTAGCCATTCTGATCGAAGGTGTATTCGCCGGTGCCGTCGGCGTTGATGGTGACGGACAGATCAATGGACGAATCGCCGTTCTTCGGCCTGCCCGTGCCGCGCCATTGGCCCACCAGTTTTTCGGGGATGGCCGTATCCGCGGCGCTGCTTTTCCGCTCCCACAGCAGGATCGGCTCCTGCTCCTGCTCGGTGGGCACCAGCATGATGCTGTCAGGAAGCGTGTCGCGGTTGAATGAGAAGGTGAATTTATCACCGACTGCAATATCCTTATCGGTGGCGTAAAGCGCTTTATCGCCATAGTACGGCACAGCCGTCGCGGCGTACCGGAGCTCAAACCCATTTGCTGTCGGTACGATGCCAAAGGATTCCGTCATGCCGCCAATCACCAGTCTCAGCCGCCCGTTCCTGATCTCCATGCCGTCAAGCGTAACATGGTAGCTTTTACCCTGAAAGGATACGTCAGCCGAACCCAATTCCGCCAGGGCGGGCAGGGCGAAGAACAGGGAAAGGGCCAACAAAATCGCAAACAGCTTTTTCATGTTTTCAGTCTCCTTTGTCTTAAGTTGAACGCATTTTGAATAGGAGTCCCTTACCGAATGGGGCGTCATTTTCTGCGTATCAGGTCTTCGGAAACCAGCAGCAGCTGCGAGGGAGCGCCTGCAATCGTGCCGATGACCGAGCCGGGGGTGGGCTTTAACAGCCAGCCCCCGTCATAGCGGACAAAGCCCAGCGCCATATAGACCGTGCGGCCATCCAGCTTCAGCGTCAGCACCTTTTCCTGCCACGCCTTCATGCCATATAGCTCAAACTGATAGCCTTGCTTCTCGAAGACTTTGGCGTACGGTGAGACAAGGTCTGCCGGGTCGGTCATCCCCCGATATTCAAGCCTCGATAGCGCGTCACCCATGTTCGCCAGCGCGACCATCTGTTCCGGGGTGTACTCCTTTTTTGTTATAAGACGCGGATTCACGATCAATGGCTCTGCTTCGGCGTTGGACAGTACGATGCCTGCGTTTGTCAAAGCCCGGAGAAGATCGTTTGTCAGCTTGCGTTTTCATGAGATCCTCCTCAGTCTCCAAACGATTGAGCCGCTTTTATCAAATCTTCCGCAGTATCCGGGAACGCAATGGAAAAGCGCCGCAAAAGCAGCGTGCTCAGGCTGCCAATGTTTGTTTTGTTACCCAGGTCGCTGTCTGTCAGCGACAGCACCGGCCAGCTGCCCGTATCCGGCAGGGCGGGCAGCTTATCCGTTTCCCGGAGGGTCAGATTGAAAGAAAGCACAGGCGCATCGCCGAATGCGGACAGGCGGATCGCAGTGTCAGACTGGTAAGGTTCCGTTTGGCGCATGCAATGGTCAGCCGCTGCCCCGATCAGGGGCATCCCCGCGGAATAGACCCAAAGGGACAGGGCAGTCTGCCCTTCCTCCGGCACGGAATATTGCAGGGCAAGGTGTGCGCTCGATTTGCCTTGTCCGGATCCCTCCGTGGCATCGATGTACACCTTTTCCCAATCCACGCCCTGCGGCGTGCCCGCGCCGTCCAGGCGTGTCCCGTCGCCCGCCGTCAGCAGCAGGCCGCCCTGCTTTTCGCCTGCCATGACAGCCAGACGGAGGGGGTCATCCGGCAATGCTTTGGAGGTATCGGCCACATAGCAGACAGCGCCCCCTTCTACCCGGCTGTACGCGCTCAGTTCCAGCAGGGCGCCGTCTTCCTCGGACAGCAGCTGGGCAATCAGGGATTGAAGGGTGTTTGCAAACTGCGCTGCGGGAGAGCCATTTGACCGGGCATCGTCTGGCGATGATATTGCCGCAATCCGGTTGATGGCGGTTTGCAGATCCGCGTCGTTTTCGAAGGCTTTCAGCAGCGCTTTGAACGCGCCTGCCGCATCGTGCCGGGTGACAGCGATGCTGGCCTTATGGTCGAAACTGCCAAATTCGCCCACGGAAAAGCTTCCTTTTTCTGACGCCTCCTCATGCAGCAGCCGGTCGGCTTCGCTTTTGAGCAAAACCAGGTAGGGTCTGACGAACCCGGGGACATCGATGCCCATCAGGGAAGCCGCCTGATGCAGGGCGGGTTTTACCTGATCCTGCGGCAGGCAGAACACATAGTCCATCAGGTCGATAACAGCGCCGTTCCCGCCGGTTTTGGGGTCGGCCCACAAATTGGCGGTCACCAGTCCGGCCTGATCGGTACCCAGCGACAGGGAGAGCGCCCAAGGCGCAAACACGCTTTGAATGCGCAGTTTAGACACGCCGTCCAGCAGCGTTTCCAGCGCATTGGCTTCTTCCGAATGCGGTGAGATTTCCGGAAGCTCATGAGACAGCGGATTGTCCCCCTGCATTAGGGCAAGCAGCGCATCCGCGTCGGGGCTTAGCGTCAGCGTCCATTCCAGGGCATGGTTCCTGCTGTACACATCCGAAGGGAGGGCAGCCTGGGCGGTCATGCTCCCCAGAAGCAGGAGGCCGCAAAGCAGCAGAATCAGCATCTTCTTCATTTCTTTATCCTCCTATTATTAAAATGTGTGATAATGACGTTCCAGACGGTACAGCTGCGTATGGTTTGCTTCTCCCGGTGCCAGCAGCAAGTCTTCGGTCAGGAATACCATGCCCGCTGCGTACCAGGGGTTGCCGCGCTGAAAGAACGGTCGGCCGGTTTTCATCTCTTCCGGCACCTCCACGACAGCCGGCGCTTCATCTGACTGGGCGTTCATCAGGAAATAGCGGAAAGCTTTTTTGTTATCCTGTGATTCTATGACCAGCAGGTAACGGCTGCCGGCGGGGGACATGGCCACATGGCGGATGCAAAGCGCCTGCGGATTTTTTTCGCTGTCTTTCTGCATGTCGGCAAGAGCTTCTTCCTTGCTTTCATAGGGCGGGCGCAGACAGAAATGTACGTCGATCCCGTATTCGGTCTGCATTTCTGCCGATACGCGCCACATTTGACCATTGAATTTCACGTGGTGTATATGCCCGGCAGTTTGTTCTTTGGGAAGAACCTGCTCCATGATTGCCCCCTGCCCGGACGCGGCAAAATACGACACGCCCAGACCGGGAAGCGCCTTCTGTGCGGATACCCAGCCGCCGGCCCCTTCTTTGAAGGTCAGCAGCGCGTTATCCTTCAGGCCCATGGCGCAGAGGATCTCGCCGTTTTCGTTCATGCCCAAAGTAGGATAACCCAGGAGGCGTTCCAGCGTGTCAAACAGCAGTTCATGCTTTTGCGTATTCAAATCGTAGCGGCACAGCCTGGCGGTTCTGTCAACAAACTCCGTGTAGTACAGGTACCGGCTGTCCGGGCTAAAAACGCCTTGCATGGCTGTGACCCTTTCATGAAGATTGCTTGTCTGATACGCCCTGATGGAAAACATTTCCCCCTTCTCGGCGTCGATCAGCATCAGCGGAACGGGCTTCATCTGCTGGATGGTCTGTCTGTCGTTCAGCAGACAGATATATTTCCCGTCCGGCGACCAGCGGAAGCCCTCGCTGCCCACCAGCCGGGGAGCGGGCTGAGATGCGTAGCGAATGGATTGCTCCATGCCTTCGCGCTGCGTGGCGGCGCAGCGGGACAGGTTGAGCGCCACGGCGCGCAGCGTGCTGCCCGTCAGCAGAAACAGACGCTGCCCTTCGCTGCACAGGAAACGCTGCCCGTCCGGCGAAGCCGACAGCACATGGAAGCCCTGTTCCAGCAGAGCCTCGCCGCTTACTGTGGTTTGTTCCGTATCTGCAATAGAGCCAATGTCATCATTTTCGCCGCCCATCAGCGCCAGCATCAGAGGGTCCGCAATGATGGGTGTTTTGGGCGCAATCAGGGTATATTCCGCATTCCTGTCCAGCCACTCCACAGGCTCCATCTTGTACCAGGGAACAAGATATCCGTGTGCAACTTGAACGGGTGCCAGCAAAACGATCAGCAGCAGAACCAGACATATCCATCTCTTTTTCATGCATTTTCTCCTTTCTTTGCTGTTCAGGTCTGTCTTTATGCAAAGGCCGAAGAAGCAGGTAAGAAACCGCCTGCCGCCGTTTCCCGGGCGGCAGGCGGCAAAGTTTACGGCTGCCTGAACCTGTCGGGATCGACGCTCCACATCTTCATATTCCCATCCTCCACCGGTTCCAGCGTGATGGTATGGTAATAGCGGGAGGACAGCACCTCGAAGGCGTCGGTCATCGAATAGCTGCTGTCGGGGCCGAAGATGCCCTCCTCCCCGTACCAGGTGGCGCCCGCCGCGATCAGCATATACGCATCCCCCTGGCGGGCGCGCACGGTGGCCGAGCCGCCGGGGCGGATGAAGAAGGAAACCAGCAGGCTGTCGTCCTCGCTGCTGCGCAGCTGTATATAGCGCGCCGCCTCATCCTTCGGGGCCTTTACGATGATCTTGGTGCCCGAGGTGCTGCCGGAAAGCCTGCCGTTTTTTGGGTAATCCTGCGCCGGGTAATCCGGCAGTGTGCGCACCGCCACTTCCAGTCTGTCAAACGCGTCGTGGTAGGTGTAGGTGTTCAGGAAGCCCTGATATTCATTAT
>CAZFUT010000066.1:0-13594 GCA_964522425.1 uncultured Oscillospiraceae bacterium
GGGTTATCAAAAGAATTTCACGATTTTTACGATACTGAATACGGCATCCTGGGAACTGCCAAGTACCTTATGAAGAGGAATCGGATTCATCAACTGGAAAGACTTGGGTTGACCAATTCAAGGCTGACAATTACAAATTCCGAGCCGCTGAAACAATATATCCAGAAGGAGTATGCCGCTCCCGTAACCTGTCGCATGATACCCCAGCCTTATTACGCTTCTACTGCGGATTCACTCCAACACTTTCAAAAATATTATCTGATAGAAACTTCGAATCAACCCTACGAACAGACCAAGATAATTACAGAAGCGCTAAGAAACTCGACGCAATCATGGAATGCTGTTTTTTGTTTTTATAGTCACAGCGTTGTATATCTGGACAGCTTCATTCGCTCAATTCCAAACGATGTCGCGCACCGCGTAAAGATACTCTATGAGCCAGCTAGCGAGCAAATCATCGAAAACGCATCAGGCTGTATTGTGATGAACATGGGACGATATGAAATTCCTAGGCTAGTCATTCAAGCCCAAATGCACAATGTGCCCATTATCGCTGCTCACGGCTCTCAGGTTGCCGATACATGTTCTTCTCAATCTAAGAACCTGATCACTTTCCTTGATGTTCATAATGGGAATCTCAATGACCTGATCTCATCTGCCGAAGTCAGAAATGTAAGTGCCGGGCAGCTTGAACCTCTACACGCAAACACTATGGTTCAGGATGCATATAAAGCACTTTATAATTGCCTGATATGAAAGTCGCATTAGTGAACACCTTTTCCCCCCACATTCGGGGAGGAGCAGAAATTGCAGTTGATGATTTACAAGAACAGCTCAGATTAGCTGGACATAACGTCCAATTAATTAGACTTCCTTTCCCGACTTCGTTCGATGTACCCTTGCTTAATACGATTATTGCCTCAAGGCTGCTTTGTTTGTCCCAATATGAGAAGGTGATTGCCTTTAAATTTCCTGCCTACTGTGTAAGGCACACCAACAAGACGATCTGGCTTTTTCATCAATTCAGACAAGTTTACGAATTGTGGGGAACAGACAGCGGCATGCAACCTTCACCCGCAAACAATAGACTAAAAGATATTATTACAAATGTGGATAATATTGAGATCCCATCGGCCAGAAACATTTTCACGAATGCCAAAGAGGTGAGCAACAGATTGAAGAACTTCAATAACATTGAATCTGAAGTCCTGATGCCTCCCCTTCTGAACAACGACAAATACTATAATGACGGCATTGGAGACTTTATCTACTATCCGAGTCGAATAACACCATTAAAAAGACAGCTCCTAGCAATCGAGGCAATGAAGTTCACAAAGACACCGGTGAGGTTACAAATCGCGGGCGTTAGTGAGGAGCCTGCATACTTCACGCAGATGATCGAACTCGTGAAGCGGGAGCAGTTAGAAAACAAAGTCGACATTATTAATCGATGGATTTCGGATGAAGAAAAGTTATCCGGATTTGCGAATTGTCTCGCCGCCATTTACATCCCTTTTAAAGAGGATTCATGTGGATTCGTATCAATGGAAGCTTTTTATTCATCGAAACCTGTTATCAGCTGCCACGATTCTGGTGGCACAGGAGAAATAATTCGCGATGGTTGGAATGGTCGGATAGTGGAGAGTGACCCTGTACAGATTGCGCAGGCAATGGATTCATTCTATCTTGATAAACAGCAGGCTATCAATATGGGTGCGAATGCCAGAGCCGACATACTGGGGTTAAATATCAACTGGGCTACCACCATAGAAAAGCTTCTAGCATGAGCCGGAGAATTGCTTGGTTCACTCCATTTCATAAAGCCAGTGCGATTGGACATGTGGGGAACCTGATCTGCACAAAGCTTGCCACGGAATCTGACATTACGATATTCTCACCTCAGTCACAGAACCTCATCGACACTGAGGTCAAGCTGACCACGTTTGACCCTGAATCGTTCAAACTGCAAGAGCTTGAGAAGTATGATGACGTCATCTACAACATGGGTAATTATGCCGGCAATCATATGAAAATTTGGGATATCATGCAAAATTTCCCTGGCGTTTGCATTCTGCATGACCAAACCATGCTCAATTTCTTCGCGCAGATCTCCCTCAGCTCTGAATTTGCCACCGATCCAACCAAGGGTGAAGAGCAATTCTCCGCGCTATTACACACATACTACGGCGACACGGGCGAATTACTCAGTCAGAGAAAGTTGCCCACCTATTACTCTGATCAACTGGTCAGGATTTGGGATACCGCCCTGATTACCCAATTTTCCGTAATTGAACCGATTTTGGAAAAATCGATCGCTGTCTTCACGCATGCTGGATTCTTTGCGAATAAAGTCAGAACTTTGTTTACTGGCTCGGTCGACTTCTCTTATCTACCAGTAGACAACAATCTTGGGCAGCGCAACGAGCCTGCGATTGTCATGGACCGGAATGACGACAAAACCCTGGTCGTCATCAGCGGCATGGTGCACCCCATCAAACGAATCCATAAAGTAACGGAGATGCTGCTGAATAATGCCGATATCCGCGAAGCAGTCAACCTCGTTGTTATTGGCTCGTACGGTGGTGAATACGGTGAGAATTTGGTTAATCTATCAAAGTCGGCATTAGCTGGCAGCCTCACAATGCTTGGCTACCAGGAGGATGCGGTGCTTCATGGATACTTGCAGGCTGCAGATTTTTGTGTCAACATACGCTACCCTAACTCAGAGGTGTGTTCGTTATCCTTGCTTGAGCAGATGGCAATGGGTAAAGCGACGATCGTACTCGATTCTGGCTTTTTCGGAGAAGTACCAGACAATTGCGTGATCAAGTACAACCTGGAGAACGAAGATCGCGAATTGGCGAACGCTTTTCGGCATCTTATCAACGACAAAAAGATGCGGGATCAGGTCGGCGAAAATGCACGACGCTTTGCGTTGGATCACTGTAATGTTGACACATATACCGACAAGTTAACTACGTTTCTTGATGACCGTCCAGCCTATGTTCAGGCAGATAGATTGCTGCAAGACACAATCACCGATAACCGTGACCTGATCAATACTTCACCCGATACGGGGTCCATAGTTGATTTGGTAGATACCATTACAAACCAGATCACCAAATTGTTTTCACTCACAGCAGGCACCCAAAACCAAAAACCGGTTTTGGGTATCTGGCTTGGATTCGCACAAAAGGCGTCACTAAAGCGGGAGGGCTTGACGCGCTTTCTTGCCTACCTCAGCAAAGCGCTGCTTGAGATTGGAGACATTGAAATTGAAATATGGTGCTACGACGTGAATTATGACGAAGTCAGGTTAAGCTTCGAGAAGTTGGACACCAGTATTTCACCAAACTCAACTTATAAAATCATTACCGAATCGAACTATATCAACGAGTTGATCGTGGATGGCTTTGGAGTTATTAGTGACCCTGAGGTTTCGACTCAAACCGATGATTTGAATCTAATTGCTCGATACTACTCAAAGGCCTCTGTTTTCTTGACAGGTATCGTCTATCTGGACAGTGTACTAGGCACTGGGCGACCTGTGGTCGTGCCGATATATGACTTGGGAATCCATTCTAACTATTCTGAGTTTGTTGACATGGATGCCCTCTACAAAGCCCGTTTCACAGACATCGATGGTCGTAAGGAAAGACTGGCGCGGAATGACGCTCAAATCGTAAGCCACAGCCAATTCATCATGCAGGAACATGTGCTGAAATACACCCGGAGCTATAAAACCGGAAACATTCACATCGTCTACCTACCGGTTAACTTGCCTGATGATATTGAATCACGCATCCTAACCGAGGATGTATTAAGAGTAAAATATCGTCTCCCTCCGCGATATTTGTTCTATCCAACCCAAATCAGACCTTATAAAAACCTCGCTACCCTGGCAAAGGCACTGAATGTAGTCAATAACAGTGGCGAGAGTATCAAACTTGTCCTCACTGGAAATATATACGATGACCCTCAGCTCGTCGCCGTCGTCGACGAACTGAACTTAGCAAACAAAATTATCAGCCTGGATTCTGTACCTGAAGAAGACCTGTATAGCCTTTATAAATATGCCTCTGCCGCCATCGTTCCAACGAAGCTGGAAGGCGGTTTTCCATGGCAGGCTTCTGAAGCCCTCTATATGCGCTGTCCGGTTGCGCTATCGGATATACCCGTAGTGAGAGAGAGAATAATATTTCACGGCTTTTCAGTCGATTCGAGTGGTCTGATTTTGTTCGACCCAGATGACCCTCTACAGTGTGCACAGGCAATCAACACCTTACTGTCGAATCGAGATGTAGTTATCGATCAGCAAAGTCAATTTCGATCTGCACTCTTGGCATATACATGGGCTGATACAGCCGCAGCTTATCGTAAAATATTCTTTAATCCATCAACCGCGGAGAGCCGATTTGGATAAACTAGTGATGGTCGGCGCAGGGGGACATGCCAAGTCTGTCCTGGATATCGCACTTCAAAATTCCGAGTACGAGATCGTCGGATGTCTTGACGTAAAACCAGGTACATTGCTGGGTGTCCCCATTCTTGGTACAGATGAGCTGCTGCCTCAATTAATCAATTCGGGAGTTAGATACATTTTTATCGCTTTAGGTAACAATTTACTCAGAAAGAAGCTTTTTGATTATTCTTCTCAATTGGGCTATCATGCAGCGACGATTATACATAAAAGCGCCACTATTTCACCTAATGCAATCGTTGGGGCAGGCACCTGCGTTATGGCCGGGGCAACCATTAATGCAGGATCGACGGTAGGAACAAATTGTATCGTCAACACCAATGCCTCCATAGATCACGACTGCCAAATCGGCAATCATGCGCACCTCGCTCCAGGGGTCACCCTCTCGGGTTATGTAACCTGTGGCGAAGGTGTCCACATAGGGACTGGCAGTTGTATCATCGACCGGATTACAATTGGTGAGGGATGTTACATTGGTGCTGGCTCTGTCGTAGTGAAAAATCAGCCCGGCAACGCTTTGGTCTTTGGCAACCCGGCTAGACTTATACGTAATATGGAATGAGGGTATAACAAATGAGTTTTATTCCTGTCGCTGTGCCTTTGCTGAACGGCAATGAGAAAAAATACGTAAATGATTGTCTAGACACGACATGGATCTCGTCCAATGGCAAGTACATCAACCTCTTCGAAGAAGCGTTTGCAAAGTGGTTAGGTACGAAACATGCGATTGCTTGTTGTAATGGTACTGTCGCCCTCCATTTGCCGTTAATTGCACTGAACATCAAGCCTGGGGACGAGGTTATAGTTCCAACCCTTACATATATTGCAACGGCGAATGCAGTCAGATATTGTGGAGCTACCCCTGTGTTCGTAGATTGCTTACCAGATACCTGGAATATGGACCCTGAAGATGTTGAACGGAAAATTACGCCGAGGACTAAAGCAATAATCGCTGTTCACTTATACGGAAATCCGTGCGATATGACCTCCCTCCAATGCATTGCGGAGCGAAACGGTCTGCCAATCATCGAGGATGCAGCAGAATGTCATGGTGCAACCTTTGACGGGAAAAAATGTGGAACTTTTGGAAAAGCAGGTGTGTTCAGTTTTTTTGGCAATAAGATAATCACTACTGGCGAAGGCGGCATGGTGGTTACAAACGATGACGAACTAGCGCAGCAGATACGGCTCTTACGCGGTCAAGGGATGGACCCGGACAGGAGATATTGGTTTCTGATTACAGGATACAACTACAGGATGACAAATATCGAGGCAGCTATTGGCTTGGCTCAGTTAGAAAATGTCGAGGAGCACATCTCGCTTCGAAATAAAGCGGCTCTCAAATACCAATCCTATTTCGAGCAGCACAGCGACCTTTTTGTTACTCAACAAATAGCCGACAATGTAAAGAATGTTTGGTGGATGTATTCTATTCTGCTCACGGATAAGGCAAAAATCTCCCGGGATCAGTTGATTGCGGAGCTCAATCGTGCTGGCATCGAATCTCGCCCCTTATTCTATCCGCTCCACATCATGCCCCCATATTATGATGAAACAGCGAACTGCCCGGTTGCAGAAGGTATTGCCGCGAGGGGAATTAACTTGCCAACCCACGGGGCATTGAAGGAGGAGGACATCGATAGAATTCTCCGGGTGATTCTCGAGGTTAGCGCATCTGCAGGTCAGGCAGCTTAATTACTAGAAGCAGAAATCCGAATAACGACATCATTGTGATCACAACGCCAGCATAGAACCCTATTGGTTGGTATACAAAAACAATTTCGTGCCTACCCGGTGGCACATCAACTCCTTGGATAACTCCATTCACTCTCCAAATTTTCTGTTGCAAGCCATCAACGTAGACCCGCCAGTCTGAGTCAAAGGCTTGAGTATGATTAAGAAACGTGCCACTAGCGGAAGTTACAATTCCCGATACACGGTTATTTGTTATTTTTATTGAAGTCAGAGATCCATCAACAGACTTCTCAACCGGATAGTCTGCGACATAGCTTATGGCATCCATATCGGGGTAGCTTTCAGGAAAATTTAATAACACATCCACATTATCAATTGGTTTTATCCTATCAGGGATATAAATCAAACTCATGGCTGAATCATTGCGATACAGCGTCTGAGATTCTAGAGATAATATAGGCTCATAGCTATTACGGATATTGCGTTCCATGACCCGCAGATTCCGTATTTCGATAAAATTCTTTGTCTGAGAAACGACCCGGAGTGATAACTTTTCAGGAACATACTTACTATCAGTCATTAGCGAAAATCTATAACTGTTCATACCCTGGACCAAAGGTATCATTTTCGTTCGAAGTGGGCTCAAGTAGTCATTCCCTCCATAAATATCAAAATAGAATAAATCGGGAGAGCTACCATTGCTTGATATCGTCACCTCAATCGTATAAACCGTGTTTTCTTTTACAAATTTCTGTGGTAAGTCAATGGTTTGAACATTTAGCTCACCATCACCATTTATCGCCAGTCGATCCAAACTAGCAATTTCTATGAAATCGTCTGCCGGTCCGGTGGCATCGATCATCTCGTTCGGAAACAATATGTATTTTACCGATAGCATCGAAAGTAAATCTTCCCGAAATAGCAGATAGGCTAATCGCGTCGGATCTCTCGATTCAATTTGATCCAATAACAGATTAAGGTCTAAGTTATCAAATTCTGAAAAGCCTTTCAGATTCATTATTGAATGCATCATGTTCCAATTGTCCACCAAGCCAGTTTTGACATGCTCAGGGTCGTAGTAGCCCTCGTAAATTGGTAGGAGACGATATTCAGAAATATCTGGAAGAGTTTTCAATGCCAGAGTAACCTCAGTATCAGAGAGCTGGTCAAAGTCGGAAACCAGATGTTTGCCTGAGAACCTGTTTACATCTATAAAAGTTATACCTACCAAAATTATTGCCACTGACGATAACATGATAGTATAACGAGGGAGAGAGTCATTGAACGTAGCGAGGAAGCTCATTAATAATAAAAACGTAAATGCGAGTAGTATTGGGGCTTCAAATACTTTTCCCCTAATACTGTAATATTCTGGATCAACCGTGTTCATCGGCGTCGATCCAGTGGCGGATGCAGTCAAGCTTAGAGAAAATACAGCCAGCAAGAAACAGAAGGAATAAAATCTGATTTTCTGTACATTCTTCTTCTCAAATAATGCTGCGAAGCCAAGGCCGGCCAAGAGACAAAAAAACAGATCAAATATGAACAATACCCTACTTTGCACCCCAAAAGAATTAATTATAGGGACACTTTGAGCGAGATCTCCCAATATAGGAATATTACAAATGGATGAGTAGAAAAAGACCAAAACCAAGACTGCGAGCCCTAGCCGTGTCAGGTTGTTTTTATTCTGTGCAGTGAGCACATACCCCGCGAAGGCTAACGGAATGATGCCGTAATATAACTCGTAATCCGCACCTGAAGTTTTATAGTCGCCCAGTGGGCTTATAGGATGTAGTGAATAGAGATAAGGAAAAAGGAGGGAGCTAAGGTTCTCCCAACTGGTAGAGAACAAGCAGAAGTAATTTGCCGCAGAACTCCTATTAGCCTGGACCATGATCTTGAATGCGGGAATGAGTAGAACAGATGAAAATAGCAAGAAAGCAATAAGAAGAGTAGAAAGACTAATGACTATGTCTCTAGTATAAGACTTGTTCTTAATTTCTAAGATTATCAAGAATAAAAATGCAAATGCGATTGAGTAAAAAACCAGTTGTGGATGGCCACCAGATAGTTGAATGGTCATCGCAAGTGCCGAAGCAAGGAGATATTTGATTTTTTTCGTTTTGGAGTACCGCATTATAAAAAACAAAATAAGCGGCAACCATACAATGGCTGTGTAAACTAAAATATGCTCTCTGCGGAAACCACTTATCCTGCTTGTATTCTCAAGAACGAAAGCGCCGTAAAATGCAGCATTTTGGTTATTCGTTACTTGTTCAATGAAATAAAAGCTGAATATACCCATAGTTACGAGATGGATAATGAAATAAACGTTGCTGAAGCTTACTGGGTCTAGTATGCTTAGCAGGAGGTTAAATGGGTATAACGACGCATGATCTGGGCTACCGATAAAAGGGGTACCCATTCCAACAAATCTGTTCCAGAGTGGAAAATCAGTAAATAAATATCTTGCTTCAAAAATCTTTGAAGACATGGTGATCATTCCATCACCAGGCAGTGTGAAAATGCCCTCAATTAAATCGTCGAGATTCGCCAGAATGGGCGTCAGAATTAGAATGATAAAATATAGCCAGCGCACTTTCCGCATATATATAATCTTTTTTTATCCATGAAATGAGGTGTCGAGCAGCTTTATGACAAAAGTCCTGATTACTGGAGCCGGTGGTTTCATAGCGTCTCACTTGGTCGAGCATTGTATTATTGCTTACGGTCAGATAAAGGCTTTTGTCCATTATAACTCCCTAAACCGCTGGGGCTGGTTGGAAAATCATCCCCTCGAGCATGATATTGAAATCATCACGGGTGATTTACGTGACTTTGATTCTGTGAGCAATGCGATGCAGGGGGTAGACATTGTGTACCACCTGGGTGCACTCATTGGTATTCCTTATTCATATCTTTCTCCCGCCGCATATATCAAAACGAATATTGAAGGGACTTATAACATTCTCGAAGCAGCTCGGCAAAAGGACGTTGCGAAAGTGATACTCACATCTACTAGTGAGGTCTATGGGTCAGCGCAATTCGTCCCCATGCCCGAAACGCATCCGTTGAATGCCCAGTCGCCCTACGCTGCAACTAAAATCGCCGCGGATCAGCTCGGGCTAAGTTACTATCGCTCCTTTGGAACGCCGGTGAAGATAGTAAGGCCGTTCAACGCCTATGGCCCGAGGCAGTCTGCCCGTGCAGTCATTCCAACAATCATCAGCCAGATGCTGGCTCAAAAGCCTGAGATCAAACTTGGGAATATCCACCCAACCCGAGATTTCACCTTTGTTAAAGACTTGGCGCGTGCCTTTGTATCCATAGAACAAGCTGATAGCCTATTCGGCGAAGTGACCAATGTGGGTATGAACACCGAGATTTCTATAGGCAGCCTGGTTGATCTGATCGCAATAAAGCTTGATTATAGTGGCATCATTGTCTCTGAAGGTCAACGCTCCCGTGCCGAGGCGAGTGAAGTGGATAGACTGTACTGCGACAATTCGAAGATTTTGAGCCATACCGGTTGGAAGCCTGAATATGATATCAATTCAGGCCTGGATGAAACGATTCAATGGTTCATACAGAACAGAGATCTATACAAAGAAGGTATCTACAATGTCTGATTGTGTGATCGATCAAGCCGTCATACTCGCAGGAGGGTTAGGCAAGAGGCTTGAGCCCTTTACCAAAGTGATCCCAAAACCACTGCTGCCCATCGGCGAAAGTTCGGTGATGGAAATTCAAATTGGGATGCTGAAAAAGTATGGCGTAAAAGAAATATATGTCGCGACAAATTACAAAGCCGACTACATAGAGGCTTTTCTGGGGGATGGTTCAAAGTATGGAATTGAGCTTTTTTACAGCAGAGAGAAGGAACCCTTAGGGACTTGTGGACCAGTCGCTCTCTTGCGTGATCGATTAAAAAAACCTTTCCTCCTCATGAATGGTGATGTGCTGACTAATTTGGATTTCAATCGGCTTTTTACTTTCGCTAAAAATGTTGAATCGCCGCTAATCATTGGTACTAAGATTATTGTTACACCTTTTAGCTTTGGGAAAGTCTGTTCTGAAGGCGACTTCATTACAAAGGTAGAGGAAAAACCTGATTTATCATTAGAGATATTAGCTGGAATATATATATTAAAACCTGATGTCTTCCCATTCATCCCTCAAGGCAACTATTATGGGATCGACTCCCTGATAAAAAATATGTTAGAGAAGGGACACCCCGTTGCGAAGTTCCTCATCACCGAATATTGGTTAGACATTGGTCGTGCAGAAGATTATCAGGCTGCTCAGAGCACATTCAAACAAGAAACATCAGAAAACCAATGAAACCAAGGGTTGTTGTTACTGGAGCTGATGGCTTTATTGGCTCGAATTTAATCAATAGTCCTATATTCGAAGACTGCGAACTATTCCCGTTAACAATATACGACGTGGATTTGACAGCTTCTGCAATAGTTTTAGACCAGAAACCCGATTGGGTAATTCACCTTGCTGGGTTTACATCTGTTCCACAAAGCTGGTCAAATCCCTATGATTGTTATCGCGTCAACTTCATTTCTGCAGCAAATGTGCTGGACTACTGCAGGCAGAACACCTGTGGCATTACCCTTTTGAGTTCGTACGTGTACGGCACACCTGAGCAAGAATTGATTGATGAGGATCATCCCCTTAAGCCTAACTCTCCCTATAATCACTCGAAGGTACTGGTAGAAAGCTTAGGAAATTATTATCACAAATTTTTCAACAATAACGTGGTTATATTACGGCCTTTCAATATTTACGGACCCAACCAAGCAAAGAATTTCCTAATCCCAACAATATTCGGCCAACTTCTCGATCCTGATCTGTCTTACATCGAATTGCAGGATTTGTCCCCGCAGAGAGATTATCTGTACATCGATGATCTTTTATCAGCAATTAGAGGCACTCTTGGGCTGGGTGGGTATAATGTATTTAATATTGGCTCAGGGTCAATGCACAGTGTCATGGAAGTTGCTAGCCTTATTATGAAGGTGACGGGCAAGCGTAAGCCTATTAGAGCAACTGATCAACTAAGATTGAATGAAGTCACGGGGATGCGGGCTGACATAGGAAATATTAATAGGGCTATTGAATGGAACCCAAAGATAAATCTTGAAATGGGGCTTAGACTCATTTATGAAAAATTGCCTGTTGAAAACGATTAGTATAGTCACTCCGGTTTTTAATGAGGCTGAATCGCTTCCTTTCTTGATTGAAAGATTAAATAAAGCTGTTGAACTGCTGGAAGATGAATATAAATTCGAATACATTTTTATTGTCGACAAATGTAACGACGATAGCTTCGCGGTCCTTAATAATTTTGCAGAAAATGATCCAAGAATTTTTTTAATCCAATTATCCCGAAGGTTTGGTCATCAAATGAGCCTAGTGGCTGGAATCGATCAAGCGCACGGTGATGCCATTATTATGATGGATAGCGATCTTGAGCACCCGCCAGAGCTCATCCCCGAGATGATAAAAAAATACGAAGAAGGTTTTGATATTGTAAAAACAACAAGGGTTTACAATGAGCAGATATCCCTCCCAAGACGGCTTGCGTCAAATGCATATTATTCACTATTGAATTATTTAACCAAGGAAAACCTCGGTAGGAATGAAGCCGATTTCCGGTTGATCACGAGGAAAGTTGCTGATGTGTTTTCCATGACTATTCGCGAACATAATCAATATCTAAGAGGGTTATTCTCGTGGGTCGGCTTTACACAGGCCACGCTTGCTTTTAAATCTGAAAAAAGAAGTAAAGGAAAGAGCAAATATAACTTACGACGGTTGATAAACTTTGGGCTCCAGGGTGTGGTTTCTTTTTCGACCTTCCCGTTGAAGTTCTCAATCCTCATCGGCATGATAACAGCAATAACTGGGATCTTTTATGGGGTTATCTCATCATATTATCGACTTACAAATCCTGACTACGCGCCGGCGGGGTGGGCAACAGTTGTGTTTCTAATCCTATTCATCGGTGGCGTACAGTTAATTGTCCTAGGATTAATTGGATACTATATAGCTGCTATTTACGACGAAGCCAAAGATAGGCCTTTATATATTATTGAGAAAAGGATCAACTATAGCTAACGAGGGCCTCAGGAAAAACGGTAAATTCATTAATCACAGCCGCGTTTATTACATTTCCCACATGCATACCCTGCTAATCTGCCTCACGCTGCTGAGCCTGGCGCCGACACCACCCGCGCCGCAGCCTAATCCGGCCATCACTTTTGCCGTCATCGGCGATTTCGGCGACGCCACGCCCAATGCCGCTGAAGTGGCGGCGCTGGTCAAGAGTTGGCAGCCCGATTTTATCGTTACCGTAGGCGATAACAATTACCCCATAGGCGCGGCTGAGACGATCGATACCAACATCGGGCAGTCCTATAGTGAGTACATCTACCCTTACAGTGGCACGTACACCCCTGGCCAGCCGCCCAATCGTTTCTTCCCGACGCTCGGCAATCACGACGTGATGAGCACCCAAGGCCAGCCCTACTTCGATTACTTCAGCCTTCCAGGCAACGAGCGCTATTATACGGTCGAGCAGGGGCCGGTGCAGCTTTACATCCTCAACAGCAACGATAGTGAGCCCGACGGTTTCCGCGCCAATTCCATCCAGGCCGAGTGGCTGCAGGCTGAGCTGGCCAGGCATCGCCATCAATGGAATGTGGTGGTACTGCACGACCCGCCATATTCCTCCGGCTATCATGGCTCAGCCTCCTGGTTGCGCTGGCCGTTCAAGCAATGGGGCGCCGATCTGGTCCTCAGCGGTCATGACCACAGCTACGAACGCCTGATCGTCGACGGTCTGACCTTCGTGGTCAACGGTCTGGGTGGGCAGTCGTTCTACCTCTTCCAAGAGCCACTGCCTGAAAGCATCATCCGTTTCCGCGATGACAACGGCGCGCTTAAAATCACCGCCAATCATCAGATGCTGCATGGCGCCTTTATCACCCGCAACAACGTTATCGTGGACGAATTTGAACTGACATGGAGCCGTATCATCCGCTACACCGGCCACAGCCGGCGCTGATCACACCCCCACAATACTTGGATCAATCAGGCAATCACCAGCCCGGCTTCGGGAACCATTGCCTCTTCTGGTTCGGCAGCCTCCACGCGCGGGTCCATCTTCTTCACCCATGGCTCGTAAAGGTCAAAACGATCCCCCATGATTTTCTCGTAGAAGACATTCGTGTCGGCACCGTATCCGCCAACGAAGGCATAACGGCATCCCAAGGCTGCAGCACGCCGCATGGCTTCGGTCATCAGCGTGCCGGCCAATCCTTTACGCTGGTGCTCGGGCACCGTGCCCACAGGTTCAAAATAGGCTGTCCGGGTTGGCTCGTCGTACCATAGCGTGACAAATGC
>CAZFUT010000067.1:0-13314 GCA_964522425.1 uncultured Oscillospiraceae bacterium
GTTCATGCTGCCGCCGTACTGGATGCGCACCTGGTTGGCCACGCGCTTGCCGTACCTCCCCGCGATGGCGGCGCGGATGACGCCGATGGTCTCGTTGGCCTGTTCGTCGGTGGCGGTGAGGCCGGTGCCGATGGCCCACACGGGCTCATAGGCGATGACGCACTTTTTGACTTCCTCCTCGGTCATGTTGGACAGGGCGATCAGCGTCTGGTAGGCGACCAGCGCGTCGGTGTAGCCCGCTTCGCGCTCTTCCTTCTTTTCGCCCACGCAGATGATGGGGGTCAACCCCGCGTGCACGGCGGCCAGCGCGCGCAGATTGACCGTCTTATCCGTTTCGCCGAAGTACTGGCGGCGCTCGCTGTGGCCGACGATGACGAAGGCGACGCCCGCTTCCTTGAGCATACGGGCGGAAATTTCGCCGGTGAACGCGCCCTTTTCTTCAAAGTGGACGTTCTGCGCGCCCACCCTGATGGCGCTGCCGCGCGCGGCCTTGACGGCGGCGGGGATGTCCACCGCGGGGACGCATACGACCACCTGCGGCCTGGCGCCCTTCAAAAGGGGTTTGAGCGCCGCGATCAGCTCCGCCGCTTCCGACGGGGTGTTGTTCATTTTCCAGTTGCCGGCGATGATGGGTTTACGCATTTTAACATAATCTCCTTATTTGTCGTTGAGCGCCTTGACGCCGGGCAGCTCGATGCCCTCCAGGAATTCCAGCGAAGCGCCGCCGCCGGTGGAAATGTGGCTGATCCTGTCGGCAAAGCCCAGCTGTTCGACCGCCGCCGCGCTGTCGCCGCCGCCTACGATGGTGGTGGCGTCCGATTCGGCCATGGCCTGCGCGACGGCCTTGGTGCCCTCGGCAAAATTGGGGAATTCAAACACGCCCATCGGGCCGTTCCACACGACGGTCTTGGCCTTTTTGATCTCCTCCGCGAACAGCCTGCGCGTTTCCGGCCCGATGTCGAGGCCCTGCCAGTTTTCCGGGATGTCGTTGGCCCTGACGACCCGGGTGTTGGCGTCATTGGCAAAATTGTCGGCGATCACGGTGTCGACGGGCAAAAGGAGCTTGACGTTCTTCTGCCTGGCCTTTTCCAGCAGCTCCAGCGCCAGCGGGATCTTGTCTTCTTCCAGCAGCGAGGTGCCGATGGAGCCGCCGAGGGCCTTGGTAAAGGTGTAGGACATGCCGCCGCCGATGATGAGCACATCCACCTTTTCCAGCAGGTTTTTGATGACGTTGATCTTGTCCGACACCTTCGCGCCGCCCAGGATGGCAACGAACGGGCGCACGGGGCTGTTGACGGCGTCGCCCAGGAACTTCAGCTCTTTCTCGATCAGGAAGCCGGACACGGCCACGGGCAGATAGTGGGCTACGCCCTCGGTGGAGGCATGCGCGCGGTGCGCGGTGCCAAAGGCGTCGTTCACGTAAATCTCGCCGTAGGAAGCAAGCTTCCTGGTGAAGTTTTCCTCGTTCTTTTCTTCTTCCTTATGGAAGCGCAGGTTTTCCAGCAGGCAGACCTCGCCTTCTTTGAGGCCGGCCACCACCCTGTCGGCGTCCTCGCCGATGACGTCTTTGGCCATTTTGACCTCCTGACCCAGCAGCTCGGACAGGCGTTTGGCGACGGGGGCCAGAGAATACTTGGGGTTCACTTCGCCCTTGGGGCGGCCCATGTGGCTGCACAGCACCACCTTGGCGTTGCGCTCCAAAAGGTAGCGGATGGTGGGCAGCGCGCCCAGGATGCGGTTTTCATCGGTGATCCGGTCGCCGTCCATCGGCACGTTGAAGTCTACGCGCACCAGCACCCGCTTGCCGTTTACCTGGATGTCCCGAATGGTCTTCTTGCTCATACCTGTTTCTCCTTTTTTATATGAATGTGGGAAATAGAAGCATATTGTCAAGGCGTACGCCTTACAACCGTTAACAATGCAGGGCGGCCAGCACGCCGCGCGCGGCCCCCTCGTCCAGTATCAGCGAGTCGGGCGGGTTGTGCCGCACAGAGGCCAGTATGGCTTCGCCCTTGGAGTGGCCCGCCGCCACCGCGATCATGCGGCTGCCGGGGCGGTGCGTCTGCAGTTCGGCGCTGACCGACGGGCTCTGGTACACCGTGCGGCCCTCGATGTCAAAAAAGTCGCCCAGCGATTCGCCCACCGCGCCCATGCTGAGCAAAGTGGAAAGCTGCGCGTTTTCAAGGCCGCGCCTTTTGGCCATGGCGTCTGCCCGGCCGATACCCAGCAGGATGATGTCGGCGTTGCGCATCAGGCGCATGGTTTCCGAGATGTCGGGCATTTTTAAGATTTCGCGCAGCGCCGTCAGGTTCAGCCCGTCCGGCACATGGATCAGGCGGCACTCGGCGTTCATGTGCTGGGCAAGCTCGCCCGCCACGGTGTCGGCCTGCGTGGACACGGCCGAGCCCATGCCGCCCCGCGCGGGCACGACCATGATGCCGGGGGCGCAGGGCACCATCGCCCGGGCCACTTCGGCCATGGTGGAGCCGCCCGCGATGGCCAGCACCATGTTGGGTTGCACCAATTGGCGCAGCCGGTGCGCGGCGGCACGGCCCACGTCTTTGAGCACCGCGGGCGTTTCGTCGGCGTCGCCGGCCACCACGGTGACGCGCTTCAGCTTTAACCGCTCGGCAAGGTCGCGCTCCATCGTGCCAAGGTCGGTCACCATCCGGCACAGGTGGCGCGTTTCACCCATCAGTTCCTTGCCCGCCTTTGTCAGCGTCATGCCGGAAGGGGAGTAGGCGATCAGCCCCTGATCGCGCAGCGCGTCGGCGGCGGCGCGCACCTCGCGCTCGGAAATGCCCAGCAGCTGTGCGGCGGCCCTGCGGCCCACGGGTTCCCGCGCGTCCACGCGCTCCATCAGGATGGCGCGGCGGCCGATTTCTTCCACTTGATCGGGCGCAATCTTGCACAGCAGCGCCCACGATAACTCCTGCATCCTGCCTCCTGCATACGTTTCAACCCGGCGGGGGAAAAGTGCCCCAATACGTGCATTATACCGCGAAAGCGGGGCGATATCAACTTTTTCAGCCGAAAACAGCGCTGTTTTTCGTTTTTTTGCCGTTCGGGCAAAAATTGTCCCGATGGAGCGCCGCGGATGAAACAATCACGCCCTACATCTAATCCAATTTTAATGAGCCGTTCAGTAGCGGTTAAACATCCCCCTGTATGCTGTACCCATCAAGGAGGGATGGGACGATGGGAAGCAACATGAGGAAGTATCTGGCGCTGGTGGAGTGGCATCTGCAAAGCCTCGACGAGAAGACCCGCAGCCGGATCATGAAGGATATTCGCTATGATATGGAATTGCGCAAGCTGCGCGAGGGGCTGACGGAGGACGAGCTGGTGCTGGCCATGGAAACGCCGCGGCAGCTGGCGCAGAAATACGGCGGGGTGGATATCCCCACCGATGTGGATGTGCTGCACGCCGAAGAAAAGCGCGCAGGGAAGGTAAAGGAGGCGTACGACAAGGTGCAGGATACCAGGGGTTTTCCGCTGCTGCGAACGATTGTGGGGGTATTGACGTTCATGCTGGCCGTCAGAATCATCCCCTTTATATTCGGCATGATTCCCACGTTCTTCGGCATCCTGTTCGCTTTGGCCTTTGCCTTCTTCGGCGGCTTTGTGATGCTGCCCATCGTGTTTTCGCTGATCGCCATTCCCTTCAGGATCATGGGGGCGATACTGAGGGCGTTGTTCCGCCCGATGTTCTGGTGAAGCGCGGCGCGTTGCCCCCCTGCAACCGCATCCAACGCACAGCGTTTTGATATAGCCCGGCCCTGCGCCGGGTGTTTTTTTGCTCCGAATTGACGGAAGCGCGCGTTCAAACGTATCCTAAGTGAAAGGAGGCGGAGATATTGGACCATTCGTCCGGCCCGTTTGCGGGGGACGCGGAACAGGCTGTCCGCACCTATGGGCCGATGCTGTACAAGCTGTGCTTTGTGATGCTGGCCAACGCCGAGGACGCGGAGGACGCGGTGCAGGATACCATGCTGCAATACCTGCGCAGGAAGCCCGCGTTTGAAAGCGCGGGCCACGAAAAGGCGTGGCTGCTCACCGTGGCGGGCAACCGCTGCCGCGATATGCTTAGGTTTAGGCTGCGCCATCCCAAGGTAACGCTGGAGGAACTGAACGCCTGCACCGAGGAACAGGAGGATACCGGCATCCTTGCGGCGCTGATGACGCTGCCCGAACCGTACCGGCTGGTGATGACGCTGCGCTATGTGGAGGGATATACGGCGGAAGCGATCGCGCCCATCATTCAAAGGACGCCCTCCGCCGTCAGGATGCGGCTGCAAAAGGGCCGCGAACTGCTGAAAGAAGCCTATCGAAAGGAGTACCTTGAAAATGAATGAACAGGATATAGGGCGCGCTGTCCGCGCCATCAAAACGCCGGAAGGCATGGAAGAGAGGATTGTCGGCGCCCTGCGGGCGGACAGGCCGAAGCCGCGCCTGCGTGTGCTGTGGGCCGCCATCACGGCCTGCCTGCTGCTGGCGCTGCCCGCCATGGCGGCGGTGGATCCGCTGTATGAGCAGCTGTACCGGGTCGCGCCCGACATCGCCCAGTATTTCAGGCCCGTGCGCATGGCGGACGAGGACAACGGCATCCTGATGGAGGTGGAATCGCAGATGGTGGAGGGCGGCGCCGCGCGCGTGCTTTTGAGCCTTAGGGACACGAAGGAAAACCGCGTCGACGCGACCTGCGACCTGTATGACGGCTACGACATCCGTGCGCCCCATGGCTGGGAAGGCCATTGCGAAAGCATGGGCTTTGACGAAAAGACGGGCAAGGCGTCCTTCCTCGTCACCCTTGAGCGGCCGGACGGGCAAGACGTGGCCGGGGACAAGATCACCTTTTCCCTGCGCTGCTTCCTGAGCGGCAAAAAAGCCTACGAGGATATCGGCATCCCAGTGGATCTGTCTGCGCTGGCAACCGAAAAGCCTGCCCGCACCGTAATGCCGATGGGCGGCAGCGCGTCCGCATCGGGGAACGAAACCAAGGTTCTTCAGGAGGAAGCGCCCTACGACGCCTTTCCCGTAAAAGGCATAGCGCTGACGGGCATCGGGCTGATGGAAGGCAAGCTGCATGTGCAAATGCGCGTCGAAAACCGCCTGCAAAACGATAACAACGGCTATTTTTATCTGAAGGACGCCGAAGGAAACATGATCCGAAGCAGCGGCAGCTGTTATTTTGCGGATACCGCTTCGGGCAGGCGCGTGGATTATATGGAGGATATCTTCGACGTGCCCCCGGATACGCTCAAGGGCTGCACCTTGCACGGCAGCTTCTACACCGCCCAGCGGTATACCGAGGGCAATTGGCAGGTGACGTTTCCGCTGGAAAAGGCAAGGTGACCGGCAAAAAGAAAATGGGCTGCCGCAAGCGCTGCGACAGCCCTCTTTATTTTTTTGCGGAATGGCCTGATGTTTGCCATGAAAATTTACCGGATGGTGGTGTTTCCAAGCGGCATAAAGCTCTTGGCGCGGTTGGCGCTGAGTAATAAGCACGTGCTGGACGCTGTGGCCGAAGCGAAAAAGGTATCCCAAGAGCTTTTGTGGAAGGATATAAATATGGGGATATTTCACAAGCCTATGGAAGGTAAGGTAATGATTTGCGGTTCGTCAGCATGTTACCGGCAAGTTAATATTTAGCTATATATGGTGAAGCTGAGTTCAAAAATAAGCATATATAGTGTTTTTTATGGATTGCTGCCGAACTGTGACGCATATGGCAAGTTACCGGCAAGTTAAATCATGCCCAGATGGGAATGTACTTCATGTATCTTGGCGCGGTTTCCGGGTCAAGCGGCTTGATGAATTTGAGTGCAACAGCTTCTTTTATCAACCGCGACATGCTGCCGGATGAAGACTCTTTTAATCCAAATCGTTCTCTCAAGGAACTGTTTGTTAATTGCTCACCCTGTACCTGCTTAATACAGGCGTGAAGATAGCAGGCCCAGAGCTTGTCTTCTAAAGAAATATTTGCAAACGGCATTCCGGAAAAAAGAGTGACCCTTGTGCTATCCTCGTAGTTCGATCTTGGGTGCGGGCAGTTGAGCCGATTCACAGGTAATCGCAATTTTATCCCATCCCGTACCAAGCTCCTCACACATTCTCAGACGCCTCATAAGCGCAGCCAGTTTTTCGTTCCTGGACTTTGGCGGATTATCAATAATGCGTCTAATGTCAACCAATGGGGTGCCCGAGTTTGTAATCTCTATTCGGCTTTCGAAAATTTCAACGACGGGGCCGGTTCCGGTTATAGAAAAGTCTTGGTGAATCAAGGCGTTTGCTACTGCTTCCCTGATAGCTAAAATAGGATACGCAGACTTTTTCTCCCTCAGCGCACCGGTTATGAGTTCTTGCGTAGGGATCAACGCCTCGATATATTTGATAAGCCTCTCAAAATCGACCGCATATCCGCTGCCGCCGACATCTTCTTTGAGCATGTTCAGACGGTTATTGCCGCTGTACTGAACAACGCGAATTGCCTTACGAGATAACTTGGGAAAATCTGAAAGCCTCTTCCCCAGCAATATTGCGCCTAAGTTTGTTATGGCATAAAGACAATTGTCCTGTTTTGCAATGATTTCTTCCTCAATCATATAGTGACAGATTCCCGCGGCGTCCGTTGGTTGAGGGAGGCCCTTAATATCAAAATAGGCAGAGTAATCTATCATGCGTAATGCATCGGGTAACTCCAAGTCCTGCTTTGCATATCGTTCTTCAAATTTTGAATTGCGAATTTTATCCCATAGCTGGGACTGTAATGCCGGGAATTCATTCAGCTTTTTCGTGTAGCTCCCTATTCTGATATAGTCAGCTTTTTCAAACGTAACCGTTTGCTGTGTGGCTCTGGATATGATGAGCATACCCACTGCTTTATCATCCATGGAAACGGTATGGAATTCAAAATCTGCATTTTTCGACAACAGAGAGCGAAGCCAGTTTTCAAGCTCCTGATTGCCTTTCTTCAGCGTTTGTAAATTATAATTCGTTCCAATAATCTCGTGTGTGATATCATCAATTCCCCAAAGCATATACGCGCAGCTTTTTTCATAAAGGGCTGCACTATTGGCAAGGGCACTGATGTCCTGCCCGATCATTGCCGGTTCGTAGTTATCATGCTTGAATTCTACCCACTGTGTTTCATTTGGCAGTTTTCGCAGCTCATTGATTAATCGATTGAGATTTTCCACCATCTTCACCTCGCTTTATTGCCTTTATCGTAGCTTCGATGAAGGCGAGTTCATCCTGTGAAGCCGTACTTTTTATATCCGTTCATGGTTTCTCAAACCCTTTTTGAAACAAAAGGGCGATGATAATGTTCATGTCATTTGCTCCGGCGGCCAGGTGATACTGCCCAGCGGGACGGATTTTTTGGCCCCGGTGGCGCTGGGCATGTTGCCGGGGCGGTGGCGCAGCGTTTCGCGGGCGATGAGGGCGAAGGCCACGGCCTCCTTGGCGTCGGAGGAAAAGCCCAGATCCTCCTGCGTGCGCACCGTCTGCTTGGGGAAAAGGGCGCGGATATCGTCCATCAGCGCGTCGTTATGCGCGCCGCCGCCGCCCACCACGATGCGGGAAAGCCCGGGGCAGCGCGGGAACACATACAGGTCGTAATTGCGCCGTATGGTAAGGGCCGTGTAGCATGTGGCGGTAGCTACCCAGTCATGGGGGGCGGTATCGGGGTATTTGGCTCTTTCCGCCAGAATAAACTGGTCTCCGTATAGTTCGCGCCCGGTGGACTTGGGGGGCTTTGCGTCCACATAGGGGATGCGCATCCATGCGTCCAATATGTCCTGCCGGGGCGTGCCGCTTCTGGCAATCAGGCCGCCTTCGTCATAGGGCCTGTGAAAGAATGCCCGCATGAAGCCGTCGATGATCATGTTGCCGGGGCCGGTATCGAAGGCGAACACCTCGTTCATGGCGCAATGGGCGGGCAGCACCGTCACGTTGCCGATGCCGCCCAGATTTTGCAGCGCCGTCGCTTCCCGGCCGCGGTACAGCACATACTCGGAAAACGGTACCAGCGGCGCGCCCTGCCCGCCTGCCGCCATGTCCATGGCGCGCATGGAAGACACCACTTTGATGCCCGTTTCATAGGCGATCACGGCGGGTTCGCCCAGCTGCAGGGTGGAGGGCACATGGTCTTTTTCCGCAAAGGGGATGTGGTACACCGTCTGCCCGTGCGAACCGATGGCCGCCACTTCTTTGGCGTCGATGCCGGCCTGCTCCAGCAGCCGGTTGACGGCCCCGGCAAACCAGTACCCGAGTTCCGCGTTGAGGCTGCACACAAGGGCGATGTTGGATTTTGTAAGCGAGCAGCAATCCAGTATTTTCTGCCGCAGCGCGTCCGGCATGGGGTGGGTCAGGAAGGATACGAGCCGCACCCTGCCGCGCTCGGACGCGATCAGCGCGGCGTCGCACCCGTCCATCGAGGTGCCGGACATGAGGCCGATGTAGTAAGCCATTTGATGCCTCCGTTCAAACAAGGGGGTAGTGGCAGGCGACGGTGCGCCCGCTTAAAAGGGCGGGAAGGGGCTTTTCTGTGCGGCAGCGCTCTTTGGCATATTTGCACCGCGGATGGAAAGGGCAGCCCAAAGGAGGGTCGGCGGGGTTGGGCACTTCGCCCTGCAAAGGCTCGCGCCTGCGCTTTAATAAGGGGTCGGCCATCGGTACGGCGTCCAGCAGCTTTTGCGTATAGGGGTGCAGGGGGCGGCGGTAGATTTCGTCCGTGTCGCCCATTTCCATGATGGAGCCAAGGTACATGACCGCCACCGTATTGCTGATAAAGCGTACCACGTTCAGATCGTGCGAAATAAAGATCATCGACAGCGCCATGTCGCGCTGCAGGCGGATGAGCAGGTTCAGTATCTGCGCCTGTATGGATACGTCCAGCGCGCTGACCGGTTCGTCCGCCACCACAAAGCGCGGGTTGGTAATCAGCGCCCTTGCAATCGAAATACGCTGCTTCTGCCCGCCCGAAAACTGGTGGGGGTAGCGCAGCAGCTGGTCTTCCGTCATGCCGATGGTGGTCACCATGTCCATGACGCGCTGCTTTAATTCGTCCGCGGGGAGATGAAAGTGCGCCTTCAAGGGCTCGGACAAAAGCTGCCACACGTTCATGCGCGGGTTGAGGCTGGCGTAGGGGTTCTGGAAAATAAACTGCATATCGCGCCGCTTTAAGCGCATTTCTTCCCTGCTTAAGGCGGCGATGTCCTGCCCGTCAAAGATTACGCGGCCTCTGGTGGGCTCGATCAGACGCACGATGCTCTTGCCCGTGGTGCTTTTGCCGCAGCCCGATTCGCCCACCAGCGCGAACACCTCGCGCGGCTTCATGCAAAAGCTCACGTCTTCCACGGCGTGCACATGGCCCACCGTGCGGCGCATGAGGCCGCCCTTGATGGGGAAATAGGTTTGCAGCCCTTCGACCTTTAATAAATGCCCGCTCATGCCTGTCCCTCCTTATCGTGCAGGAAGCAGCGGCACAGGTGCCGGGGCGCGATCTCCGAAAGCGCGGGCATGCCCTCCAGGCACTGTTTGGCCGCGTGCCCGCACCGGGACGCAAAGCGGCAGCAGGCTGGCCACGCGCCGCCCGGCGGCACGATGCCGGGGATGGCGTAGAGGTCTTTGCCCTTGCCCTGCAAAGAGGAAATGGAGCGCAAAAGGCCCACGGTGTAGGGGTGCTGGGGGTGGCGGAAAAGCTCTGCCGCCGGGGCTTCCTCTACGATATGCCCGGCGTAGAACACCGCCACATACTCGCTCGTTTCGGCGATGACGCCAAGGTCGTGCGTAATCATGATGACGGAGGAATCGCTTTTTTCCTTGAGCTCGTTCATCAGGTCCAGTATCTGGCACTGTATGGTAACGTCAAGGGCGGTCGTGGGTTCATCCGCGATTAAGAGCCTTGGGTCGTTGATGAGGGCGATGGCGATCATGATGCGCTGCAGTTGCCCGCCCGACAGCTGGTGCGGGTAAGAGGAAAGCGTCTGTTCGGGCCGCGGGATATGCACCCTGTGCAGCATATCAAGGCTGCGCGCCTTCACTTCGCCCGCGCCCATGGACGGGAAATGGAACAGCAGCGCTTCCGCCATCTGCTTTTCCACCGTGAACACGGGGTCAAGGGACGTCATCGGCTCCTGAAAAATCATGGCGATCTCGCGCCCCCTGATGCTTTTCATCACATGGGCGTTTTGCTGTAAAAGGTCGATTTCGCCAAAGAGCTTGGAATGAAACATGGCGGTGCCGCCCGCCGTTTTCAGCGGGTAGGGCAACAGGTCCATCAGCGCGCTTGCCGTGATGGACTTGCCGCAGCCCGATTCGCCCACGATGCCGAGGCACTGTTTTTTCTGCACCTTAAGGCTCACGGTATCCAGCAGCGGCACCGTCTTTTTGCCGCGCAGGGCGGTGATCTTTAGATTTTCGATTTCCAGCAGGTTTTGCATGGCTTATTCCTTACAGTTTCAGCTTCGGGTCCAGCACATCGCGCAGCGCGTCGCCCATCAGGTTAAAGGAGAGTATGGTGAGGACAATGAACAGCGCGGGGAAAATCACCATCCACGGCGCCATTTCCATGTAGGTGCGCGCTTCCGACAGCATCGAGCCCCAGGAGGGCGAAGGCGGCTGGATGCCCAGGCCCAGAAAACTCATCGTGGCCTCCGTCAGGATGGCGCCCGACAGGGCCAGCGTGGCCTGCACGGTAAAGGGGGCCAGCGCGTTGGGCGTGATGTGGCGGAACAAGATGGCCCTGTCCTTGATGCCCACCGATTTGGCCGACGATACATAGTCTATGGACTTGATGGCCTTTACCTGTGCGCGCACCGTGCGCGCAAACACGGGGATGTTGACGATGCCGATGGCGATCATGGTGTTGACGATGCTGGTGCCCAGCGCCGCCACGATCAGCAGCGCCAGCAGTATGGAGGGGAAAGCGAACAGGATGTCCATCACCATCATGATGGCGCTTTCCGTCCTGCCCTCAAAATAGCCCGCCGCAAGGCCCAGCAGAAAGCCCAGCCCCGCCGCGATGGACACCGATACCAGCCCCACCACCAGCGAAACCTGCGCGCCGAACACGATGCGGCTGAAGATGTCGCGCCCGAAATTGTCGGTGCCGAAGATATACTTGGCCGAGGGGGGCAAAAGGCGCTCCCTGGCGTGGATTTCGGCCACGTTGTAGGGGGCGATGAGGGGCGCAAGCACCGCCATGATGAGGATCATCGCCAGCCCCATCACGCCCCACCGGCCGAGGGGATCGCGCAGCAGCTGCCGCAGCACGCTGTCCCGGTGCGGCCAGAGGGAGCGGTTCTTTTTGACATGCTGGTTGTCTGTTTTCATGTCCGGCCCTCACGAATAGGTGATGCGGGGATCAACGTAGGTGTAGAGGATGTCCACCAACAGGTTGATCACCACATAGATCACGGCCATAAACAGCACCGTGCCCTCGACCACGGGAAAGTCGCGCTGGAAAATGCCCGTCAAAAGGTACTGGCCGAGGCCGGGGATGGAAAATATCTGCTCGATGACCACGGTGCCGCCCATCAGGATGCCGATCTGCATGCCCACCAGCGTCAAAATGGGGATGGAGGCGTTGCGGAAGGCGTGCCGGACGATGGTGACCCGTTCGGGCGCGCCCTTGGCGCGGACGGCCTTGATAAAATCCTGCCGCAGCACCTCAAGCACGCTGGAGCGCGTCATGCGCATCACCGAGCCTGCCATGGAAGTGCCCATCACGATGGCGGGAAAGATCATGATTTCCAGGTTTTTGAGCGGGTTTTCAAGCAGAGAAACATACTTGATGGGCGAGTAATACCCGAAGGCGACCGCCATCAGGAGGATCAGCAGCGTGGCCGTGGCAAAGCCCGGCACCGATACGCCCAGCAGCGATATCACCCGCACGATGCGGTCCAGCACGCTGTTGCGCTTAAGCGCCGACAGGATGCCCAGCGGGAACGCGATCACCCACGCGACCACGCAGGCGATCAGCGCCAGTTCGGCCGACACGGTGAAGCGCCGCAGTATTTCGGGCAGCACCTCCTGATCGGTGCGGAAGGAGCGCCCGAAATCGCCGCGCAGCACGCCGGTGATCCAGTTGAAATACTGCACGATGAGCGGCTTGTCGATGCCCAGTTTCTTTTCCCACATCGCGCGCAGCTCGGGCGTTTCTTCAATGCCGAGAATGCCCGATACCACGTTGCCGGGGATCAGCTGCATGATGAGGAAGATAGCGATGCTGATGCCCAGCAAAATGGGGATCAGCATGATGACGCGCCTGAGAATATAACTCTTCATGTTGCCCTTTATGGGCCCGCCGCGTTTATGCGCGGCGGGCCGGAATCATGCTTACTGCTTGGTGACGCCCATAAAGTCGTTGGCGTTGACGGAGGTGGGATGGTAGCCGGTAAGCGCCGTAGAGGCATAGTAGTAGTCAAAGGGGCTGGCGATGGTCACGTTGGGGCATTCGTCCAGAATGATGTTGATGGCCTCGTGGTAGTATTCCTCGCGCTTTGCTTCATCCGTGGTGCCCGCGCCCAGGTCGCACAGTTCGTCCACGCGGGCGTTGGAGTACTCGGCGATGTTGGCGTTGCCCTTGGTGGAGAAGAAGAAGGCGACGCCGCGGTTGGGGTCGGAGCCCGCGCCGTTCTGGCAGACCATCATGTCAAAGCTGTGGGCCTTCCAGTCCTCGATGTACTGGGCGTTTTCCTTGTTCTGCACTTCAAGCTTTATGCCGATCTGTTCCAATTGCTGCTGCACCACCGTGCCGGTGTTGCGGATGGTGTCCAAAAGGCCCACCGTGCACTTTAGGGCAAAGCCCTTTTCGTACCCGGCTTCCTTCATGAGTTCTTTGGCCTTTTCAATGTTCTGCTGGTACAGCGGGTGGTTCAAAACGTCCACCGCCCAGTGGCCCATGGAGGCGGGGATGAAGCCCGAAATATCCGCTTCGCCGTTAAAGGCAAGGTCGATGATTTCCTGCCGGTTGAGGGCCAGCGAGATCGCCTGACGCACGCGCACGTCCTTCAGCTCTTCCTTGTTCATGTTCAGGCACAGCGTGGTATAGTTGCGGGTCCTGACCTTGTAGACGCTGATGTTTTTCGCGCCTTCGGCCAGGGCCAGCATGGCGCTGTCGCCCACGATGATGTCCACTTCCCCGGCGCGCAGCGCGGTCATGCGGGCGGCGGAGTCGCTCATCACGTAGAACTCGATGCGTTCAAAGCTGTAGCCCTCGCGCCAGTAGTCGGCAAACCTGTTGACCGTAACGGAGTTGTCGGGCAGCCATTCGCCCAGCGTGTAGGGGCCGGTGCCGCCGTCGGCCTT
>CAZFUT010000068.1:0-13267 GCA_964522425.1 uncultured Oscillospiraceae bacterium
TCCTTAACGCATCGTCGCGTCGGATCTTTTGGCTTAGAGGCGTCGTCGCGAACGCCCGACGTAGCGCCGCTACGCCTTCGCATTCGCTCCTTGCTCTAAACCAAAATCTCTCTCCGCTTTGGATGCATGAATGATTTTCATTGGTATCAGGATTCACCCGTTCGTTCTCGCATGACGGGGATCCATGAGGTGCGCCGCTGCAGAAAATAACAAGCGGTTTCTCTTTTTCACAACGTCAAAGCCGGTCTTTCTTTCGAAATGACCGGCTCTTTAGGAGGCTGAGGCCTCATTTTTAAAAGGCGGGGAGGCGCGCTTACTGAATGGGATCCATAATCTGCATCATGTCGTTGCGCAGCGCCGTGTTTTCGGGCGAGTTTTCCCAAATCCGCCTCAGCTCGGTATTTTCGGGGCGGGGGAAACGCCAGTAGTCCACCACGTTGCGCACCAGCATCAATACGCGGGTGTCGCCCTTAAGATCGTACTGGATGCTGAAGGGGACGCCGAAGCGGAAGGTGGTGGGCGGGTTGCTGTAAGATTTGAGGGGCGTGTCGTTGGGAATCTGCACATCCTGATAGCTGTGATAGATGCCGAGGAACTCGTTGCTGGTTTCGGTGTTGCCGCCCTTGCCGTCGTAGAAGTTGTGATAGGTTACGGTGACGGTATCGCCGTACACGTCCACGTACACTTCGCCGATGACATACATGTTGCTGCCGATCAGCTCGTAGGTGCTGCGTCCCTGCCGCGTCAGGTCGAGCGGCGTATACATATACCACAGCTTGGTCAGCCCCGGCGTGGTATCGCGGAAGCGCGGGCCAAAGGAAGTGGCGGTGTTGTTGCGGAAGCGCACGTTCTGCACCTGCTGGTAGACGGGGTTATTATGGGCGTCGTGCCCGGTCAGCTTCTGCGCGTAGAAAAGCTGGGTCTTAAACCCGTCGCTGCCGGTGATCGTATAGCGATACAGGTTGATGGCGCCTTTTTTTGCCAGGTTTTTGTATACCCGCGCCTTGACGGCCAGCGGCGCGTCGCCGGGGTTGAGCGTCAGATGAATGGTCTGCACGTTCTTTTTGCCTGCCTGATCGTAGACGTCGATGGTGACGTTCAGCGCGGCCGCGGTCTGGTTTTGCAGGGTGAAGGCGTCCGCTTCGCCCAGATGATCGGGAAAACTAAATTCTTTGACCGGCGTTACCTTGATGCTGCTGGCGGCCATTGAGGGCACAATCGTCAGCATCAGCGCTGTCAAAAGAAGAAGGGAAAGCAACCTTTTCATGTTCATACCTCTTTTCATTGGTTTTCACTGATATAACGCGCGGCAGCGGGGATTTCTTGCATGGCGGGCGAAAGGAATTGTAAAAAGGAATCGGGCGGCGGCGAAACGCGCTCCACCCACTGCCCGGTGAAGGGGTGGAGAAAGCGCAGGGAGCAGGCGTGCAGGGCGAAGCGGCCGGGCAGCAAAGGGCTTTCCTCACCATACAGAAAGTCGCCCGCCACGGGGCAGCCCATATGCTGCATGTGAACCCTGATCTGGTGCGTGCGCCCGGTCAACAGGCGCAGGCGCACCAGCGCATGGCCGTGGGATACCTCTTCCACCCGATAGACGGTGCGTGCGGGGCGGTCGGCGGGATCGATGCGGCGCTTGACGGCTCCGTCCCTCGATATGGCAAGGTCGATGACGCCGCCGATCTGCGGCGGGCGGCCGACGACGACCGCTTCATATTCGCGCACAAAGGCATCGGTATGCAGCAGCTGCTGCAAAGCGTGCTGGGCGTGCGCGCTTTTAGCGATCATCATCAGCCCGCTGGTGCCCTTATCCAAACGGTTGACGGGCCGGTAAATGAAAGGGGCAGGCATACCAAGATAGGTATATACAAGGTTTTCCAGCGTTTCACCGCCCTGATGCGCGGAGGATACGGACGGCAGAGGCGCGGGCTTATCGACGATCAGATAATGCTCGTCTTCATAGGCGACATCCAGTGCTTTCCCGGAGGCGGCGGGCGGCAAGGCAGGCTTCTGCGCAAACTGCAGGGTAATGAGGTCGTCCGTCTGCACGCGCTGATCCGTACGGACGCGGATGCCGTTCAGCAGGATCCTGCCTGAAAATTTCAGGCTGCGGATGCTGCTGGCGGACAGCTTTGCGTGGCGCAGCAATATGTTCATCACCGTGCGGCCCGCTAACGCCTCGGGTATCCTGATGTCCATGCCCATCCCTCCCGAAGCATTATACCACCCTTGGGAAAACGGAGGCAGGGCAAGTGGACATTTTTTTGCATCGATGATATGATAATGGCGGTAAGCGAGGCAGCATAGGGGGTGGGCGCTTGGTCGAAACAACGGATACGCTGGCGGCGCTGCGCCCCTGGCTGGGGGGCGCCTTTCTTGCGGGGCGCGCGCAGTTGATCGAGCGCATCACCGCGCGGCTGAACGCCTTTGCGCTGCCGCGTGACGCCGTCAGCGACATCGCGCAATGGCTGGATAATCTGCTGTTTTTGCAGGTGCGCGAGGATACGCGGGGCAGGATGGTGCTGGCCATGGACAACGGCGTGTATTACCGCGTGCGCGTGGAAGACTTTAAGGATATGGCGGACGATCTTTTGTATCTGCTGTTCAGCCGGTTCCCCAAAAACGCGGAGGCGTTTGCCGCCGTGCGGGAATACTCGGTCAAAGCGGGGTCGCTGTCGGCGCTCAAAGCGCTCTACCTTGATTTTACGGATTTCCAGACAGTTCAGGAGTGGGAAACGGTGCGCAGGGTGATCTCATCCTGCCATCCGCCGTACCGCTGGCGGCTGTGGATGGACGGGAAAAGGGGATAAGGGGATAAGGATGGGAAAGATCATTGCCGTTGCCAACCAGAAGGGCGGCGTAGGCAAAACGACGACGGCGGTCAACCTGGCCGCGCTGCTCGCTGATGAAAAGCCGGGGGTGCTGCTGTGCGACCTTGACCCGCAGGGCAACGCGACCAGCGGCATATCGGCCAAAATGGGGCGTTTTACCTCCTACGAGGTGCTGGTGGGCGGCGCGGACAGCAAGGAGGCCATTGTTCCCTCCGCGCAGAAGGGCCTCAGCGTGCTGCCTGCCGATATCCGCCTGGCCGCCGCCGAGGTGGAGCTGGTGGACGTGGATAAAAGAGAGTTCCGTTTCAGGGACGCCTTGGAAAAGGTCCGGCAGAACTACCATACCATCGTTGTGGACTGCCCGCCCTCTCTGGGCCTTTTGACGCTGAACGCGCTAACGGCGGCCGACAGCGTGCTGATCCCGATACAGTGCGAATACTACGCGCTGGAGGGCGTGACGGCGCTGATGAATACCATCAAGCGCGTGCAGCAGTCGGTCAACCGGGGCCTTGATATCGAGGGCGTGCTGCTGACCATGTTTGACGGCCGCACCAACCTTTCTTTGCAGGTGGCCGATCAGGTGAAAAAGCACTTTAAGGGCAAGGTTTTTACCGCTATCGTGCCGCGCACGGTGCGCCTTGGCGAAGCGCCCAGCCACGGCCAGCCCATCCATCTGTACGACCCGCGCAGCACGGGGACGGAGGCATACCGTGCGTTGGCCAAAGAAGTGCTGAAACGCGCGGCGAAGGGATGAACGCATGAAAAAGAATGCTTTGGGGCGCGGCCTGGACGCGCTGATGCCGGAAATCGATATACAGGGCGGCAATGTGGTGGATATCGCGGTGACGGATATCGACCCCAACCCCAGCCAGCCGCGCCGCACATTTGATGAATCCGCCTTGGGGGCCTTGGCCGAGAGCATACGCGGCGTGGGCATTTTGCAGCCCATTTTAGTGAAGCAGTCAGGCAGCCGCTACCAGATCATAGCGGGGGAAAGGCGTTTCCGCGCCGCCCGCATCGCCGGGTATAAGGCGGTGCCGTGCATCGTGCGCGATTACACGCGCGAGGAGCAGCTGGAGGCCGCGCTGATCGAGAACCTGCAGCGCGAGAACTTAAACCCCATGGAAGAGGCGGAGGCCGTGCAGCGGCTGATGAAGGAATGCGGCTACACGCAGGAAAACGCCGCCCAGCGCCTTGGCAAATCCCGCCCCGCCGTCGCCAACCTGCTGCGGCTGCTGACGCTGCCGGAGGACATCCGGCAGCTGATTGCCGAGGGCAAGCTGTCCGAGGGGCACGGGCGCGTGCTGGCGGGCGTAGAGCGCATCGCCCGAAAGCGGGAGCTGGCGGAAAAAGCGGTGCGCGAGGGCCTGAGCGTGCGCGCGCTGGAAAAACTGGCCGCCGAAAAGAAACAGGAAAAATCGAAGGCCGCGCCGCCGCCCGTGCCCGAAATCAAGGCGTTTGAAGAAAGCCTGCACCGCGCGTTCGGCGCGCGCAGCCGGATACAGGGCGGGCCGGACAGCGGCCGCATCATCATCAGCTACCGCAACCGGGTGGAGCTGGACGCCATCTATGAGGCCGTTGAAAGGCTGATTAATGGGTAACATGCTGAAACTGCAAAGAAAAGGAACGGCCGAACACCGTTCCTTTTGCGTATAGGCAATCAATCAGTGAAGGCCGTTATACCGCCGGCTGCAAGGGGGAAGCGTGCAGGCGGTAGCCGACGCCGTGCACCGTTTCGATCAGGTGCGCGCCCAATTTCCGGCGCAGGCGCTGCACGTGCACGTCCACGGTGCGCGTCTGGATGGGGATGGGGCACTGCCAAACGTCCAGCAGCAGCCGGCTGCGGCTCAGCGTGCTGCCGGGGGCGGATGCGAAAGCTTCCAGCAACAGGTATTCCTGCAGGGTCAGGCGCGTATATTTTTTGCCTACTTTCACAATATGGCTGACGGGATTCAGCGTCAGCTCCACAGTGTCGTTGGCGGCATGGGCTACAAGATTCAGCATTGTTTATCACCTCTCACTTATTAGACGGATGAAAGGGCGGTTTTGTTGCATCATCCGACAAAAAAAGTTTTGGCCGTCCGAAAAAGGGAAAGACGGCCCGCCTCGACACGGGCAGCGCCATCATGTATACTGTACAGGCAGGGAAAGGGGGAATAGGAAGATGCCGAAGGTGCGGGCGCTGGTGGTAGCGGATTTTGAAAGCGCCTATATCTGGGATCATTTCGACAGGAGCGTGTTCCGCGGGGTGGATGTGATCCTCTCCTGCGGAGACCTAAAGGCTTCCTACCTCTCTTTTTTGACGACCATGGTGGCGGCCCCGCTGTATTATGTGCGCGGCAACCATGACGCGGCCTATTTGCAGAAGCCGCCCGAAGGCTGCGAAAACCTGGAAAACAACATGGCGGAGGTAAAGGGCATCCGTTTTCTGGGTTTTGGCGGCTGCAACAGCACAAGCCCCAAGCCCTTCCATTACAGCGAGCGGGAGGTGAACCGCCAGATCGTGCGCAGGATGCCGCAGATCTGCCTGTACGGCGGCTTTGATGTGCTGGTGACGCACACCCCGGCGGCGGGCCTGGGCGACGGGGAGGATGCCTTTCATCAGGGGTTCAGCAGCTACCGGATGCTGCTCAGCCAGTTTGCGCCGCTGTACCATTTTCACGGCCACCAGCATTTAAACTACGGCAGCCAAAAGGCAACGGTGCAGTTTGGCCCCACCACCGTCATCAACTGTTACGGCTACCGATTGATCGATATCGAGGTGCCGGTGGTCAGCCGCCGCCGCCTTTCCTATATCAAGACGCGATACGACTGGGGGAGGAATTATGCAGCAGGCGTATGAACAGGAAGCGCGCATGGAGTACGAGCGCGCGCTGCGGCAGGGCAAAAAGGAATACGCGGCCCGCGTATCAAGGGGGGAGCGCGGCAATCTGCTGGTGCTGGACGAGATTGCCGAGCAGAACCGCGTGATGGCCTACGTGAAACGGCCGGCGATGGAGATACCGCTCATCGACGTGGCGGGCACCTATACGTCGGGGCGGGCCTATTCGTTTGCGGCCAACTTCATGCCGCTCTCGCCGGAGGGCAGCGAGTTTGCCGGCAAATGGCAGTCGCTGTGCGCGGCGCACCTTAGCGAAGGGCTGCGCGACCCCATTCAGGTGTATGAATACCTGTGGAAGTATTATGTGGTGGAGGGCAATAAGCGCGTCAGCGTGCTGAAGCACTTCGACGCGCTGACGGTGCGGGCCGAGATCACGCGGATGATCCCGCAGCAGAACCCCAATGACCCCATCACCGCCTTGTACTACGCTTTTTTGCAGTATGACAAGAAGGGGCTGTTCAAGGGGCTGAAACTGGACAGCGAAGAAAAGTACAGAAAAATGACAGAGCTGGAGGCCCGGCTTGTGCCGGAAGACCGGAGAGAGAACCAGGCGTTTTATAACTCCCTCTATATCCAGTTCGTCATGGCGGTCACCAAGGCCGGGCTGCCCTACCCCGTGGGCGACGTCATCATGGAATATCTGCGCCTGTACGGCATCCCGAAGGATATCGTGCTGTCGGAGATGACCCAGCAGGTGACGGCGCTGGCGCCGCAGCTGGCCTTGATTGTAAAGCCCCAGGAGCCGACGCTGCTGCTGGAAAGCAAAGAGGAGCAGCCGCAAAGCTTTGTCCAGCGGCTGTTCAGCCCCAAAAGAACGGCCAATATCATTTTTGCCTATGATGAAAACCAGCGTGGCACCCGCTGGGTAGGGGCGCACGAAAAGGGACGCCTTGCCATGGAAAAAGAAATGGGCGACAAGGTGCGCACTTTGGCGCTCCATGGCTTAACGCCCGGCAACTGCTATGAAATGCTGACGGAAAACTGCCGGGACGTCCATCTGGTGCTGGTTACATCCGGGTACCTGATGAACGCGGCGCTCAGGTTTCAGTTGGAGCATCCCGACATCATGGTGATGGTGTATTCGCGGGTGCGGCAGGATGCGCGGCTTGCCACCTATTACGGCCGCTATTACGAGGCCAGCTTCCTTGCCGGCCTTACGGCGGGGTACGCCACGCAGAACGATAAGGTGGCCTATGTGACGCCCAACACCGAGAAGCGCTATACGCCGGATATCAACGCCTTTGGTCTGGGCGTGAAGACGGTGAACCCCAATGCGCGGGTGCTGCTGATGCAGCGCGGCGTATCGCCCTTTGATCCGCAGACGTGCAAAAAGGGGCTTGCGCAGGCGGCGGCGCTGGGGGCGGATGTCGCGATGAGCCCGCTGTATGAGGGGCTGGAACTGCCCGGCGTCCCGTCGGATGTGTTTTCCGCCGTGCTGCGCATCGGCGAAAACGGCGAACCGAGGCAGTTTATTTCGGCCCCCGCGTGGGACTGGGGCCGCTATTATGCGGAGATCGTGCGCGCCTTTTTGAACGGCAGCCTTGATATGCTGGAGACGCTGGATAAGAGCGAGAAGGGCGTGGCGGGGCTGTGGTGGGGCATCGGCTCCGGCGTGCTGAAATTCCGTATGGCCGATTTTGTATCGCCTGCCGCTGATAATCTGGTTCGATATCTTCGCTCCAGCATCGCTCTGGGACGGTTCAACCCCTTCCATGGGCCGGTGTATGACCAGGAGAATACCCTGCGCATCCCGGAAAATTCCGACCCCAAGCCCTACGATATCCTGAACATGGAATGGATCGCCGATTTTATTCGGGTGATCGACTGATTTTGCGGTTGTTTTCGCCGGGATTTTCGGGTATAATGGCGCTAAGAACAGGGCGGCATGACTGCTCCCTGCGCCGTGAGGCAAATGAATAAGGAGGAAAACCCATGAAGAAGATTCTGTCTCTGTTGCTTGTGTCCATGCTTCTGATGCCCGGGGTATCCGCGCTGGCCAAGGAAGCGCCCATTGAAATCTCCATGTATTATTCCGACAACGCGACGCTGCCGTTCCGCGCAGACTGGCCGGTGCTGGTCGCCATTCAGGAAAAGTACAACGTCAAGCTGAACATCGAACCCATCCCGATCGCCGACTATGCCACCAAGGTAGACCTTGCCCTGTCTACCGGTGAAAACGCGCCCGACGTCATCGTCGGCACCAGCACCGGCGGCAAGAACGCTTCTCTGGCGCTGGCCGGCGCCATCGTGCCCGTGAGCGAATACAGCGACTGGACGCCTCACTTCAACGAGCGCGTGAAGGAATTCGGCCTCGAAGAAAAGGTGGACACGCTGAAGCTTTCCGACGGCAAGCGCTACTATATGCCCTCTCTGTACGACAAGCCGTTCTACGACGGGGGCCTGATCCTGCGTGAGGACTTCCTGAAGGCCAAGGGCCTTGAAGCCCCCAAGACCTATGATGATCTGTATGGCATCCTCAAGGCCTATAAGGCGGACAACCCCGATTCCTTCCCGCTGACCACCATCGTGGCGCCGCGCGTGCTGTACCGCATGACCATGCCGTCTTTCGGTATGTCCGTGGGCTTAAACGCTGCGACCGGCACCGGTACCCTGTCCTGGGATTATGACAAGAAGGAGTACTTCGCGGGCGCCATTTCCGAACAGTATAAGAGCTTCATCACCTTCTTTGCCAAACTCTATGCCGAGGGCCTGCTCGACCCCGAAATGACGCAGGACGCGACCTCTACCGCCAACAAGCTGGCGACCGGCAAGGCCATGGCCACCTACGGCTATTATGACCAGATCGGCGGCTGGGAGCAGGGCAGCAAGATCGAAGGGCTGAAGCTTCAGATGTATCCGCCGCTGGCGGGCAGCGCGGGCGCGCACCATCAGCCCAAGAACAGCGTGCTGGGCGGCCTGATGTTCCCCATCGGCACCTCCAAGCGCGCCGACTTTGAACAGGTCGTCCGCAAGATCGACGAGATCTTCTTCTCCAAGGAAGCGTCCACCATGTGGTGCATCGGCATCGAGGGCGACAGCTACACCATGGACGGCGACAAGATCGTCTATAACGACAAGATCAAGGCCGCGCCCGAGGGCATCTACAAGTACATGCAGAACGCCTACGGCGTGGGCTGCGACGGTCTGCAGCTGGTGTGGATCAACGCGCGCGAAATGACCAAGTATGACGAGAACTACGCCGCCATCAACGCCGCCGTGGCCGAGATGGACGAAGCGATCCAGTATATCCCGCCGACGCCCTCCTTTGACGACGTGACGGCCGAGGACGCGGCGCTGCTGCAGGCGGCCCTTTTGGATACCTTCGAAGTTTGGAACGACGCGTTCCTGACGGGCAAGAAATCCATCGAAAGCGACTGGGATGCCTATGTGAAGGAAATGCAGGAAAAGGGCATCGAAGACTTCCTGAAGATCTACAACGACCACAAGAAGATGTAACAACACGATATGCCGGAGGCACCCTCCGAGGGTGCCTCCGGTTTCCTGTGCTTGGCCGTGATGGCATGAGGTATTGATGAAAAACGTACGGCAACCGAATCTCCGGCGCTCGTCGGCGGGAAGAAGGTATTTCAACAACTACTGGCAGCTGTATGCCATGATGCTGATACCGCTTCTCTACTTTCTTCTGTTTAAGTATGTGCCCATGTTCGGCAACGTACTGGCGTTTCGGCGCTACCGGGCGCTGACGGGGCCGTACGGCATCCGCTGGGAAGGGCTGCGCTATTTCCGCATGTTCTTGAAGGACGCGGGCTTCTGGCGTGCTTTCCGCAATACGCTTACGCTGTCCACCATGAACCTGCTGATCAATTTTCCCATTCCCATTGTGTTTGCCATCCTGCTCAACGAGGTGCGTAACCTGCACTTCAAGAAGCTGGTACAGACGGTCAGCTACATGCCCCGCTTTATTTCCACGGTGGTCGTCGTATCCATTCTGACGGAACTGCTGTCGCCCTCCAGCGGGGTGCTGAACAGGCTGCTTTCCGGCGTGTTCGGCCTTGCGCCGAGGTATTATATGAACGACCCGCAGTATTTCAGGCCCCTGTATATTTTGACCGACATGTGGCAGTACACGGGGTGGAGCGCGATCGTGTACCTCGCGGCCATTACCGGCATCAACGGCGAACTGTTTGAGGCGGCGCGCATGGACGGCGCCAACCGGTATCAGCAGATACGCTATGTGACGCTGCCCACCATCATGCCGACGGTGATGGTGATGTTTATTCTGAAAGTCGGGTATCTTCTGTCCCTCGGCTTTGAAAAGGTGCTGCTGATGTATACGCCGGCCAATTCCGCCGTGTCCGATATCATCGATACGTTCGTGTACCGCATCGGCTTCCAGTCGAGCGCCAACCAGTATTCCTATGCGACGGCGATCGGCCTGTTTTCGGGCGTCGTCGGGCTGATCCTCGTATCGGGCGCAAACTTTTTAAGCAGGCGCGCGACGGGCGAAAGCATCTATTGAGGGGCGGAGAATATGAAAAACAACCATGCTCATGCGGCCATTAAAGAGAGGAGCCGGCTGCTCGACATCGTGATCTACCTCGTCATGGGTTTTACGCTGCTGTGCTGCGTGCTGCCTTTTCTGTACATCATCGCCATGTCCCTGTCTTCGCCCGATGCCATCGTAAACGGCGAAGTATCCTTTTGGCCGGTCGGGATCAACATCGAAAGCTACCGGCAGATATTTTCGTACCCTAACTTTTTCAGGGCCTATCGCAATACCATCCTCTATACGCTGCTGGGCACGGCCATCAGCCTGACGGTGATGGTGATGTTTGCCTACCCCCTCAGCAAAAGCTTTCTGAAGGGGCAGAAGCTGGTGATGCGGCTGGTGATCTTCTCCATGTACTTTTCCGGCGGCCTCATTCCCAACTACCTCCTGATTTCGACCGGCCTGCATATAACGGGCACGATCTTTGCGATGATCCTGCCCTTTGCCATCAACCAGTTTAATCTGATCATCCTGATCAATTTCTTCCGTTCCCTGCCTGAAGAGCTGGAGGAGGCGGCGCGCATCGACGGCCTTGGCTACTTCGGCATCCTTGTGCGCATCCTGCTGCCGCTTTCCACCGCGGCGCTGGCCACGGTGGGCCTGTACACGGCGGTCTTTTTCTGGAACGACTGGTTCTATGGCCTGATCTATCTGAAAGCCGAGCTGTATCCCGTGATGCTGCTGCTGCGCAACATCGTCAACGGCACCACCATGGTGGGCGAGGCCGGCGGCGTGGGGGAAAAGGCGTCGGTGGCCATTGCGGTTAAATCGGCGGTCATCATTACGTCCACGCTGCCCATCATCCTTTTGTACCCCTTCCTGCAAAAATATTTTGTGAAGGGCATGATGGTGGGGGCCGTCAAGGGCTGATGAGGCGGGTCTCCCTCCCATGCATACCGCAGCCGGCAGGGCGTTCTATGCGCTGCCGGTTTTTTGCGCTGTGGGATATTTGGCGGGCTGCATCCGTCTAACAGGTGAAAGGAGGTTGAAGCTGTGTCGAGCGCGCTGAGACTGATCGAGAACAAGGAAGAAGCACTGGCCCGCATGATGGCCGAACACGGGGACAGCTTGCTGAGGATGTGCTGCCTGTACCTGAAGGACAGGGCGCTGGCCGAGGACGCCGTGCAGGAAACGTTTCTGAAGGCCTACCGGGGGATGGACGCATTCCGCGGGGAGGCGCAGGAAAAGACATGGCTGACGCGCATTGCCATCAACGTGTGCAGCGATATGCTGCGCAAGCCCTGGCACAGGTGGGTGGATCGATTCAGGGTTCCCGAGGACGCGGGGCATACGCAGGAAATGGAACTGGAAGACGATACGGTATCGGCAGCCGTAATGAAGCTTGCGAAGAACTACCGTGCGGCGATCCTGCTCAGGTATTATCAGGGGCTTTCGGTGAAAGAAATCGCAGACATGATGGGCAAGCCGCCGTCGACCATATCGACATGGCTGGCCAGGGCGCGAGAAACGCTCTACGGGACGCTGAAAGGGTGGTATTTCGATGAAGAATGAGCGTTTTCAAAACAAAATCAACGAAGAAATGGCCCACGTCAGGTGGGCAGGAAGTGAAGAAGTGATGAAACAGATCAATGAAAAACGGATGAACAGGGCAAAGCGGCCGGTCTTCGTGCTGGTGGCGGCCATCCTGACGCTGGGCATGGCGACGGCGCTGGCGGTAGGGCTGCTGTTTTCCCCGCGCTATGACGCGGAACGCGCCGTTAAAAAGGCCATTCAGAAGCAGTACGGCATCAGCGATCAGGCGATGGGCGTGTTCGACCTGCGCATGACGGAAACCGAAAAGGGCTGGCAGGCGAAACTCGAGCCGAGGGTGCTGGACGGGGAAAAGGTGGGCGAGTATACGGCCTCCGTTTCCAGGGACGGCAAAGTGACCGACATCCAATGGTCGCATGACGGCGAAAAGGTGGATGCCAAGCTGGCCTTGAAGGATATGCCCGCCTGGGACGCGGTGGCGCTGGATCAGGCGGTGGCTGCCCGCATGACCGCACAGGAAAAGGAATACCGGGAAATGTTTAAGGACGGGGTGGGCGCTTCTCAGGCGGAGGCGACGCCGGAAGTCACGCAGACCAAAGAAGAACAGGACGCGCTGAAGCGGGCAAAGCAGGCGATGCTGGCCTATGGCCTTAGCGAAGAAACGCTGTCCCTCTTTAAGCCCGAAGCGGTAAAGCGCGAGAGCGGCTGGCAGGTTGTGTACAGCGTGGACTGGGACTACGTGCCCAGCGATATTACCGGCACCATTGTCAGCGAAGAGCCGTTTGAAAGCGTGGATACCTTCGGGGTGTACACCGTCACCATGGGGGCGGACAATCATGCGGATACGGTGGCGTGGGACAGGGAAAACGCGGAAACCGGCACATTTACCAAAGAAAACCTGGGCAAGGCCAAGGCCTACGACAAGAAGCTGCTGCCCATCGTGAAGGAGTTTGTGGAAGCGTGGCACGCCATCGTCGACCAATACCCGGAGGATGAGCGCGATACGATGTTCATGTCTCTGGAAGATGCGGCCGCATGGGGCGAACTGTACCGCAACGCAGGCTTTTCCGGGGAGCGCTGCCGTTCCACGCTGCCGAAGAAGGGCAACTTAAGCCGCGAAGAAGCGCTGGAAATGGTGCGCAAAACGCTGAAAAGCGAAGCGGGCATGACCGATGAAATGCTGGATGCTTCCAATGTATTCGTGTGGTACCTGCTGCCGGGCAGAGGCACAGCGCCGGACAGGGATGTATGGCGTTTTTCCTTCCACCTCTACGGCGGCAAGGACATCATGGAGCGCTTCCCCTTCGCGCAGCAGGGCATCTTTACGGTGGAGCTTTACGCCGATAACGGCGAAGTGTTCAACGTGTCCATCGACCCCATGTTTGCAGGCAACGGTTGACCGAACAACAAAGTGCATCACAGCAAAGGGGCGTTCCTTCAAACGGGAACGCCCCTTTTGCGTGCTTGTGATGCGGCTTACGCTTCCCAGTTCCTTGAAAGGGCACGCGCGTCGTTTTCTTTTTTCAGGGCGTTGATGAGGTCTTCCTGCCTGATGGC
>CAZFUT010000069.1:0-12915 GCA_964522425.1 uncultured Oscillospiraceae bacterium
ACGTGAGCAGCCACTTTGACAACAACGAGCATGGCCTTGCCGCCCAGCGCATCTATGACTTTGCGTGGAACGATTTCTGCGACTGGTACATCGAGCTGGCCAAGTCCGACCTGTTCGGCGAAGATATGGAGCGCAAGGCCGCCGTGCGCGCCGTGCTGCAATATGTATTGAGCGCGCTGCTGAAGATGCTGCACCCCTTCATGCCCTTCCTGACCGAAGAAGTGTACCGCTTCCTGCCGGGCAATGCGGACGCCTCGCTGATGGCCTCCGAATGGCCCGAAGCGCTGGATGCTTACACGTTTGAAACGGAAAGCGTGCAGATGGAAGGCGTGATGGAGATCATCCGCGCCGTGCGCAATTTGAGGGCGGAACTCAAGGTGCAGGCGGGGCACAAGGCGCGCCTGATGCTGCGCCCGCATGAGGGCTGGCGGGCAACGCTGGAAAACGCCGAGGGCTACTTTGGGCGCCTGGCGTCGGTGTCCACGCTGACGGTGCTGGATGGGGAGGAAAAGATCACCGAAAAAATGGTCAGCGCCGTGGTGCCCGCCGCCGAAGTGCTGATCCCCCTGGGCGACCTTGTGGATATCGAGCAGGAGATCAGGCGCCTGATGAAGGAAAAAGAGGGCATGGAAAAAGAAATCGCCCGCGCCGAAGGGAAACTGAACAACCCCGGTTTCCTGTCCAAAGCGCCCGAGCAATTGGTCAAGCAGGAGCAGGAAAAACTGGAACAGCACCGCCTTGTGCTGGGCAGCCTTGCAAAGCGCATCGAGGAATTGAAGGCATGAGCGGCTTGTCCGATTTTCACCATGTGCCGGTGATGCTGGAAGAGGTGCTTTTCTGGCTGTCGCCCCACCCAGGGGGCGTTTATGCCGACGGGACGCTGGGGGGCGGCGGGCACAGCCGCGCCATACTGGAAAGAATGGGGGGAGAGGGGCGGCTCTACGGCATCGACCGCGATATGAACGCCATCCGCGCCGCAACGGAAAGGCTGAAGGGCTTCCCCGGCTTTACCGCCGTGCACGGCAATTTTCACGATGTGAAGGCGCTGCTGGGGGATATCAAATTGGACGGGGGGCTGCTGGACCTCGGCGTGTCCTCCCCGCAGCTGGACAACGCGGAGCGCGGCTTCAGCTACCATGAAAACGCCTGCCTTGATATGCGCATGGATCAGACAAGGGGTTTGACCGCCGCCGAGTGGCTGAACACCGTGGATGAAGAAACGTTCAGAAACGCGCTGTATGATTTCAGCGATGAAAAATGGGCGGCGCGCATTGCCAGGGTGCTGTTGGAAAAGCGCAAGGAAAAGCCCATCGAAACCACCTTTGACCTGGTGGGCGTGGTAGACGCCGCCATCCCCAAGGCCGTGCGCCGCAAGGATGCGGGTCATCCCGCCCGCCGCACGTTTCAGGCGGTGCGCATTGCCGTCAACGAAGAATTAACGCCGCTGCGGGACGCTTTGATGGACTGGATGGACATGATGAAGCCCGGCGCGCGGCTGTGCGTGATCACCTTCCACTCCATCGAGGACAGGCTGGTGAAACGTGCCTTTCAGGAGATGAAAAACCCCTGCATCTGCCCGCCCAAAGCGCCCGTATGCACCTGCGGCCGAAAGCCTGTCGCGCGCATTCTGGCGGGCGGCGCGGTGCTGCCCTCCGAAACCGAGCTGCAAACGAACGGACGGTCGGCCAGCGCCAAGCTGCGCGTGGCTGAAAAACTGTGAGGGCTGTCATGCTGTACGTTGTTGCGACCCCTATCGGGAACCTGCGGGATATCAGCGCCCGCGCGCTGGACATCCTGAAAACGGTTGATCTGATTGTGGCGGAAGACACGCGCGTGACGGCCAAACTGCTGAGCCATTTTGACATCCACACCAAAATGATGAGCATGCACCGCCATACCGAAAGCGACAAAAGCGGCGCGCTGGCCGACTGGATGCTGGAAGAAGGGATGTCGGTGGCGCTGGTCACCGATGCCGGTACGCCCGCCGTGTCCGACCCCGGCGCGTGGCTGGTGAAGGAAGCGGCGGCGCGGGGCATCGAGGTACAGCCCGTGCCCGGCGCGTCGGCGGCGGTCGCGGCGGTATCCATCAGCGGGTTTCTGAACACCGAGTACACCTTTTACGGTTTTCTGCCGCGCGAGAAAAAAGACTGCGTGGACAAACTGGAAACCATGCGCGGCCGCACGCAGACGGCGGTTCTGTACGAATCGCCCCACCGGGTGCAGAAGCTGCTGGCCTTTATCGGAGAAGTTTACCCCGAAGCGCCGCTGGTGGTGTCCTGTGACCTTACCAAAATGTACGAAAAAACGCTGAGAGGGACAGCGCAAGAGATCGCCGCCCTGCTTCGGGATAACCCCAAGGCCGAAAAGGGCGAGTATGTGGTGGTGATGGATTTGTCCAAAGAAGCTGCGCCCGGAACGGGCGGCAGCGGCCCTGTTACATTGGAAGCGCGGCTGACGGACGTGATCGTGCGGGAAAAATTGTCCCTGAAGGACGCCATGGCGCGCCTTGCCGGGGAAGGCGAAAAAAAGAACGCGCTGTACGCGGCGTCGCTGCGGCTTAAAAACATACTGAATACACGCTGAACATGCAAACAGGGTTGACGTCAGCCCTGTTTTGGCTTACCATGGCATTCGGTGAAATTGGGCGTTTTGTGTCCATAGCATGAAATAAAGGGGGGATATCCTCATGGCAGAGGGAAAGCAGCCGCGCGTATGGGAAGAAAGAGTCAACGCGCTGCGGGCTAACGAGCAGGCGGTCAGGGAAGCGCGGCACGCCAAAGGGAGGCTGACCGCGCGGGAAAGAGTGTCCGCGCTGTGCGACGAAGGCTCTTTTGTGGAGCTGGAGGCGCTCAAAAAGGGCGCCGGCGTAATCACCGGCTATGGTCTGGTCGGCGGAAGCCCGGTCTATGTGGCCGCGCAGGATGTGACCCAGGGCGGCGCGGGCATGAACCTGAGCCAGGCGGAAAAGATGCTCAATCTTTTTGCGCTGTCCGAAAAGACAGGCGCGCCGCTGATTATATATCCCGACAGCGAAGGCGTGGATGTGCGCGAGGGCGCCGCGGCGCTGTCCGCCTATGCGCGCGTTTTTGCGGGGCTGAGCCGTATGTCGGGCGTATGCCCCGTGCTGTCGGTGCTGTCCGGGCCCGCGATGGGCGTGGCGGCGCATTTTGCCATGCTGTCCGACATTGTGATCGCGGTGGACAAAGGCGCGCTGATGATGCCGTTTTCTCCGCTCACCGTCAATGCGGCGGCCGGTACGAGCCTGAAGGATGAAGAGCTGGGCGGAGCGGACGTTTTGATGCGGCAGGGCTGCGCGGCGCTGAAGGCGGCCGACGAACAGCAGGCCGCGGCGCTGCTTCGCGCGGTGCTGGCCATGCTGCCCTCCTCCAACCAGGAGGGCGCGCCCGAGTTTGACGTGGGCGACGATTTGAACCGTCTGGTGAAGGCGTCGGGCGAAGACGGCCTTCAGCTTGCGCTGGACGTGGCCGATCGGGGTACGGCCGTTGAACTGTGGCCCGCTCTCGGCCTTGGCAGCCACACGCTGCTGTGCCAGCTGGGCGGACGCTGTGTAGGCCTGATCGCGGGCGAACCCAGGCAGGATGAGGGGCGGCTGGACGCCGCCGCCTGCCGCAAGGTTGCGCGCTTTGTGCGCTTCTGCGACTGCTTCCACCTGCCGGTGGTGTCCCTTGTGCAGTCGGCAGGGCTTACGGTGCCTGAGAAAGACAGGCAGGGCGAGTGGATGCGCGCGGCCTCCCAGATGCTGTACGCCTTTGCCGACGCCTGCGTGCCCAAGGTGGCCGTGCTGGCGGGCAGCGCCGTGGGCGCCGCCTATGTCGCCATGGGCGGCAAGGCGATGGCCGATATCGCCTTCGCGTGGCCGGATGCCATGGTATCGCCCCTTACGCGCGAAGCCGCGGTGCAGGTGTTCGATGCCGATAAACTGGCCGAACAGAGTCGCACGACGCTGGAAGAAGCCTATGCCATGACCTGCGACGGGCTGGCCGCGGCGGAATTGGGCCTTGCCGACGAAGTGATCGCTCCCGAAGAGACCCGCAAGCATCTGATTGCCGCGCTGGAAATGCTGCTGACCAAGCGCGACGGCAGACCGGAAAGAGAACACGGCAATATGCCGCTGTAAGGAAGGCGGGTGCGTATGAGTACATTAACGGAAGGCTTATCCACCGCCATCATCGGCATGCTGGTCGTGTTTTTGGGGCTGATCCTGCTGATCGCCATCATCAGCCTGATGCGCGTATTTTCCAAGGATAACGCGCGGGGGAAGAAAGCGGCGCAGCCGGAGGCTGTGCCCGCTGCCGTGGCAGCGGCGCCCGAACAGCCGGAAGAAACGGCGGACGAAGGCGCGGTTGTCGCCGCCATCGCCGCCGCCATTTCGATGATGCTGGAAAAGGAAGGCGGAAATTCATCCTTTATTGTCCGCAGGGTCGTGCGTCGCGGGCTGAAAGCAAGGGCTTCAATCAATTTTTGATGATAGAAGGAGATCAATCCATGCGTACATTTAACGTGAAGGTCAACGGTGTTGTTTACGATGTAGAGATCGAAGAAGTGGGCGCGGCCGCCGCCGCGTCCGTTCCGCAACCGGTCGCGGCGCCTGTCGCCGCCCCCGCCGCACAGCCCAAGGCAGCGCCCAAGGCCGCCGTTCAGGCCAAAGCGGGCGAGCAGATCAAGGCCCCCATGCCGGGCAACATTCTGGATGTGAAGACCGGCGTCGGCGCGCAGGTGAAAAAGGGCGACGTGCTCTTGATCCTTGAAGCCATGAAGATGGAAAACGAGATCGTGGCCTCCAGGGACGGCGCCGTCGTGCAGGTGCTGGCGCAAAAGGGCGCCACCGTCAACAGCGGCGATGTGCTGGTCGTCCTTCAGTAACGGTCTGAAAGGAAGAGCGGCATGGACATATTAAATACATTGGGGGATCTGGCGCGTTCGTCAGCCATTGCCGGGGTGATACAGGAACCGGCTACGCTGATCATGCTGCTGATTTCCTTTGTGCTGATCTATCTGGCGATCGTCAAAAAGTACGAGCCGCTGCTGCTTTTGCCCATCGCGTTCGGGATGCTGCTGGCCAACCTGCCCCTGGCGGGCATGATGGATGCGCCCAAGACCGAGCTGCTGAGGGAAGCGGTGCGCAACGGCCAGGCGGGCGTGCCGGTGCTGCTGACCCCGGAAACGATGGAGGGGTTCAGGGCGGCGGGCGTCGCGCTGAACGGCCTGACGGAAGGCATGACGGTATACCAGCATACCACGGCCAACGGCGGCCTGTTGTACTACCTCTATCAGGGCGTGAAACTGGGCATCTATCCGCCGCTCATCTTCATGGGTGTCGGCGCGATGACCGACTTTGGCCCCCTGATCGCCAACCCCAAGAGCATGATCCTGGGCGCGGCCGCCCAGCTGGGCATTTTCCTTACTTTCATCCTGGCGCGTATGCTGGGCTTTAGCCCGCAGGAAGCGGCCTCGTGCGGCATCATCGGCGGCGCGGACGGCCCGACCGCCATTTACCTCACGGGCAAGCTGGCCCCGCACCTGCTGGGCCCCATCGCCGTTGCGGCGTACAGCTATATGGCGCTGGTGCCCGTCATCCAGCCGCCCATCATGCGCGCGCTGACCACCAAGAAGGAGCGCGGCATCGTGATGGAACAGCTGCGCCCCGTGTCCAAGCGCGAAAAGATCATTTTCCCCATCATGGTCACGGTGGTCGTTTCGATGCTGCTGCCCTCGGCCGCGCCGCTGGTCGGCATGCTGATGCTGGGCAACCTGTTCCGGGAATCCCTGGTGGTCGATCGCCTGAACAAGACCGCGCAGAACGAAATGATGAACATCGTGGTCATTTTCCTGGGCGTCACGGTGGGCGCGACGGCCAACGCCAGGACCTTCCTGAGCCTGCAGACTATCAAGATCATCGTGATCGGCGTGCTCGCCTTCTCGTTCGGCACGGCGGGCGGCGTACTGATGGCCAAGCTGATGAACAAGTTAAGCGGCGGCAGGATCAACCCCCTGATCGGCTCGGCCGGCGTTTCCGCGGTGCCGATGGCGGCGCGCGTATCGCAGGTGGAAGGGCAGAGGGAGAACCCCTCCAACTTCCTGTTGATGCACGCCATGGGCCCCAATGTGGCGGGCGTGATCGGCTCGGCCATTGCGGCAGGCGTGCTGCTCAGCCTGTTCGGCTAATAAGGTAAAGGAGAAAGAATATGGCTAAAGTTGGCATTACCGATACCATCCTTCGGGACGCGCACCAGTCGCAGGCGGCGACCAGAATGCGTCTGGACGAGATGCTGCCCGCCTGCGAGATATTGGACAAGGTCGGTTACTATTCTCTGGAGTGCTGGGGCGGCGCGACGTTCGACTCCTGCCTCCGTTTCCTCAACGAAGACCCGTGGGAGCGGCTGCGCGCGCTGCGCAAGGCCCTGCCCAACACCAAGCTGCAAATGCTGCTGCGCGGGCAGAACATCCTGGGTTATAAACATTACGCCGACGACACGGTGGACTATTTCGTTAAAAAGTCCATCGACAACGGCATGGACATCATCCGCATTTTCGACGCGCTCAATGACCTGCGCAACATGGAAGTAGCCGTGAAAGCCACCAAACAGTACGGCGGCATCGCCGAGATCGCCATGAGTTACACCATTTCGCCGGTGCACACCGAGGAATACTTCGTCAACCTCGCCAAGCAGATTGAAGCCATGGGCGCGGACATCGTCTGCATCAAGGACATGGCCAACCTGCTTTTGCCCTACCCCGCCTATTCGCTGGTGAAGAAGCTGAAAGCCGCCGTCAAGGTCCCCGTTGTGCTGCATACGCACAACACCACCGGCACCGGCGCGATGACGCTGCTGAAGGCCGTGGAAGCGGGCGTCGACGTGGTGGATACCGCCCTGTCGCCCCTTGGCGGCGGCACGGCGCAGCCCGCGACCGAGCCGCTGGTGGCTACGCTCAAGGGCACCGAGTACGATACGGGGCTGGATTTGGAATTGCTGACCAAGGCGGCCGACCTGATGAAGCCTGCCGCCGAGCGCCTGACCAATGAGGGTTGGCGCGATCCCAAGCGCGTGCTGGCGGTGGACGTCAATACCCTGCGCTATCAGGTGCCGGGCGGCATGCTGTCCAACCTGATCGGGCAGTTGAAACAGGCGGGCAAGCTGGACAAGTTTGACGACGTGCTGGCCGAAGTGCCGCGCGTTCGTGAAGATTTCGGCTTCCCGCCGCTGGTGACTCCCACCAGCCAGATCGTGGGCACGCAGGCCGTGATGAACGTGATTACGGGCGAGCGCTACAAGATGGTGCCGGTGGAAAGCAAGGCGCTGCTGCGCGGCGAGTACGGCAGGCTGCCCGCCCCCATCAACAAGGACGTGCAGAAAAAGATACTGGGCGACGAACCCATCATCACCGGCCGCCCCGCCGACGACATCCCGCCGCAGATGGACAGCTTCCGCAAGGAGATCGCGGCCTATGCCGAGCAGGAAGAGGATGTGTTAAGCTACGCTTCCTTCCCGCAGGTGGCCAAAAAGTTCTTCGAGGCGCGTCAGGCCAGGAAACTCAAGGCCGACCCCACGACCTACAGCAAGGAAAACGGCACCATGGTGGTATAATACCAATTCAAATCCTTAACGCATCGTCGCGTCGGATCTTTTGGCTTAGAGGCGTCGTCGCGAACGCTCGACGTAGCGCCGCTACGCCTTCGCATTCGCTCCTTGCTCTAAACCAAAATTTCTCTCCGCTTTGGATGCATGAATGATTTTCATTGGTATAAGGGATAAACAGACCGAAGCGGCTGCAGCGAAATGGAAAGCGCTGCAGCCGCTTTTCTGTGGTTATTTGGGGGAATAGGGAACCGTCGCGGTTTTGGCGTTTCCGCCCTCAAACATTGCAAATTGCACGTTGAGGTTGCCGAGGGCACTGCCTTCGGTCGGCCCGATGGTTACCGGAAGACCCGTTTCGTTTTCAGTCAGTTTATTCAACAGACGGTTTTGGTTGCCGCCGCCTAAGATCATGATGCGGTCAAACTCTGCGTTTAAGACTTCCTTCAAGCCGGTTACGGCTTTGCCGTAGGAGACCGCCAGACTGTGATTGACGCAGAAGAGAAGCTCGGCATCCGATGGGGGTGGAGCATGCTGCTCGGCAAGCGCTTTGTGAATTTCCTCCACCATGGAGAGCGGTTTAAGAAAACGGGGATCGGTCACGTCGAATACAGGTTTAAAGCAGCTTGCGGTTTCGGCAAGCGCTGCCATTTCCCCAAACGTGAGCCGTCCCTGCCACTCCCTTCGGATTTCCTGCAGGATCCACAGCCCCATGATGTTTTTTAGAAAGCGGATGCAGTTCACCCCGCCTTCATTGGTAAAGCCGGCCTGCATGGCGGCTCTGCTCAGCATGGGCCGCTTAAGCCGGGCGCCCAGCAGGCTCCACGTGCCGCTGGAAAGAAATACGGTTTTTTCACTGGCCACGGGCACTGCGAAGAAAGCGCCGGCCGTATCGTGCGCGGCCGTTAACAGCACTTGGCAGTTATAGCCGACTCTTTGGCGTATTTCGGGAAGAAGGCTGCCCAAGCGTGTACCGGGCGGCACCGGCGCGCCGCAGAAGATTTTGGAAGATATTCCGATGGCCGACAGCACGTCGGCATCCCAGTTCCGCGTTTCAGCATTGAGCAAACCGCTGGTTGACGAAACGGTGTACTCGTTCTTCGCCACGCCGCACAGCAGATAGCTGAAATAGCAGGGAAGAAACAGCAGATGCGCTGCGCGCCGCATAACATCCGGGCATCCGGCCAACTGGGCCATCAGCTGGTATACGGAGTTATAAGGCTGCTTTGCGATGCCGGTTTTTTGATAGTGCGTTTCAAAGGGCAGACGTTTTTCCAGTTCCATCGGCATAGTTTCTGTCCTTCTGTCTCTGTAGGAAACGGCGTCGCCGATCAGCACTCCATCTTTATCCAGCAGGACATAGTCTACACCCCAGGTGTCGATTGCGACGGTCTGGGGAATGAACCCCTGCTTTCCGCATTGCTTCATGCCCTCCACAATGTGGAAGAACAGCTGATCCACATCCCAGCAGTCGTGTCCATTTTGGGTAACAATGCCATTCGAAAAGCGATAGATTTCTCTGGTTTGGACTTCTCCGTTCTCCTGCCATCCCAACACATGGCGTCCGCTGCTTGCGCCGATATCAATCGCCAGCGCATAATGAAGCATAAGAACACCTCCAAACAAAAATTCCGGAGCCGCCAAGCTGAACGGCTCCGGTGATTTACGGTTTATTGATAGAGCGGGCCGTAGTGCTTGCAGGCGGCATAGTCAGCGGCCTGTGTATCCTGCGTTCCGAAGGCTGCCCAGCTGTGGGGACGGTAGATTTGTTCTTCGGGCACATTGTGCATGCTGACCGGGATGCGCAGCATGGAGCACAGGGTGATGAGGTCGGCGCCGACATGGCCGTACACCGTTACGCCATGGTTGGCGCCCCAGTTGGCCATCACGCCATATACATCCTTAAAAGCGCCTTCGCCGGTCAGACGCGGTACAAACCAGGTGGTCGGCCAGGTGCGGTCTGTGCGCTCGTCAAGGATCTGGTGTACCTTTTCGGGCAGCAGAACGGTTTGCCCTTCAGCAATTTGCAATACGAGGCCGACCCCTTCTACAATGTTGGCGCGAATCATGGTAACGGGCATCTCGGCCTGCGTTTTGAAATGGCTGGAGAAGCCGCCGCCGCGGAAGTACTGATAGTTTGCACGGCACCAGTCGGTGGCTTTCAGGCAGGCATCGACATCGGTCTTTGTCATCTCCCAGAAGGGCTTCATGCAGGGGTTGCCGTGCGCATTAACGGAAGCGCCGGTGCAATCCAGCGCGGTGGCGCCGCTGTTGATCAGATGGATGAAACCGGAGGCGGCGGAGCCTTCCGGCTTCCACCCGGTCACACGCTCTACCGCTTCAGGGCTCCAATAGGTGCGCACATCGTGGAAGCAGGGCGCGGTATGGGTGGTGAGCGTCCCCAGCATCATGGCGACGCCGTTGAGGGTATCATTTTCGGTGGCGAAGGGGGTGGGCTGCTTGACGCCATCCCAGTTAAAGGTAGAGGCCATGATGGCTTCGGTGAAGTCGGCATTGGGCAGCCAGTCGGTCCACTGGCGCTGGCCCTGGAAGCCGCCCGCAATGGCGTTCTTGCCCAGCGCTTCTTCGTGCCAGCCCAGTTCTGCCAGCCTGGGGTTGCCGTACAGGATATCCTTGACCACGATGGTCAATTTGGCAATGAATTCCCAATCCTGATCGGCGGAAATAAACTTGGAGCGGGTGACGATCTCCATCAGCTCTTTGCCGGCGTTGCAGTCAAAGCCTTCGGGGCAGTTTTCCTTGATCCACGCCAGCGCACGCGTATACTCGTCGGGATCAAAAATGCCCAGATTGATCCGGCGAAGGATCTCGGTCATATCGACCCATTCGGCCCTTATGCCAAAGTACTTCTGGAAGGCGTTGGTATCACAGTAGCTGCCCATGATGCCCATGGCGACGCCGCCGATATTGACATAAGCCTTGTTTTTCATCCAGCCCACGGAAACGGCGCACCGCGCAAACCGCAGTATTTTTTCGGCCACATCTTCCGGGATGGAAGCATCCGTTTTATCCTGCACATCGTGGCCATAGATGGAAAAGGCCGGCAAGCCCTTCTGCGCATAGGCGGCCAGCACGGCGGCCAGATAAACCGCCCCGGGGCGTTCCGTGCCGTTGAGCCCCCACACCGCTTTGATGGTATGGGGGTTCATATCGAAGGTTTCCATGCCGTAGCACCAGCAGGGGGTGACGGTCAATGTCGCGACCACGTTTTGGGTGCTGAAATAGTCTTCACAGCGAGCCGCTTCCACGCCGCCGCCGATGGTGGAGGGGGCAACGACTGCCTGTACGGGGGCGCCGTCCGGGTATTTCAGCCCTTCGATCAGCTTTTTGGCAGCATGGGCCATGCCCATCGTCTGTTCCTCGAGGCTTTCGCGCACGCCGCCCCAACGGCCGTCGATGACCGGGCGGATGCCAATTTTGGGATACATCATGATATTACTTCTCCTTGCTGTATTTTTTATAGCCGGGATGCCTGCCGGTCACGTGATAAACATGCTCGCGAAGATAAAGCAGCTGGTCGATCTTATCGCGCGGTATCTCCTGTGCGCCGCCCAAAAGATGCGCGTTGAGGCTGATTTTGGCAAAAAGCTCCAGGGTTTCCATGCGGTAATATGCGGTGGTCAGATCGCATCCCACCGCCAGTGCGCCGTGGTTTTGCAGCAGCACCACATCATGCTCTTTTAAGAAGGGGGCTATGGCCTCGGGCACCTCATAGGTGGAAGGCGTACCGAAAGGCGTGACCGGAATGGAGCCGATGGCGACCACCGTTTCGATCATGCTGTATTCGTCGAGGGGCTTGTTGGCCACCGCATAGCCGGTAGCGGTGGGCGGATGCGCGTGAACGACCGCGTTCACATCGCCGCGTTCGGCATAGCAGCGCATGTGCATCTTGATTTCGCTCGAGGGAACATAGCAGTCCTTCCCTTCGACTTTCTCCATGCTTTCATTGACTCTGATCAGCATATCCGGCTTGATGAAGCTCTTGCTCAGCCCGGACGGCGTGATCCAGCAGGTGCCGTCATCCATTCTGACGGAAACGTTGCCGTCGTTGGCGGCTACCCAGCCCAATTGCCACATCTTATGGCATACATCGCAAATCTGTTCTTTGATTTCATTGGCCTGCACTGTCATCACCTCTCCTTTGACACACGATCCTGTTGAAATATAAGCGATTAGCCGGCGCCATTCCTTTTATACAGCCATAGTATAAATATTGTCTTGATATTTGTCTTGTGTTATCATAGCGGAAAGTAGGACATTATTCATGTTTTGGGCTTTTCCTTTGGCATGAGGAAGAAGGTGCATTCTTGAGTACGCTTAAACTGCAGGAACAATTTCAGCGGGGTTCGATCGACTATCCCCTGGAGTATTATTATGTCGATCATGAGCATGCGCGCTATGAAATGCCTTATCATTGGCACAACGAGCATGAAATTTTGCATGTACTGTCCGGCGTGTTTCGGATGACGCTGGAAGGGCAGGAGTCCGTATTGCAAAAAGGGGATATTGTGTTTATTGCGCCCGGCAGGCTGCATGGGGGGACGCCCGAAAGCTGCGTGTATGAGTGCGTTGTATTTGATATGAGCCTGTTGCTGAACTGCAGCGATCAATGCAGGAAACTGATTTGGAATGTGCTGCATCGTTGGGTCTGTATTGATCCGATTTTTCCCAATGGCAGTGAAATTGCGGGACAAACGCTTATTCCCATGTTTCAGGCATTGCGTACGCAAAGCGCGGGAGCGTCATTGATAACGCTGGGAGGCCTGTACATGTTTCTGGGAACCGTTTATCAGCAGGGCGCCTATCAGCGGCTTGAGGAAGCCGGTGACCTTGAGAGCAAACGGACCGTACAGCTGCGAACGGTGTTTGAAAAAATTGAGCGTGATTATGTACTGCCGCTGACGTTGGCGGATCTGGCGGAAACAGTTCATATGTCGCCTAAGTATTTCTGCAGGTTCTTTAAGGAAGCGACCCACAGGACGCCCATGAATTACCTTTGCGGCTTTCGCGTTGAAACGGCGTGCTGTTTAATGGCTTCTACCGAGAAAAATGTTACGGAGATCGCCATGGATGTCGGCTTCTCGGACGTAAATTACTTTATTCGGTCGTTCAAAAAAATCAAGGGGGTGACCCCCAAAAAATATATGCGGCTGTTAAGCATCGAGGCCCCGTTCAACTGAATGCTGCGTATATGATTTGCGAGGCGCTGTCCCTGTTTTTTCTTTTTATACGGCCGCATGTAAGCAGGGCCATCGCTTACGAAAAGTGAGCGTTGCGCAGGAGGATGAGAGCGAGGTCG
>CAZFUT010000070.1:0-12910 GCA_964522425.1 uncultured Oscillospiraceae bacterium
ACAGCTGGTCAATGGACAGCAGCCCCGAGACAATACCCAGCAATATGCCGATGGCAGCCGCACTGATCAACGCAACAATCAGGTGTACATTTCGATACATCAGGAAGATCAACAGCGCAGGAACAATCAGCATGATCAGACCCTTAGGCGAAACCTCTCCCACATAAGAGAGATCAAGCTGGCCTGCGTGGCTGCCCATGCCGCCAAAGATAATAAACCCAATCGCAGCAATGCCTGCGGCGACAAAAGCATACTTCAGGCGGGAGCGCACAACGTTCGATACGTCGGTGCCTTGCGAATACGCGGAAGCGATTGTTGTATCAGATACGGGTGCAATATTATCGCCAAAGTATGCAGCGCTTACAATCGCCGCCAGCATGACGGGAGGATTAGCCCCTAAGGCGACGCCGACAGGATAGAGAATGGGGGCCAACGCAATCACCGTGCCCAATGCTGTGCCTGTCGCCGTAGACAGCAGACTGCCGCAAATAAATGTAATCAGCGGAAAGAATGCACCGTTTACGCCAATGGACACGCATAGCCATATCAAGCCTTGAATCAGGCCTGTGCTTTTAAGCAGCTGGGCAACGATACCCGCCAGAAACCAGGCCATCAGCATGATCGCGACCATCTCGTTGGCCATACCCTCAATCAGCAGTTCCGCACATTGAGAGGGTTTCTTCGCCAAGACAACAGCGGCTAATATGGCAGCCAAGGTCGGTGCCCAAAAGGCCATCGGCATGGCCTTCCCGGCTACCGAGAGCCAGATAATGCCACTGAAAAGGAGAACGAAGGGGATGGCCAGCCCCAGCATACCACCATGGAATTCAATGCGCTTGGCATCGGATTTTGTGAACATAGACAACTCCTTTCAAATGAGATAGGTATTCGATTGGATGCAAAGATGAATGAGGCGAATACAGGATGCAGTCTAACGCAAAGCACAGGGATAAAGACTGATTCTACAAGTCCACGCTCTCATTTTGATAGAAGCAGTATAACGAAATGATGATAGAAAATCTGTAAAACAGCTTACAGAATCTGTATAATTATTCTGCAGCAATCTAAAAGGCTTGCCTCCTGCCGCTCGCAGAAAACAAGCCCTTATCGTTTAGATACGCCTATTTATCTGATTTTTAGAGTCGCTTTACTTTGATGGCCCCGATCCTTTTTATGTACAATTATGCTTGATAGTCAGGAGCATGGCCGATTTCCGCAATCAAATCCTTCATTGCATCGATCATATTGTCAATGTCTTTCTTATTGTTGAAATACTGGCAAGAAATACGGAAACCGCCCACATAATCGGTAAACCGCTGTGCAATAAACACGTTGCGCGCATGAAGCTTTTTCAGAATCATCCTGTCAACATCCAGATCGTTGTAAAGGCGCGCGATCACGATGCCGCCGCGATGCCCCGGATCCCGGTGCGTAATCAGCGTGCCACCGATCTCCTCCATGCGATCCATGCAGTATCCGCTGATTTCCAGCACTCGTGCTTCGATGGTTTTAATGCCGATTTCGTTGACGAGCGCGAGGCTTTCTCCCAGCGCTATCGCCCCTGCGTAGTTGGATGTGCCGCCTATTTCATACTTGCGGGCGGTCTCTGGGAACGTCCAGTCATATACCGACGGGGCGGCGGGATTCTCCCAATAAGCGCCCCAACCGCCTTCGGGCACCGTTGTGTTCAGATACCCTGCATAGCTTTGGCGTATCTTTGAGAGAGCGTTTTTATGCACATAAAGGACACCCGTTCCATAGGGACTGTTGAGCCATTTGTGGCCGCCGGCTGCCAGCAAATCGATATGACAGGCTTTTGTGTCAATCGCGGTAACGCCAAGCTGCTGAACGGCATCCACCACAAAGAAGATATCATGCTGTTTGCAGAAATCCCCGATCTCCTTCAGATCGCTTGCCCATCCATTGCACCACTCCAGAGTGGACATAACCAATATTCTGGTATGTTCATCAGCGAGCGCGGCAAAGTCTTTCGCCCTAAATCGATTATCAGGTGTCTTACAAACCCTGATATCTATTTTTTTATTCTTGCGCATCACGCACCATGGGAGCGCGACCTGAATAAACTCAAGGTTTGTTGTGAGAATATTATCCCCATCAGCAAGATCAATGCCGCTGGCGGCAATATTCAGACCATGGGAAGTGCTCTCCACCAGAGCGATCTCCTCCATATCGGCATTCAAAAGCTTTGCGGCCTCCACGTAGGCTTTGTTCCGCAATTGATCCATGGCAATATGATGTGCGCTCGAGTTCGCTTCCTTCTGCGTGGCCGTCATATCAGCAAACGCTTTAACGGCACGCACAGCGCGTTGAGGGGCAAAGCTTACACAGGCAGCATCCAAAAAAGTCATGGTTTCCAAAACGGGCCATTCTTCTTTTCTTAGTTTTTCCCAATTATAAGACATGATACCAACCCTCCGTTTTTTAGTTTTCCCTGATGATAGCGATCATTTCTATTTCGCAAGCAGCGCCCAGCGGAAGAGCGGCCACACCGACCGCGCTGCGCGCATGAATGCCCGCCTCGCCGAAAACTTCGCCGAGCAATTCCGACGCGCCGTTGACTACTTTTGCCTGCGCATCAAATGCCGGAGTGGAATTGACAAACCCCACTACTTTGAGGATTTGCTCTACTTTGTCCAAATCCCCTACCAGACTTTTCAGCACGCCCAGGCAATTGAGCGCACAGATACGGGCGGCAACGTACCCCTCTTCAACAGAGAGGCTTTCGCCGAGTTTGCCCTTGACCAATGCCCCGTTTTGAATGGGAAGCTGGCCGGATGTATAAACTTTCCTGCCATCCACCACGCCTGGGACATAGGCCGCTACCGGCTTAGGGGCTTCTGGGACGATAAGCCCCATCTGGTTTAACTTTTCTTCAACTTTTGACAATCCGACCCCTCCTTACATCAGACACGGGCCTTTGAATGCTGACCCTATCCTGGTCACATTCATTTGTTACAAGCGCTTGCTTTGCGTTAATGGTAGAATACCAGCTTGCCACCAGCATATCTATAAAGCGCTTTACAAACAGGCTGCAATTTTGTATAAATATAATGCGTATGAGTTTCGATATAAACCATGATGTTCAAAGAGATCAAATAGGGCAACTTGCGGCGGAGGCATAAAATGGAAATGCTTTGGGAAAACAATTCCCCATGGATCAGCGACGACCCTAAACTCTGGCACAATTTGGTCGGAAACATTAAACCAATACGCGTTGAGAAAGAAAAAACGCTATACGCGCAGGGAAATATGCCTCTGACCGTTTATTTGGTGCTGTCGGGCCGAGTTCGAATTACCTGTTATCTGGAGTCTGGCGGCGAACGGCAGCTGTATATTGCAGAAAAAGGCTGTTTATTGGGCGAAAATTCGGCTATTCTTTCTCAGCCGCATACAACCTCTGCCGTCGCCATCGTGGAATCGGTACTATACGCGATCCCCGCATCAGAATTTCTGAAAACCATGGCGCAAGACTTTTCGTTGGCTCATCGCGTGATGCAGCTGATCTGTAAGAAGCACAATATACTTTACCATCAGTTGTTAGAAACATCTTTCGCCCAATCTCTCAGGCGCATATGCCAGATCCTCCTCAATCTCGTTGATCAGTATGGTACGCCGTTAAACAATGGTACTCGAATAAACATCCGATTCACGCATCAGGATGTAGCGAACATTATTGGTACCAGCCGGGTTACGGTCAGCAATGCTTTCAGCGAATTATCCGAGCACGGGATTCTCAGCCGGCAAGATGGCTATATCATCATCCATGATACGCATGCGATAAGGCAGCTTCTTCAGCAATATCAGGACACGGATAACCCCAAACATCATATCGGATAACTGATACCCGGCAGCGCATGCCGTTTTTCCGGCGTGGGGCCGTTTTCCAAAAGCGCGGCGGAGGCGGCCCAGTCCTTGCGCTCGTGCAGTTCGGTGATGCCGAGGCGGCGGGCGTCCCGCACAAACCGCCGGGCTTCTTCAGCGCGGCCGGGGATAGAGGGGCCGGCTTGGGCCAGCAGGGCGTAGCGCACCGACAGGGCCTCGCGCTTCACCCTTTCCCGCGTTTCGGGCGTGTGGGCAAGGGCCAGCGCTTCGCCGATGAGGGCCTGCGCGCTGAGCAGCCGCTCCCTGTCCAGATAGGGCGCGTCGGCCTCGTCGTAGATGCCGGCGTGGTGGGGGCTTTCCCGCCGCCACAGCGCAGCGTAGCGGCGCATGGGCCCGGCGGCCTCCGCGTAGTAACCCCGTATAAAATCATCGGTCAGGACGCTTACGTCCTGATCGGGGTTCCACAAAAGCTTGCCCAGCAGATAGATCTTCAGCTGCGCCAGCGCGGAGGCTTTTCCCATAGAAAAATTGCCCTGCGCAAACACGCCCTTGACACCCATCTCCTGGTAAAAGCGCAGATTGGCCTGCATGGCCCCGAAGTTGGGGAAGGGCAGCAGGTAGTGGGCGTAGTTGGTGGTGTAATCCCAGATGTACAGGTTGTCGGTGATGGCCGCCCAGCCCTTCATATCCTCGATGAAGGCGGAGGAGGCGGCCTCGGTGAAGCGGGCCGCCCGGCCCGACTGCACGTCGATGCAGTCGATATGCGCGGCGCAGGTTTCCATGGGGTGGGCGTAGCAGCACTCGATGGGGCACAGGCGCACGATCACATGGGAATGGGGGCGCGCATGGCGCGGCGGCCTGCGGCAGTACAGGTAGGCGAAGGTGTGGATATACACGTCGGGATAAACCGCCGTCACCCGCTCGGCCACGGCGTTGACAAAGCGGATCACGGTGCCCGCGTGGCTGCTTTCTTCTTCATCCACCGCGCGGCAGGCGGGGCAACAGCAGGGGCTGTACCAGTCGTTCATGGCGACGGAGAAAACGGTGTACCGGGGGTGCTCTCTTTTCCATCTAAGCACGCCCTCCGCCGCAAGGGCCAGCACGCTGTCGTTGGTCAGGCACAGCTGCGTTTTTTCGCGCTGCCGCTTGCCCCCCACCTCGGAAAAATATTCGGGGTGGGCGTCAAACCACTTGTCCGCCGGCACCAATTGGTCAAAGGTGTGGCTGAAATTATAGAACATCATTTTGCCGCCCTGCTCCTCGGACAGCGCCGAGCGGGCAGAGTTTAACCGCAACTTGGCGGTGAATACGCCGTCCATGGCCTCGCGCCAGAACAGCTCGCGCGCGCGGAAGGCGGGCTGCTCGCAGGCCTCAAAGGCTTCTATCGCAAGGGTACCCGGGATCACTTCGCAGTCCGCCGCAAGGAAGCGGCAGCCCCAGCGCTCCATAAGCGCGTACGCGCCGTACACCAGCCCCGCGGGGTGGGAGGCCGCGATCACGACGCCCCCCTGATCCGCCCGCAGCGTAAAAGCACCCCCGGGCGTTCCGTCCCGCGCCATCACAAGGCGCAGGCGGAAGCCGGGGGCGTTTGTCTGAACGGGGTGAACATGCCCATTCATTTTTTGCAGCACGCGCGAAAGCTCCTTGGCGGCGTACCGGGCGGCGGGGATGTCCGGCGCCTCGATGGGAAAGCCGGGCGGGAAAATGATGCGTTCACGCTTCATGGTCTGCCTCCAACACAGGGATGATGTCGGCCAGTCTGCCCACGCGGTAGGTGGCGCGCACGTTGGCGTAGCGCCCGGCGGGATCGAACAGCAGGGCGTCTATCCCGGCGTTCTGCGCGCCCTCGATGTCCGATACCGGGGCGTCGCCGATCATGATGGCGCGGCCTTTGTCGGGGCACTGAAGGGCCGCCAGCGCCGTTTCAAAGATGCCGGGCTGGGGCTTTTCGCAGCCCGCCTCCTCGGAAATGATGAGCGCGTCCACATAGGGCGCAATGCCCATGTTGCGCACCTTGCCGTGCTGCGCGCGCGACGCGCCGTTGGTGACGATGGCGATCTTTCCTTTTTCGTGCAGCGCCCGCACCAGCTCCGGCGCGCCGTCGATCAAGTACCCGGTGGTGGACAGATAGTCCAGATAATCGCGGTTGGTTCCTTCGGCGTCCAGGGACAGGTTCTCCTTCAGCGCAAAGTCTTCAAAGCGCGCCACCAGCAGACGCTCCTTGCTGACCGTCCCCTTTGCCAGCTTTTCCCAGTAATGGCTGTTGATCTTTTGATAGCGTTTGAACCGCTCCAATGTGTATTCGATGCCGCGCCGCTTCATCACGGCGCGGAAGGCCTCCTCCTCGGCGCGCTCAAAATCGAACAGCGTGTGATCGAGGTCGATCAGGAAATACCCGTACTTCATGCGTTCCTCGGATCGCGGTCGCGCTTTCTGGGCGCGCCCTCTTCAAAATATTCCGTCTCCATGCGGTCAAAGGACACCGCGTCCATAAAATCGGAGGGCAAAAAGCGCATCAGCTTAAACCGGTCCCAGTCGCGCAGGTGGCGCGGCAGCGGGATGGGCGCGGACAGATCCATTTGGCGGCAGGCTTCGCGCAGCGTTTCCTCCCAATCGTTTGCAGAGCAGGGCAGGGTGATGTCCCGCACGATCTTGTTGTGGCGTATCAAACGTACCCAGAGCTTTCCTTCCATCCTTACCTCACAATGCTGTCGAACTGTGCTTTGGCGGCCTCGGCAAGGCTGCCGGGGGCGATCTTTAATTGCAGGCCGATCCTGCCCGCCGATACCAGCACATGGTCTTTGTTTTCGGCCGCCTTTTCAATCACGGTGGGAAAAGGCTTTTTCATGCCGATGGGCGAACAGCCGCCGCGCACATAGCCGGTCAGCGCCTTCAAGTCCTTCACCTTTTCCATGGCAAGCGACTTTACGTTAAAATGCCGCGCGGCGGCCTTCAAATCCAGCTCCCTGTCGGCGGGCAGCACGCACACATGGGGCACGCCCTTTTCATCCAGCGTGACCAGCGTTTTATAGACATATTCGGGGCTTTCGCCCACAAGCTGCGCCACAGTAAGGCCGTCCTTGGCCGTGCCGTCGTTTTCGTAGCTTAAGGCCTCGTAGGGGATCTTCATGGCGTCCAAAATGCGCATGGCGTTTGTTTTTTCGGGCTTGGGCATGGGCTTTTCCTCCCTTTCCCGTCCATTCTACCGTGAGAAACAAATTTTCTCAATCCGTTTTGAAACTTTTTTGCTTTTTTCATCGTCTAATCTACGACGCTTCTATGGTATAATGCTTCCGTACCGACCAAGAAAGGAAACCTTATGCGCAAGATCATCCCGCTGCTTTTTCTCTTTTTTCTGCTGCTGTGTCCCTTAGCATTGGCGCAGGAAGGGTTTGATTACCTGCTGCCCGCCGGCGATACCCTCTATCGGGGCGAAAGCCTGGAGGTGGATTACATGACCTCCGCCAAGGGCTGGCTGAACGTGTTTTTAAAGACGCCCGAGGGCGAAACGCGCGCCAAATGGAAAATACAGTGCAAGCCGGGCGTGCCGCGCCTGTTCCGTCTGGAGGACGGCAAGGGAAGCAAGGCCATCGCGCCGGGGCCGTATACGCTGGTTTTTTCGCTTTCCGATGTACGGGGCAGCGAGCACCGCCATGATATCACCGTGCTGGGCCCCCGCCCCGCCCGGCCCGTCACGCCCACTAAGCCCGGCGACTTCCTGCCCGTAAACAGCAGCCCGGAGGCCATCCGGCAGGCGCTGCAGGCGCCCATCGCCGTGGTGGACATCGGGGCGCTGGCCCATCAGAAATTGACCGCGGCGCCCGGCGGCGGCAAAACCGTCGGCCAGGTACACGGGCAGACGCAGGCGCTGAACGTCCTGCGCATAGAAGGCGAGTATGCCTATGTAGGCGCCTTTACGCACGAAGACGGCTCGTACGTGGAAGGCTATATGCCGGTAAAAAAGATCAAAATGGTCGATCCCGACACGCGCTACGGCCTTGTGGCCGATAAAAACGCCCAGACCATGACGGTGTACGAGGACGGCGAAGCCATCGCCGTGCTGCCCGTCAGCATGGGGCTGATGGCCAAAAACAAGCTGTTCCGCGAAACGCACGCCGGGGCCTTTGTGCTGGAAAAGCGTGTGCCCGCCTTTTCGCAGGGCGGCTTTACCTATGATTTCTGCATCCGCTATTCGGGCGGCAACCTGCTGCACAGCGTGGGCTTTAAGATGAAAAACGGGCGGCGCGACGAGAGCGAGCAGGAAAAGCTGCTCGGGCAGAAAGCCTCCCACGGCTGCATCCGCGTGGGCGAAAGCGAAAACATCAACGCCGAATGGCTGTGGCGCACCCTGCCCCGCAACACCAAGCTGCTGATCCTGGACGACAAGGCGGCGCGCGAAGCCGCCCTTGCGGATATCCTGAGCGGGGCAGGCGCGAAGAAAAACGGTTCCACCCCCGCGCCCACCGCCCGGCTGCCCCAAAAAGCGGCGCTGCCCCCCGTCAGCACCGAAATACGGCTTACCTTCGGCGGCGACTGCGTGCTGGGCAGCGACCGCCCCGACCGTAAGAAGCCCCAGTCCTTCGACAACGCCATCGCCGAAAAGGGGATGCTGTGGCCGCTTCAGCACCTGCGCCCCGTCTTTGCCGAGGACGACCTGACGCTGCTCAACCTTGAAGTCGTGCTGCAGGAAGACGAAAAGGGCTTCAAAAAGCGGCAGCACAATTTCAGGGGCGACCCCGGCTATACCGCCATCCTCACCTCCTCCTCGGTGGAAGCCGTCAACGTGGCCAACAACCACCACATCGACTATACCGCATCGGGCAAAAAGTCCACCATCGCGGCGCTTGAGGCGGCGGGCCTTCGCTATTCGGGCTACGGGCATCTGGACGTCTACGAAAAGGACGGCGTCAAAATCGGCTTTGCGGGCATCCGTGAAACCACCTTCCGCCAGAACCCCAGGCAGATGGAGGAGGATATCGCCGCCCTGCTGGCCGGCGGCTGCCACTACATCGTATACTCCGCCCACTTCGGCAAGGAATACGACGCCAAACACAACGCCCTGCAAACCAAGATCGCCCGCCGCGCCATCGACCTGGGCGCGGACATGGTGGTGGGCACGCACGCGCATGTGGTGCAGGGCGTGGAGTATTACCGCGGCAAGCCCATCTTTTACGGGCTGGGCAACCTGGTGTTCGGCGGCAACCTCAATCTGACCGAGTTTGACGCCACCCTGGTCAAGGCGACGCTGACGGTGCAAAACGGCGTTTTACAGCCCGTAACCTGGTCGCTTCTCCCCGTCATCACCAGCGGCGCGCGCCCCCGGAACGATTTCAGCCCCATGACAGCGCAGGGCGAAGACAGGGCGCGCATCCTGCAAAAGATACAGGCCGATACGCCGTTTCGCATTGAGGAAACGAATGTTGTGACGGCGGGGCTGTAAAAAAGAATCTGTCCGATCAAAAAAGGAGCGTCCCGATGTTTGGGATGCTCCTTTCTTCCAGCGCTTATGTTACAGTCCCCTTAACATGATTGAAGTTCTAAAAAAGTTTCAAATAATATGATAGCTCTTCGATTTTTAGGTCAACTGGTTTGGATTTTGTCGTCTCGCAGCTGATGATACTGCCTGTTTTGGCATCGATTTCAACTCGGTATATGACCATGTCAAAACGTTTCTGAGGCTGAAATACAAACCTCCAAACCGGTTTTTCCGAATCGGTTACGTCATAAAACATGCCGGACTGGTGAAAGCTTTCGGCCTCCTGTTCAGAATAGCCTCCCGACTCCCGTATCGCCTTTCTTGCCGCTTTCAATGCGTCATCAGCGGAAATAGCCAGCGCATCGGGGATACCGTAAACATAGTGCGCCGCTGCAATCATAACCATAACCGGTGATTCGCCTCGTTTCAGATCCTGTAATCGCCCTTGCTCTAATGCGGTAAGTATTCTGTCCCGCATTTTGTTTGAAAACTCCGCTTTTTCCTCCAAGGACCACCCCTGCAAATTCGGGTTTCCCGCCTTTTCGGCCATGGCATAGTATTCATCCGCCAATTGAGAGCTTGTGGTTTCTTTCGGGCTTTTATACGCCGCGGCCGTCTCTTCGACATGAGGCATACTGACGTCGGGGTCTGCAATGACGGTTCCTTTATTATCCACTACGGCAGCGTACACGCTTTCGACATAGTTTTCAGTACCCGGTTTTATCATCTGAAATTGAATCATCCATCGGCGATAGTCGGGTCGCGCTTTTGTCACATACATGTCGGCAACAGCCTGTGCCTGCTCCAATGCATCAGCAGGCAATTCATACGCCTTGATAATGGCTGCTTTAGCAATGGCGACGGCCTGCGTCTCAGGTAAATCATCTTTACCCGCCGGCACAAAGGAATCTGTGTCGTCTTCGGCGTTTCTGAACATATTGGTCACCTGCTGCCACCACACCCTTTGCTCGGAAGTCCACGTTGATTCGGGGCCAAAAATCGAATAGGTGATAATGTCAGCATTGATTTCTTTTGCGTCAGTTTGCTTTGTTAGTAGCATCATGAGTTTGTCGGCAATCTTTTCTTGTTCATCCTTGCCGGTAGTGTCATTGAACAGTTGCCGAGTTTCATCAGATTCCTCGATATATCCCATGTCAACCAAGGACTTGACCAGATCTTGCTTGTTCTTGATTTCCCATGAAGCATACGCGCCCTGCGACTGCTCTCTTTTTTTGACATCCATTACGTATTTTTCCCATACAAGCGTAGCTGCAATAGCCGTCGCCGCCATCGTAATGATTATGATTGTCAATACCATTGCCACCGATAACTTCTTTTTCACTTTTTTTCCTCCTTCAGCCTTCCTGATCAGGCCATTCATCTCACGCTCCGTCATTTGCAGGCTGGAGAGGCCGAGATCCATGACTCGTTTGATGCGATTACCGTTCATCGTCTGCTCCTCCTGTCAGCGTGATTTTTAATGCTTCTTCCGCCTTCCTCAGCCGGCGATATACGGTGGAAGCGGCAATGCCCAGCACCTCGCCCACTTCTTGCAGCGTCATTTCCTGATAATAGTGAAGCAGAATGACTTGCTTCAGTTTTGCGGGCAGGCGCAGAACGTCCAGGAACAGCGTCCTGTCCTCCGCCTCCGTCAGCAGATAGCGGCTGGGAAGATCCTCCAATGCTTTTTCCATGTTCACATGCCTGAACCACCTGGAACGGTAGTAGTCATTGCATACGTTGATGGCGATGCGCAGCAGCCAGGTCTTTTCATGCGCTTCGTTGCGCCCTTCAAACTGGTTCATTGCCATCCATGCCTTCAAGAAGGTGTCCTGCGTAGCGTCTTCCGCTTCGGCTTTGTTAACCAGACAGGCGAAACAAGTGCGCAGGACGCTTGCGCCATACTGTTTCACCCATCGTTCAAAACGCTGCCTTCTCACCGTTTCTGCAGCAGCGGTGTCGTACATGTCACCACCTCCTTACCTCTATAGACGGATTTTGCGCGCGTTTTTTTCCGCCCGATTGCAAAAAAATTCACGAACATTTCATCGTGCACGTTTTTTCTTGGAAGGGCTTCCGCTTCTGCGCCTCCATTTTCGCACAAGCCGGTACGGCGTGCAACGATGTTTCGGGATAGTGCGTTCGGTATAATCCCAGCAAGCAACGCAGGCGGCACGGTGGAATACAAGTACAACGCCGACGGCCTGCGGGTGCAGAAGAAAAAGGGCGACATTGTGACCGATTATGTGCTCAGCGGCAAGAACATCGTGCACATGACGGTGACGAATGGCCCAACGATGCACTTCTATTACGACGCGCAGGATCGGCCCGCGCAGGTGGTCTACAACGGCGTGACTTATCGCTATGTGCATAATTTACAAGGCGACATCATCGCCATTGTTGATGCCGCCGGGAACACCGTGGTACAATACACCTACGGCGCCTGGGGCGAAAAAAAGAGCGTGACCGGCCCCATGGCCACGACGCTGGGAAAGCACAACCCGTTCAGGTACAGGGGGTATGTCTGGGACGAAGAAACGTGGATGTACTATCTTAGAAGCAGGTATTACTATCCTGAGCTGCAGAGGTTTATTGGGGCGGATAGTATGCTCGGTTCCTTGGGAAGTGTTTTATCTCATAATATTTTCTCTTATTGTACCAATTCACCTACTTCATTTTATGATAAGAACGGTGGTAGGAAGGCTCTAAGTATTCTCACACTTGAACCTTTTGAGGCTAATGATTGGGGTACTAACACTTCAAAATTACCGGTTTCGCTTCTGCTTAAGTTTCTAACCCAAATTGCAGAAGGCGAGCCCTTTAAGTATGGTAGTCCTATTAGCTACAAAAAAAATAACGAGGGGGTTGTAGATTGTATAGGCCTCATAGTATTGGCTGCAAAATTCTGGTTTACTTCTGACGCTTTCAAGAATACCTATAAAGTGAAAACGGGCACGACCTCCGCACTGGATAATCTCATTGGTGGAAGCAGGGGTCTCAAAAATCTTGACTTGGATAAATTATCTGAAATTCCTGTGGGAGCAGTTATATATCAAAAAAATCGCTCTCATGTGTATTTTTACATAGGATATTATATCTCTCCCATTGGAGAAGTAATACCAAATGCGGTAATTCAAGCCAATACTAAAGATAAGAAAAACACAGTTCGTATTCAATCTATTTTTGACGTAACAGATCCTCATAGCTGGGGCCAGTATAATTATCTGGATTACGATACTACATACAATGATACAGTACCGTGGATAGTGCAGGATTAAATGGAGGTATCCATGAATACAAACAACACATGGCATTTTTTCCCATTGATAATTATTCTCATCTTATTGATATCCATCACGGGTATTGCGGAGCCCTCTTTAAGTTGGATAAAAATTGAGGTGAACCAGCAGGATATCTTCGTAGATCGATGGTTACGAGAAAAGCTGAGTGGCGACTGGACGGGAGCCGAGCAATTTATACACGACGTAGCAATTGTATATAATACTAAATATTTTCTAAACGATATACAAGATATTGAAAAAGTGATATAATATTCTTGGTGATGAGGAATGAAGAAACCAAACGAAGAAG
>CAZFUT010000071.1:0-11884 GCA_964522425.1 uncultured Oscillospiraceae bacterium
CATTGACATGCCGCCCGGCACGGGGGACGTGGCGCTGACGGTCTTTCAGTCTCTGCCTGTCAACGGTATCGTGCTGGTGACAACGCCGCAGGAAATGGTCGGGATGATCGTGGAAAAAGCCGTGAAGATGGCGGATCTGATGCATATCCCCGTTCTGGGGCTGGTGGAAAATATGAGCTATTATACCTGCCCGGACTGCGGAACCCGCTGCTACCCCTTTGGCGACAGCGATCCCGCCCTGCTTGCGGAAAAGCACAGCATACCGCATGTGGCGCGTATGCCCATTGATGTGAAGCTGACTGCCGCCTGCGACAAGGGCATGATCGAGCTGTTTGAAGGGAACTGGCTCGATGATCTGGCCGGCGCCGTTCTGAAAGTATAATAATATTCCCTGCTAAAGCCAAAACCGCTCTGCCTATTTGGGGCAAAGCGGTTTTTGTTATGCGCCCGATTTACCGGGTGGGCGTGTAGGGGACAAGCGGCGTCCAGTCTTTGGTGGGCAGGTTTCTGAGATTGGCGGGGTATTTGCCGGGGGTGACGAGCGTAAAGCCGAGGTCGCAATTGAGGTTGCGCGACTTGCTGGGAACGACGATGCCCTCGGCGCGGGCTGTGCCCGTCTGCCCGGCGGGCAGCACGCTGGCGACCAGCGGGAAGGTGGTCTGCTGCTTGGTGCTCTTAAGTTCGGCGGGCAGCTCGACTTCCACCGTGTATTCCCCGGGGTAGAGATCGCCTATCATGTAGCGGCCGTAGGCGTCGGTCACTGCTTCGGCCGCGATTTCGCCGTAACGGGACAGGCGGATCGTGAGCCCCGGGATGCCGGGCTCATCGGTATCCTGCATGCCGTCGCCGTCAGTATCCAGCCAGGCAAAGTCGCCCAGCTTGCCCGTTGCGCCGATGCCGATATCCTGCTCTGCCAAGTGCTGGCCCATGGAAAGCGAAAGGGGAGAGGACTGCCCGCTTTCCGACGCCGCATTGCTGTCGGAGACGATGACGCTGGGACGCACCTGCGTATCCACGCTGCGCGCAAAGCGGAAGCCTGCGGCTACGCGGGCGGATAAGGCATAGTTGCCGGGCAGCAGCTTGCCGAAAACGTAGGCGCCGTTCGCATCGGTGCTGGCGGCCGCCACCTGTTCCCCGGTATCGGCGTTGCGCAAGGCAATGGGGATGCCGGCGATGTGATCATTGCTGCCGTCCATGTTCCAGACATTGCCGGAAACGGAGCCGTACTGCACAAGGGCGATGGACAGCGTATCGCTGGGTTCGCCGATGGTGAAAGCGCCCTTCCATTCGCCGCCGGACGGCTCGCTTTGCGGGGCGGTGACGGCATGGTCATCCTGCAGCGGCAGCGAGAAAGCGTAACGGCCGTAATAGAGGTTTTCCAGCGCTGCGGAGCCGTTTTCATCCAGCGTTACGGGGAAGGAAGCCCCCGTTAATTCGTGGGTGAGGGTAAGGGCAGCCTGCGGATAGGGCGTATCGACATCCGTCAGCGTGGCGGACAGGTCGTTGTCATAGAAAGCGGAGAGGTGCAGCTGGGCGGCGGGGGAGGAAGCAATGTTTGCTCCCTCCAGCTGCTCGCCCATTTTGAGCGCAAGCGGGCAGGAAGCGGTGTTCTGCTGCTTTGCGTCGATCGAAAGCCCGTCCGCCTTCATGATCAGGTTTCCTTCCGGCAAAGCGATCTCATAGGTGTAATTGCCGGGGCGGAGGGAGGTGAAACGGTATTGGCCCTGTTCGTCCGTCGTTGTTTCTGCGGCCGTTCCCTCGGAAGAGACCAGCCTGACGGAAGCGCCGCTGACAGAGGGATCGCTTTCGTCCTTCCTGCCGTCGGCGCTGATATCGCTGTACACTGCGCCCGCGACAGCGGCGGTGCGCACGGCAAACAGCGGTTCGGTATCCAGCACATCGCTGCTTTTTACGGTGATGGCGTCGCTTACATAGACGCTTTCTTCCTGCATGGGCCTGGAAAAGGCGGCGCCTTCGGGCAGCGTGTACCGCAGCTTATAAGTGTCGGGCAGCGCGCCCTTTAAGGAAAAGGCACCCGATGCATCGGTTTCCGCAACGGTATAATCCGATACCGGCGTCCCCTCGGCATCCAGCAGGGCGATGCGGACGCCCTCCAACCCGCCGACGCCGCCAGAGAACCCATCGCTCATATCGCCCAGCAATACTTTGCCGTTGAGGATGGCGGAGCGGAAGATGCCGGCGTCGATGTGCGCGGCGGCATCCCCCGGCTTTACGGAAACGGGCGCGGTATCGCCATACGCGGGCGTTTGGGTGACGACTTTGTTTTCGGTCTCCGCGCCGGTAGAGGATGCGCCGGAGAAAACATAGGGGGAAACAATATTGAAACGAACCGTGTAGGTGCCGGGCAGCAGGTTTTGCAGGGTAAAAGAGCCTTCAGCGTTTGTTTTGGCCTCGGCGACCGATTCGCCGTTTGCGTTGATGGCTTCCACCGATATGCCCTCTACGTTGCTTTCCCCGGTTTCAAAGATGCCTGACAGGTTGGCGTCGTCAAACACGGTGCCGCTCATAGAAGCGGGCAGCGTAACGCCCGCTAAAACCCTGGCGTGGTCACCGGGTTCCAAGGTATAATCTGCGCTCGCGCTATGGACGGCGGTGGCGGTGGAAAAGATGCTGCCCTCTTCGTGGTGTACGGTAAAGACCTGCTGATCGGGCAGGGTCGAGCGGATTTCCACCTTGCCCGCGCGGATGGGGGAGAATACCGCCGTGCCGTTTGCGTCGGTCACGGCCTGCACGGCTTTCCCGTCGGCTGGGACAGCTTCCACATGGGCGCCCGCGAAGGCGGGTTCTCCTTCATCCTTCAGGCCGTTGGCGTTATGATCGTGGAAAGCCAGCACTTCCAATTTGGTCAACGCCGTGACGCCGATGGGCGTTACATCGGTTGCCTGGCCCAGGGTAACGCTGATGTCTGCGGCGTCTGACTGCTTGCTGCCGGACAGCAGGGAATCGCCGGGTACGGTGAACATGGCGTTTTCGGGCAGCACGGCGCTGAGCCGGTAGGAGCCTGCCTGCAATTTATCGAACGCATAGGCGCCGTCTTTGCCCGTGAGCACGGAACGGTCAACTCCCTTTTCCGGGTTGGTGATCCGGATGCTGACGCCGTCGGCCCCCGGTTCGCCAGCGTCCATTTTGCCGTTGTTGTTTGTGTCCATCCACACTTTGCCGAGGGCCTTGCCCGTCAGCACGCCGCCGACCCCCATGCCGACGCTGCCGCCTGCCGGTACCCGAATCGGCTCCGAAAGGCCGCGGCTGTCGTCGCTGGGCACGATGCAGTTGTAGAACAGCGATATTTTTGTGCCGAGGGGGCCGATGATATAGGGTTCGGGAAGCGTCGCCGCGACGCGATAGGTGGCCGGGGTGAGGTTGCGCAGCGTGGCTTCGCCGTTTTTGTTGGTAGTGGCGGAAGCGACGACGTGCTGCACGCCGTCTGCTTCATAGATGGCTTCGATGAGCACGTTGGCCAGCAGCGGCTCGGTGCTGAAGCGTCCGCTGTTGGCGTTTTCATCGCCGAAGGCGATCACTCTGATGAAGCCCGTCTTTTTGGAGGAGCCGATGAGGATGTTTCTGGTTTCGCCGTCCGCGAGGGAAAACACCGGCGTTTGGGCGCTTTGACCGTTGCCGGGCAACGCCTGGCTGCCCCCATCCTGAAAAGCGGTGGGCACCTGATTTTTGGGCAGCAGCGCGCGCACGGCATACGCGCCGCCCTTCAGCGAAGGAAAAGCGAACTGCCCCTGCCCGTCGCTCGTTGCGGTGGCGACCACTGCTTCCGCGCCGCCGCTGGCCTGTAGGAGGGCGATCTCCGCATTGGCAAGCGGTTTATCGGCGCCATCCATCATGCCGTTGCCGTTGGCATCCTGAAACAGTGTGCCGGTAATGCCTGCCTGAGCGGAAGCGGAGGCCCCGGCAAACAGCGTCAGGCAGAACAGGCAGGCAAGAAACAGGGAGAGTGTTTTTTTCATACTTTCCTCCGGAAAAAGTTTTCGGAATACGGAAGGATTATACCATGCTTTACAAGCAATTGAGGGGAAAAGAGATTATTTTACATCATTCAATGTAGGAAACCTTGTTCTGCTTGATTTCGTGCGCGGGTTTGCCGTCTTCGGGAATACCGATGGCAATGGCGATGGCAAAACCGTACCCGGCCGGAAAGTCCAAGGCTTTTTCAATATCGTTCTGTTCGCTGCCTGCAAAGGCGTCGCGGGGCATGGCCAATATGACGCTGCCAAGGCCCATGCTTTCGGCGGCCAGCGCCAGGTTTTGCACGGCGATGCCGCAGTCGATCTGCGCGTAGGGAGAGGAAACGTCCGCCGACAGAAAAATAACGCACGGCGCGTGGTAGAAGATGTGATACTGCTCGTCGTCATATCGCGGGCTTCTGCTTTCTTTCTGCAGAGCGACGGTTCTGGCGGCGGCGTGGATGCGGTCAAGCAGCGACTGGTTCTGCACCACGGAAAAATGCCAGGGCTGGCGGTTGACGGCGGAGGGGGATTGAAGGGCGGCGGCAATCAGCGTGTCGATCTGTTCTTTGCTTAAAGGAACGGTCCGGTATTTTCTGTGGCTGCGGCGCTTTTCGATGGTTTCCAATACCTGATTTTTCATGAGAATACCTCCATATGGTCAAATGGGAATGAGTTGTGTTATGATTCGGCAGGGGGATGAAACGTGATGCATGAAGAAATGATGCGCCTTGCGATTCAAGAGGCGATGAGCGTACAGCAGGACGTGCCGGTGGGCGCGGTGATCGTCAAGGATGGGCGGGTGATCGCGGCGGCCCGCAACAAAAGGGAAGAATTAAGCAGCCCGACCGCCCATGCGGAAATCCTGGCCATAGAGGAAGCCGCCCGCGTGCTGGGCGAAAGGAGGCTAAGCGGCTGTACGCTGTATGTGACGCTGGAACCCTGCCCCATGTGCGCGGGCGCGATGGTGATGGCGGGCCTTGACCGGTGTGTGTTCGGCGCTTTCGACGCCCGGTACGGCTGCTGCGGCAGCCTTTACCATCTGCCCATGGAGCCGGCCTTTCACCACACGATTCCCTGTCTGGGCGGCGTCATGCAGGAAGAATGCGAAGCGCTGCTGAACCGGTTTTTTGCAAGCAGGCGGCTTACGTAAGCGCCGCTGTGTAAATGGCCTCAACATCGGCGGGCTTTAAGGGGTTAAAGAAACCGATCTCGCCGTTCTGGTTGTAACCGACATCCCTGACCAACAGGGGAATGTCGGTTTCTTTGATGCCGAAGGCGTTCAGGCTGCCGGGCAATCCAAGGCCGTCAAAGAAAGCGCGCAGGGCGTCGATACCCGCCAGCGCCGCCTTTTCCTGATCGGCGCTTTCGGGAACGCCCATTACCCTGACGGCGAAACGATAGAAGCGAGGCACGTCGTGTGAAAGCTGATGCCGCATCCACGCGGGGAACAGCACGGCCAGCGCCGCGCCGTGGGGCGCGCCAAAGCGCGCGGAAACGCCGTGGCCGATGCCGTGGCAGCTCCAATCCTGCTGTCGGCCGGGGCTCAGGGTATCGTTATGGGCCAGCGTGCCCGCCCACATGATGTCGGCGTGGGACGCATAATCGGTGGGGTTCTTCAGCATTTCAACGCCGGCGGCCATGATGGCGCGCAGCACGCCCTCGCACATTTCGTCGGACAAACGCACGTCCGGCGTGTTGGTGAAGTAACGCTCGAAAATATGCGCCATCATATCCGCGACGCCGTATGCCTTGTGGCTTTGCGGCACGGTGTAGGTGAGGACGGGATTCATCAGCGCCATGGCCGGGCGGATCTTTTCAGTTTTGATGCCGCGCTTGAGGGGCAGAGATTCCTTGGTGATGACGCTGCTGTTGCTGCTTTCGCTGCCCGCCGCGGAAATGGTGGGAATGGACAGGATGGGCAGCGCTTCCTGCACCGTGGCTTTCCCCGCATAAAAATCCCAGAAATCGCCCTCATAGGGCGCTCCGACCGCGATGGCCTTGGCCGTGTCCAGGGCGCTCGCGCCGCCCAGCCCAAGCACGCAGTCCAAACGGTGCTCGCGCACCAGCCGGATGCCTTCGTAGACGGGCCCATCCACGGGGTTGGGAACGATGCCGCTTAGCTCAACGTAAGTGATGTCAGCGTCTTCCAGCGCCTTGCAGACGCGGGACAGCAGGCCCGAACGCACCACGGAGCCCTGGCCGTACACGATCAAAACGCTGTGCAGCCCGGCTTCGCGCATTTTTTCGCCGATGAGGTTTTCCGCGTCTTTGCCGAATACAAAATGTGTGGGGTTATAAAATGTAAAATTGTTCATTGCAAACCTCCTCTTGCCGTTTGAACCAGTATACCATTTTTGCTTATCGGGCACAACTTGACACGGTATATGAAAGCCGTTAAAATGAACGGCGGACGAAGCAGTAAAGGAGATGATGTCAATGAGCATCAAAACGTTGAAAACCCGCGATCTGCAAAAGAGCATCGCAAACGGCGGCTGCGGCGAGTGCCAGACCTCCTGCCAGTCTGCCTGCAAGACTTCCTGCGGTGTGGCCAACCAGCCTTGCGAAAACAAAGACAACAAGTAATTCGCATCGTTTCTCTTGCCGCCTGCCCAAGGGCAGGCGGCATTTTATGATGCATTGACTTTGAGGAGAGAGCATGATCCATCAGTTTACCTCCCTGGGACAAACCATCACGCTGGATGTGTTCAGCGGCGCGATCCATGTAACGGACGACGTTTCGGCGGAAGCGATTAGGCTTTTTGAAACGGAGCCGCGGCAGGCGGTCAAACAGGCCATATTAAAGCAATATGCAGACAGGCCGGACGTGACCGAAAAATCGGTGGACGAACTGCTTCGTCAGATAGAGGCGCTTAAAAACACGGGCCAGCTGTATACGGACGACCCGCTGCTTGAAAAGGCCGAGTCCATGGCAAAGCCCGGCGGCGTCATCAAGGCGCTTTGCCTGCATGTTGCGCATACCTGCAACCTGTGCTGCAGCTACTGTTTCGCGTCACAGGGCAAGTTCCATGGGGACAGGGCGCTGATGCCTTTTCATGTCGGCAAGCAGGCCCTTGACTTTTTGGTGGAAAACTCCGGCGCCCGCAAACATCTGGAAGTGGACTTTTTCGGCGGCGAACCGCTGATGAACTGGGAGGTTGTCAAACAACTGGTCGCTTACGGCCGTGCGCTGGAAAAGAAAACGGGCAAGGTGTTCCGCTTTACCCTGACCACCAACGGCGTTTTGGTCGACGACGATGTGATTGATTTCTGCAACCGTGAAATGCAGAACGTGGTGCTGAGCCTGGACGGCCGCAAAGAAGTGCACGACCGTTTCCGCGTGGATGCCAAAGGCCGCGGCAGCTATGACGCCGTTGTGCCGAAGTTTCAGCGTTTTGCGGAAAAGCGCGGCGACAGGAACTATTATATGCGCGGTACTTTCACGCGCCATAACCTTGATTTTGTAAACGACATCCTGCACATGGCCGACCTTGGGTTTACGGAGCTGAGCATGGAGCCGGTGGTGACAGACCCTGCCAGCCCTTCCGCCATCCGCGAGGAGGACCTGCCTTTTGTGTTTGAACAGTATGAAAAACTGGCGGCCGAAATGCTGAAACGCGCCCATGAGGGGCGGCCGATTACGTTTTACCATTATATTCTTGATTTAGAGCACGGCCCCTGCCTGCACAAGCGCATCATGGGCTGCGGTTCGGGTACGGAGTACATGGCCGTAACGCCCTGGGGCGATCTCTATCCCTGCCATCAGTTTGTGGGGGACGCGGAGTATCGCCTGGGCGATATCTGGAAGGGCGTGGAAAATAAAGCGGTGCAGGAAGAATTCCGGCGCTGCACCATCTATTCGCATGCGGAATGCAAAGACTGCTGGGCAAAGCTGTTCTGTTCGGGCGGCTGTGCCGCCAACAACTGCCATGCGACCGGCAGGATCACCGGCGTATACGAATTGGGATGCCGGATATTCAAAAAGCGCATGGAATGTGCCATCGGTTTGCAGGCTGCCTTGCAGGAGGAGAAAGAAAACTGATCAGCCTTTTTCTGCCCGATGCTGGCGCAGCCATACCGTCAGCACCGCAATATCCGCGGGCGAAACGCCGGGGATGCGGGAGGCCTGCCCCAGAGAAACGGGGCGGTAACGGTTCAGCTTCTGCCGCGCTTCGATGCGCAGCGCATCCATAGACAGATAGGGGATATCTTTGGGCATCAGGCGGCCTTCCAGGGCCGCCGTTTGCCGTACATGGGCTTCTTCTTTTTTGAGATATCCGGCATACTTGATCTGTATTTCCGCCTGCCGAAGCGCGCCTTCGGTGTACAGCGAAGGGTCGTCAATCAACCCTTCGATGCGGGCGTCGGGCGCGCAGAGCGCCGCTTCTTTGCCTGCATCGTGAATCAGGGCTTTCAGATCTTCTGTTTCTTTCAGCTTTTTTTCAAGGCGGCGCATTCTTTCGCCATTTGCAAGGCCTACCGCGTGGCCGATGGGCGTCAGGCGGATATCGGCATTATCCTGTCTGAGATAGAGGCGGTGCTCCGCGCGGCTGGTCATCATGCGGTAAGGTTCGTCCGTGCCCTTGGCGGTCAGGTCGTCGGTCATGACGCCGATATAGGACATATCCCGCGTCAGCAGCACGGGCTCTTTTTCGTGCACATAGAGGGATGCGTTGATGCCGGCCAGAATGCCCTGCGCGGCGGCTTCCTCATACCCGGAGGTGCCGTTGATCTGCCCGGCCATGTAAAGCCCGGCGATTTGCAGCGAGGCGAGGGTGGGCGACAGCGCCGAAGGGTCGATGCAGTCGTATTCGATGGCGTAGGCGTAGCGGGTCAGCACCGCGTTTTCCAGGCCGGGTACGGTGTGATACATATCCCGCTGCACATCGGAGGGCAGGCTGGACGACATGCCCTGCACATACCATTCGCCGCTGCCCGCGCTTTCGGGCTCCAGAAAGATCTGATGCCTGTCTTTATCGCTGAAACGGTACACCTTGTCTTCGATAGAGGGACAGTAGCGCGCGCCTGTTCCCTTGATGGCGCCGGAAAACATGGGGGAGCGGTGCAGATTGGCGCGGATGATGTCGTGCGTGCGCTCGTTCGTCCATGTAAGGTAACAGCAGTGCGTGTTGATAAGCGTTCGATCGGTTAAAAAGGAAAAGGGAATCACGGGATCATCCCCGTTCTGTACATCCGTTTTGCTAAAGTCGATGCTGCGGCCGTCCACGCGGGCGGGCGTTCCGGTTTTAAAACGGCGGAGCGGGAACCCCAGCGCCATCAGGCTGTGGGACAGATGATTGGCATTGAGCAGCCCCTGCGGGCCTGCGCTCCATGACGTGCCGCCGATGATGATGCGGCTGTTCAGATAGACGCCGGTGGCGATAACGACGGCGCGGCAGGAAACAACATCGCCTGTCAACGTTTTAACGCCCGTGATTCGGCCGTTTTGGGTGAGGATTTCGTTTGCTTCGCCCTGAATGACCGTTAAATTGGGCTGCGAAAAAAGCACGCGGCGCATTCTTTCTTTGTAAGCGATCTTATCCGCCTGCGCGCGCAGGGAGTGGACGGCAGGCCCCTTGCCCGTATTGAGCATACGGCTTTGCAGCATGGTATCGTCGATGTTGAGGCCCATTTCGCCGCCCAAAGCATCCACCTCGCGCACCAGATGCCCTTTGCCGGTGCCGCCGATAGAGGGGTTGCAGGGCATCAGCGCGACCGAATCGATGTTTAACGTTAAAAGAAGGGTCCTGCACCCCAACCTTGCAGCGGCCAGCGCGGCTTCGCACCCTGCGTGCCCGGCCCCGATCACAACAACATCCATACCGTTTCCTCCCCTGTTGACGCGACATTATACCACGGCTTCCCGGCTAAATAAAGCGCCGGAAGTCGATATCGAAGGGCTTTCTTGATATACGGGCCGGCAAAAGGCGGATTCAAACAAGGGACGAACGCATGAAAAGAGGGGACGACGATGGGATAACCTGGCATGGAGTCGGGGCAAGGATGAATATTGAGCATACGGCATCGTTGGCCGGGCTTCAGGACCCCGGTATTCTGATAACAATACGGCAATCCATGGACGAGGGGATGGAACGCCCAATCCCATGGGGATCGGGTTTGACAAGGGAAGGGATTAAAAGAGCAGCCTGCGACGGTGCGTTCGGGCGGCGGCGAGGCGCAACGCCGTATGCTTTGCGTCGTGCAGCGGGAGTGTCCAACCAAAGGATAATATGGTATAAAGAAAGTATGAGAAGAGGCACAGAAGAAGAGTGGAAGAAATGTCCATTCTGCGGGAGAACCAAGAGTCAGGTGAGGGCGGGATACAACGGATCGGGGACACAGCGCTGCAAATGTAAGGAGTGCGGCAAATACTATACCGTCGAACCCAAACAGCACGCCTACTCTGAGGAAACACGAAAACTGGCCCTCAAAATGTATTACTCCGGCGTCAGCGGGCGAGGGGTAGGAAGAATCCTGTCCATGAACAAATCCAATGTCATGAACTGGATAAAAAAAGAGTGCCAAAATCAGGAATAAAGGCGATCACGCAGTGGAGAATGAGCCCGAAACCATTGAATTGGACGAGCTCTACTGGTTCGTGCAGCGTAAACCGCGAACAGGAACAAGAGAAAATCTCTATGTGCTGACCATGGTGACCCGCCTGCCGAGGCAATTGGTGGGATATAAGGTGAGCATGGACAAAACCGCCGCGAGCATCCAGTCAATGGTGGATACCGCGCCGGAGGCAAAGAGATACTGCACGGATGGATATGCAGGGTATCTGGATGTAGTTTTCCCGGGCAGACATATCCATAATACGCGGGATAAAAGCGATACGTACACGGTGGAAGGCGTCAATGCCGACCTGCGCCACTATCTTCCGACGCTGGCAAGGCGAAGCAGATGCTTTCCTCGCAAGGCAGAGAACCTGCAGGATGCTTTAACGGTATTCGCGCAAGCGTATAACCGCTTCGGCACAGACAAACTCCAATACCGACACTTCCACCCTTCCCACACACCTCCTTTTTCTTTCTTGAACTTTCTTTAAATGCTCCGTTGGACACTCCCCTCCCTCCACCCGGGGGGAGGGGATTGAAACTGGTATGAGCGGGCAGGGATGAGGGGCTGAAAATGTCTCCCTCCACCCGGAGGGAAGAAAATTAAAAAAGTGCGCCTCACCGAAGCGCACCGAATCAATGCGTGAAATGATAGGGATTTTCCGCTTTATGATATCCATTCGACTGCGGCCGTAGGACGATTCCTATTACTGATACAAAAGCAGGCTCTGTATTTCTGATTGGAAGGCCTCCAACTTGGGCAGGTTTTCGCGCAGGATGCCGTCGGCGTCCAGCTTGCCGAGCCTGAAACCTTTGGTGCCCAGCAGGCGGTCGAAGTGGTACTGTTCGCCGGCGGGCGGCGTCAGGTAGGCAAAATCGCCGGGGTGCTGGTCACGTATGGTTTCCAGAAGGTGCAGGCCGGAGGCGAACAGGTTGGCGCAGGTGCGGTCGGTTATGTGCATCTGCACGCCGCGGCACAGCGTGCCCTGATGCTTGGAAAAAGTGGGTGCAAAGGTGCAGGGGCGGAAATAGACGCCGGGCAGGGACAGCTTTTTCATGGCGTCGGCCAGCTTGTCCGCGTCCACCCACGGCGCGCCCACCAGTTCAAAGGGCTGGGTGGTGCCGCGCCCTTCCGACAGATTGGTGCCTTCAAACAGGCAGGTGCCGATGAAGCATTGGGCGGCGCTCAGTGTGGCGCAGCTGGGGGAGGGGGCGACCCACGGCGTAACGGTATCGTCCAGATACAGATCGCGCCGCCAGCCCTCCAAAGGGATGATGGTGAGGTCGATATCCAGTTTCAGGTGCTTGCGCACAAACAGGGCGTATTCGCCCACCGTCATGGCGTAGCGGGTG
>CAZFUT010000072.1:0-11811 GCA_964522425.1 uncultured Oscillospiraceae bacterium
GCCCGGCTGCGGTGTGGCTTGGGGCGGGGGCGTCGGCGTGGACGCCGCGTTGCCGCTGGCATCGGTATACTTAAAGAAATCCTGATGCACATAGCCGTACACACGAGCGGGCGTGTAGTACACATACTGCCATGCGACGCCGTTTTTATACTGCGGATTGCCGTAATAGGGGATAATCTGATCCTTATCCATTTGCAGAAGGCTGGAGCCGTCCGGTTTATCGCGCAGGTTGACGCGCACCGCGGTGATGCGCACATAACCCTGCATGGATGAGGAGTCGGTGCCGGGCGTGCTGCCGGGCACGGTGCCGTCGGCAAGGTAAGCGGCCAGCTCCGCCGCTGTCATAAACCGGATGTGGCCGGCGCTCACATAGCCGGTATAGCCGCCGAACTGGGCGGGATACCAGCCGCTGTTTTCCGTGCCCGTGATGCTAATGACCGACCCCGCGCCCATGGGCACAAGGCCGATGCCGTTCGGCGTCTGGCGCAGGTTGGCCGCGTCCACGGTGACGATGGCGTAATTGCCCTGCTGCGGAGCGCTGGTTGGAATAGGGGTCGAGGTATTTGCGCTGGGCCCCGATGTCGGGTTGCCTGAGGCGTCCACAAACTGATAGCAGTCGCTGCGCACATAGCCGTAATTGTTTGTTTTGGTGTCCAGCACATAGATCCAGCGGTACGCGCCCAGCACGATCTCTTCGCCGTAGCAGGGCAGGATCACATTTTTATCCAGCTGCAAAAAGGAAGAACCGTCGGGCTTGGTGCGCAGGTTGGTGCGGGTCTGGGTGATGCGCACATAGCCGGTGGTGTAGGTGGAGTTGGGAGCGGCCGTGACGATGCTGCTGGTGACGGAGGGCGCGCCGGTCACGATGCTGCCGGTGGAAATGAAATTTGCTTCTTCCTGATCGGTCAGGGGACGGAACACATCCCCGCGCACATAGCCGGTATAGGTGATTTGGGGCGTGATGGGCTGGCCCTTTACCTTATACCAGGTACGGCCGGAGCCGGTAGCGGTACCCAGTATTTCGAGCACTTGGCCGATGCTGAAATAGCCGTAATGGTCGGCGCCGTCCAGCGCCTCCTTGCGGAAAAGCACCTTGTCCACGGTGGTAACGCCGTGCTTGGCGGTCGCTTCGCCCGCTTCGGCCTCCCACATGGGCAGCGGCAGCAGCATGGCTGCGCAGAGCAGCAGCGCCAAGAACCGCGTGAACCCTTTCAGTTGCATCGTTTTGTTCTGCATCTTCAGCACCTCAACATTTTTATCGGCCGACCCGCGTGGCTGCGCAGCAATATATGGATAGCAAAACACGCATAATATGCCATCCGCATTATATTACAATTCCGTTACGGGGTCAAGAAAAATACGGGAAAATCACGGCTTTATTGTAAATAATATCGCAAACGGGGGAAAAATGATGCCGGAAGATGCCGTCCCCCGCAAAACATAACGTGGACAATTCAGACGGAGCCTGATAGACTATCTCATCAGACGAGCTTCAAAAGAGTTTTCAGGGCCGTGAACAGCCATGCATTCAAAGAAAGGAGTTTGAACCCTGATGTCAAGCCAAGGAACTCGAGCCCGACCAACAATGATTGCTTTTTTTCAGGCTTGCGCACTGGCACTCGGTATTTTTATTTATCAGCAGCTTGCAAGCTATTTGGGACAAGTGGTGGCTAATCGTTTTTCCTATCGTTCTATCGACCCATATGGAGTATTCATGTGGATCAGCGTTCATCATGTCGTCCAAGCCGCAGCAGGGCTGGTCCCGATCGTACTGATTGCTGCCTTTTTGCATAAAGACTTTGGATTTAAGCTTGGCAACAAAAAGCTTGGGGTGAAGTTCATCTGTTTTACGACTATCGGGATCATCATCTACGTGATTATCTCATATCTGATCGGATACCGTTTCGGACTGTTGCCATCATACAATTATCCTCTAAACAGACGAAATATCGCGGGTACGCTCGCTTTTCAGCTGCTGTTAACCGGGCCGTCGGAAGAAATACTATTTCGGGCGCTGCCGATCACCATCCTCGCCAGCTTTATGAAAAGCGACGCGTCGAAAAAGGTGCCTACAGCAACCATCATTGCAGCGGCTCTATTTTCGATTGCCCATATAAACTGGTATACCGGGCCCTTCCGGATCGAATATGATGTCTTTCAGCTTGGCTATGCTTTTGCAATCGGCGTTGTCCAGGGATTAGCCTTTCAAAAAACAGGCAGTGTTTACTATTCCATGGCTATTCATAGCATCAGCAACATCATTACGCTCGGCACGGGCTATCTGGTCTTTTTATTGATACGCTGAAATTGACGTCTGATGCCCCTACTTCGCTGAGACTGGGGACGCCGGCCGCCTCTTTGGACTCTTCGGTGGCGGCGGGCGCCTCCTGCAGCACCGTCAGGTCTTTGACGCGCAGCACGCAGAACTTTTCGCCGCCGTCGTTGCAGATGTCAAAGACGCCCGTCAATTCGATCAGGCTGTAATCGGCGGGGTAGGCGGTGGGGTTTGTCCACAGGAATTCCAGCCCCAGCTGGCAGCAGGCGGCGTTGTCGTACACCATGATGAAGTGGTACTTGGCTTGGTTGCCCTCATCGCGCATGGGCACATACTGGCCGCGCAGGCGCATGGTCTGCCCCACATGGTTTTCCTGCTCAAGGAATATGTTGTACAGCTGGGCGTAGGCCATGGTGGCGCTCATGCGGCTCAGGTCCTGCTGGGGGACTTCGGCGATTTCAAAGTTTTTGACCGCGTTGTAGGCCGCTGCCGACGGGTCGAGCATGGAGGGCGGACCGTCATAGACTTCCCGTTTGAAGGGGTCGGGCGTGGGCAGGGCGTTTACATACTGCGAGGCGTCGCCCGCCATGGCAAGGCCGCTTATATCCACCGTGGCGACGGGCGCGGCAGGCGTGTCCGCCGCGGCAACCGTGCCGATGGTAGGGATGGCGTCGGCGGCTGCCGGCGCGTCGGTCTTTTGCGCGCAGGCCGTGAACAACAGGGCGGACAAAACAGCCAGCAGCATCAGCAGCGTTTTTTTCATGAAGCAACTCTTCCTTTCATTGTGCCGGTCACATAGAAGATCAGGAAAAACAGCATATCCACGGCCACGATGGTGGCGCCCACCGGCGTGCCCGCCAGGATGGAAACGATGATGCCGAGGAACGCGCCGACGACGCCGATGACGGCCGAACAGATGACCACGTTTTTAAAGGAACGGAACACCCGCATGGCGCTCAGCGCCGGGAACACCAGCAAGGCTGAAATGAGGAGGGAGCCGACCAGCCGCATGGCGAGGGAAATGACCACGGCGATCACCACCGCGATGGCGGCGTTGTACAGGCTGGCCCTGATGCCGGTGGCTTCGGCAAAGTCGGCATCGAAGGTGATCGCGAAAATGCGATGATAGAATACGATAAACAGCGACACCACGACGATGGAAAGGACAATGCTCAGCCATACTTCTTCCTTGCTTAAGGTCAAAATGGAGGTGGAACCGAACAGCGTGGTGCATACGTCGGAAGAAACGTTGCCGTTTCTCGGCTTAAAGACGTTAAACAGAATATACCCGACGGCCAGGGAACTGACGGACAGCATGGCGATGGCCGCATCGCCCTGTATTTTGACGCGGCGGCCGCCGCGCAGCAGCAGGATGGAAAAAATGATGGTGACGGGCAGCATCAGCGAATAGCTGACCATGCCCGATACGGTGGCGATGGCCATGGCGCCGAAGGCGACGTGGGACAGCCCGTCGCCGATGAAGGACAGGCGCTTTAATACCAGCACCACACCCAGCAGGGACGCGCACAGCGCCACCAATACGCCTACGATGACCGCGTAGCGCACGAAGGGATATGTCCAGTACATTTGCAGGGTGTCGAAAACCCAGAGGATGGGGGAAGAGGCTTCGCCGTTCATTCTTCTTCCCTCCTTGCGTATATTTTGCCCGCCGGGCTTTCAAGATAGCCCGATTTTTCGCCAAAGTACAGGGGATGGCGCGAAACGTGCAGGATATGCGTCGCGTAGCGCAGGGCGGCGGCGATGTCGTGCGATATCATGATGATGGTCATGCCGCTTTTGTTTAATTGCTCGATCAGCCCGTACATTTCTTCGGTGATCTGGGGGTCAAGCCCTGCGGCGGGTTCGTCCAGCAGCAGCATGCGGTCGGCGGCGCACAGCGCGCGCGACAGCAGCGCGCGCTGCTGCTGCCCGCCCGACAGCTCGCGATAGCAGCGGTTTGCCAAATGGGCGATCTCCAGCCGCTGCATGGCGTTTTCCGCCGCCTGCTTTTGCTTTTTCGAATAGAAGGGAGAAAAACCGCCGTGGTTTAAGCACCCCGACAGCACCACCTCGCGCACCGAGGCGGGAAAATCGCGCTGCGCGGGCGTCTGCTGCGGCAGGTAGCCGATGGCCCCCGGCTTCATCCCTTCGCCCATTGTGATCTTGCCCGACAGCGGGGGGATGAGGCCCAGCAGCGTCTTCATCAGGGTCGACTTGCCCGAGCCGTTTTCGCCCACGATGCACAGGTAATCGCCCTTGCCGACGGAAAAAGCAACGCCCTCCGCCACGGGCTTGCCCTCGTAACCGAGGCTCAGATTGTTGCAGGTGAGTAACGCCATGGTATTCCTTTCCTATAAGAAACAGCCCGGGGCGGCAGAATGCCGCCCGGGCTGCCTGGTCAGGCCTTGTATACCGGCACAGAAACGTTCGGCGCGGTATTATTGAAGGGCCTGTTTGAGCACCTCAAGGTTGCTCTGCATGATGCTAAGGTAGGTCTTGGTCTGCATATCGTCCCGATTGACGGCCTGGATGGAGTCCATCGTAACGATGGGGCGGCCTGCGTCCTTGGAGGCGCTGAGAACGGCCTTGGCGATGCGCTGGTCGGAACCTTCGATGGTCATCACCACGGGCAGGGACAGTTCATCCATTTTGTTTGCCAGGAAAGCGATGGTTTCAAAGCTGGCTTCCGTTTCGGCGGAGCAGCCGGAGAAAGCCGCAAAGGGCGTCAGACCGTAGTCTTCTGTGAGATACAGGAAGGGGAAACGGTCGGCAAACAGCACAGTCTTCCCCTTGGCAAAGTGTACCACGCTCTGGTACTCCGTGTCCAGCGCCTTCAGCTTTTCAATGTAGGCGGCGGCGTTGGCGCTGTAAAGTTCGGCATGGTCGCTGTCGATGGCGCTCAGTTTTTCAGCCAGCGCCTTCACCAGAAGCTGGGCATTGCGCAGCGACAGCCAGACATGCTCATCCTCGTGATGATGCGCGTGGCCCTCATGTTCATCGTGGTCATGGTCATGGTCTTCGGCTGCTTTCTCGTCATGGTCGTGGTCATGATCGTCGGCTGCTTTCTCGTCATGGCCGTGGTCATGATCGTCGGCTGTTTTCTCGTCATGGTCGTGGTCATGATCTTCGGCCGTTTTTTCATCGTGGTCGTGATCCTCTTCGCCGTGGTCATGCATGTGCTTGCCTTCCTGCATCCCTTCCAGCGAAACTTCTTCCTTGACCATGTCGCCCAGCTCTTCCACCAGGTTCACGGCCACCAGATCTTTGTTTTTCGCTTCCTTTACGGCATCGGCCACCCAGCTGTCGGAGGGGCCGCCGACGTAGGCAAACAGATCGGCCGAGGACACCTTGACAAAGTGTTCGGCGGTGGGCTGGAAGTTGTGCAGATCGACCCCGTTATCCTGCAGAAGGGAGAGGTCGACATCGTGAACGCGTTCGCCCAGAATCTCCCTCATCCAATCGTAGGAAGGGAAGGTGGTGCAGACGATGCTCAGCCTTTTTTCGGCAGCCTGCGTGGGGGCCAGCGACAGCATCATCATCAGGATCATCAGGGCGGCGATACATTTCTTCATAGATTTCCTCCAATAGCTTTGGGTCGTTTGGCGGCCGCGCGGCCGCGCAGGGGAAAGGGATTACGGCTGTTCCTGCTCTTTCCGGCAGTGGGCGCACAGGCCGAACAGTACCGTATGGCGGCTGTCCAGCTGAAACCCGTCGCGTTCCACATCCTGCTTGACGCGGCCGGTTTCCTCCCTGTCCAGATGGATCAGCTTTTCGCAGGTGATGCACTTCAGGTGAAGATGCTCGCTGCAATGCTCGTCCATATCCGTCATTTCGTAGACGAACTGGCGGCTGTTCTCCTGCATATAGCGCTTGACCAGCCCCTCGTCCGCCAGCTTCTGCACCAGACGGTAGACGGTGCTGCGCCCCGGCTTTGGCGTTACGGCGGGGTCGTCCAGAAGCCCCTGCGCCAAGTCCTGCGCGCTCATCGCCTGCCCCCTGTGGCGGCAAAAGTAGCTTAGCAGCGCTTCCCGCTGCCGGGTACGGTAGCCTGTCACCATGAACCTCCTTGAAAATGAGAATCATTCTCATTTCTTAAACAGCATAACACGGGGCTTTCCAAAATGCAAGAGCGGCTATGTAAACGTTTTGTATATCCCACCGCTTTGGGCTGAGCGCCGAAAATGCGCGTGGTTTCTTGACAATAGGAAGTGTTTGATGGTATTGTATAAACGATGAAATATAAATAGGCAAGCATTGGCTTTTTTACTCCGATTTTACATACATTTACCGTCCCCTGTACCGTATCAAATTGACGCTCCCTCAGTCGGGTGGTAGACTCGTTTCTGCCAGCCGAAAAAGTGGGACGTTCCGGAGGAAATGACATGGTAAGATCCAAGGCGCCTGTCCGTGCACGCAGGAAGCGCACACTTTATGAGAAAGCGGAACCGTGGCTGTTTTTAGCGCCCGCGCTGCTGGTGTTTGCTGTTTTTCTGTACTATCCCTTCGGCAAAACGATCTACCTGAGCGCCTTTCTCACCAACAAGTACGGTATCCCCAAGGTGTTTTACGGCCTGCAGAACTATGCCGACATTCTGCTTGGCAAGTATTCTGCGGGCTTTTGGAACAGCATGTGGGTTACGGTGCGGTTCGTGTTCTTTGTGGCGGGCGGCTCTTTGCTGGTGGGCCTCACCACCAGCCTGATCACGGCCAGGCGTTTCCCCGGCCGCGCCTTTGCTTCCGCCATCTACGCCATGCCCATCGCCATCGCCTCGGCGGCGGCGGCCATGTCGTTTAAGCTGATCTTTCACCCCAGCATCGGACTGATGAACCGCATCCTCGGCACCACCGTCAACTGGTTCAACGACCCGGCGTGGGCATTCCCCGTGATCTGCGTGCTGTCCATATGGCTGGCCAGCGGCATCAATTTTATCTTCATCGGCGCGGGGCTGCGCAACATCCCCGACGAGCTGTACGAGAGCGCGGCCATCGATGGCGCCAATTACTGGGGAAAACTCCGGCATATTACCCTGCCCTGCTTATCGCCGGTGCTGTTTTTCCAGATCATCATCAACGTCATCAACGCCTTCCAGTCCTTTACGCAGGTGAAGCTGCTCACCCTCGGCGGTCCCAACGAAACGACCAACGTCATCGTGTACTCCATCTATCTGGATGCTTTTCGCAACTTCCGCTTCGGCTCCGCCGCGGCGCGTTCCATCGTGCTGTTTGTCATCATCATGGCGGTGACGCTGATTCAGTTCAGCACCGAGAAAAGGAGCGTGCATTACTGATGACGCTGAAGAGAAAGCAGAAGAATTTTCTGTGGACGGCAGGGCGCATGGCCCTGAACGTTTTCCCGGTGGCCGTCATTATTGTGCCGCTTCTGTATACCCTGATCATGAGCGTGATCCCGGCCGACGAACTGTACACGCGCATCATTCCCACCAGCATCCACCCCATCAGCTACCTGCATGTGTTTACCAAGACGCCCATCCCGCGGCATATCCTGAACTCGTTCATCGTGGCGGGTTCGGTGACGGTGCTTCAGATGATCACCTGCTCCATGGCGGCGTTCGCGTTCTCCTTCCTCAATTTCCGGGGCCGCAATTTTACCTTCTTCGCCATTCTGGCCACCATGATGGTGCCATGGGAAGCGACCATCATCGCCAATTACCTGACGGTGACCGGCTGGCGCTGGCTGGATACCTACCATGTGCTGATATTGCCGTACGCGTGCAGCGCCATGGGCATTTTCCTGATGCGGCAGAACTATCTGACCTTTGCCAAAGAGCTGCATGAGGCCGCCAAGCTGGACGGCTGCGGCAACTGGCGGTTCCTTGCCACCATCGTGGTGCCGCTGTCGCGGCCCGCCCTTGGCGCGCTGGGCGCGTACGTGTTTTTGCAGCAGTGGAACCAGTACCTCTGGCCGCTGCTGGTGACCAACTCGGACGGCGTGCGCACGGTCCAGATCGGCATTTCGCAGCTGTACGACATCGACTCCGAGCAGATCGGCCTGATGATGGCGGGCGTCGTGGTGGTGCTCATTCCCTCCCTGACCATCTTCATCTTCATGCAGAAGCAGCTGATCGACGGGCTGATGGCGGGCGCTGTCAAGGGATAAGCGTTCACGCCGAAAGGCTTGAAGATACACACACGAACAAAAAAGGAGGACTTCAACGTGAAAAGACTGACTGCTCTGTTGCTCTGCTGCCTGCTGCTGGTGTCCTTAACGGGCATGGCAGGGGCTGCCGAAGGCAAGACGAATGTGGTGTTCTGGTATTCTCTGGCCGGCACCAACGCCGAAGCCATCGCCAAAATGGTGGAAGATTTCAACGCTTCGCAGAACAAGATCTTTGTGGACGCGCAGTATCAGGGCGAGTATGACGACGCCATCAACAAGCTGAAGGCGACCGCCATGGGCGAGTCCCTGCCCTTTGACATCGTGCAGAGCTACGAGATCGGCTCCCGCTTCATCATCGACTCGGGCAAGATGGTGCCGGTGCAGACCTACATCGACAAGACCAAGTTCGACACCTCGGTGATCGAGCCGAACCTTTTGGCCTATTACACCATCGACGGCGTGATCAACTCCATGCCCTTCAACTGCTCGACGCCGCTGATGTACTACAACAAGACCGCGTTTGAAGAGGCGGGCATCAAGGAAGTGCCGACGACGGTGGACGGCATCCTCGAAATCGCGCCAAAGCTGACCAAGAAGGCCGCCGACGGCACCGTCGAGCGCTATGGTATGACCTTCTCCAACTACGGCTGGTTCTTTGAACAGTGGGTGGGCAAGATGGGCCGCGAGTTTGTCAACAACGGCAACGGCCGCAAATCCTACGCCACCTCCGTCGCCTTCGGCGAAAACGGCGCTGCGCTGGACATCTTCAAAATGTGGGAAAAGATCGCCAACAGCCCCGATTCCTATTACATCGAGCGCGGCGGCACGGCGCAGGCGCGCGCGGCCTTCGTGGCGGGCAAGACGGCCATCTTCCTGGCCTCCACCGCCAACCTGGCGGGCGTATTGGCCAATGTGGGCGACGCCTTTGAAGTGGGCACGGCCTTCTTCCCCTATGTGAACGCGGAGGATAAGGGCGGCGTTTCCACTGGCGGCGGCACGCTGTGGATGGTCAACTCCGGCGACGAAAAGAAGATGGACGCCGCGTGGACGTTCATCCAGTACATGATCAACCCCGAAAATCAGGCTTTCTGGAACAGCAAGACGGGCTACTTCCCCATCAACATGAAAGCGCACGATACCGACGTGTTCAAGCAGAACATCGAAAAATTCCCGCAGTTCCAGACCGCGCTTGACCAGCTGCACGCTTCCGGCCCCGAGTATGTGGGGAGCCTCCTCTCCGTTTTCCCCGAAGTGCGCCAGTATGTGGAGGAAGTGACCGAGAAGGTGTTCACCAAGAAGCTCACCCCCGAACAGGGCGTGGAGGAGCTGGTGAAGCTGTGCAACGACGCCATAGAAACGTATAACCTGACCAACTACTGATTAGAAAGTATCAGCACCGGGGCTGCCGCGCATGCGGCGGCCTTGTTTTTCCATCGTATCACGCCTGCCTCGGTTGACGGGGCGGACGCTTTTCGTTAGAATACGGGCAGGGCATTGAGAATGCCTTTATGCGGTGCGCCGAAAAACCGGTAAGGCGTATTCATCCGAACGTGGGAGGACCGAACCTGATGCAAACGCTGTTTTCCGCCATCATGGGGCTGGTGCAGGGGCTGGCGGAGTTTCTGCCCATATCGTCCAGCGGCCATCTGCTGGTGACCGAAAAGCTGCTGACCCTGTTGGGGTACGATGTGTCGTCCTCCCAGAGCCTGCAGATCATGCTGCACGTGGGCACGCTGCTGGCCGTTGCCGTGGTATTCTGGAAAGACTGGGTGCAGATGCTGCTGCACCCCGTCAAAAACAAAACGCTGCTGCTTTTGTTTGTTGCGTCCTTGCCCGCGCTGTTTGCCATGCTGCTGGCGGGCGATTTCATCGATTCGGCCTTCTCGGGCTGGTTCCTGGGCCCGGCCTTTCTGGTGACGGCGCTGTTTCTGTACATCGCGGAGAATACGGGCAGAAGCCGCCACGCGAGAAAAAGCGGGGAAATTACCCTGCCGCGCGCCGTGACGATGGGCTGCTTTCAGGCGGTGGCGCTGCTGCCCGGCGTCAGCCGTTCCGGTTCTACCCTGCTGGGCGGTATCCTAAGCGGCCTGACGCGCAGCATGGCGGCCAAGTTCTCCTTCATGATGAGCGCGCCCGCGATTTTAGGCTCCTTCCTCATGGAGGTCAAGGATGCGGCGGAAAAAGGCCAGATGAGCAGCCTGTTTTCCTTTGATATTATGGTGGGCGTGGCGGTGGCGGCCGTCAGCGGCTATATGGCCATCCGCTTCATGCTCAGGCTGATCGAAAAGATCGCCCTGACCCGTTTTTCCGTGTATCTGGCGGCGGTGGGCGTGCTGGTGATCATCTGCCAGATGACCGGCTTTGCCGGCTTCCCGCCGCTTGCCTTCCCCGGCGTCGCGCCGTGACCGTGCGATAAGGAGCGTATGATGCTGATTAACCTACCCGTAACCGGGAGCAAGGCGGCGCTGCTGCTGTTGCTTTCGTTTTTCCTGACCTTTCAGCTGGTGGCCGCGTTGAGCCGCTTTCTGCCGCGCGACAGGGGGCGCACGCTGGCCTATGAGGGGGCGGAATCCAAGGGCAAGTACACCAGCACGGGCATACTGTTTGTGTCGTTCTTTGCGGCCTTCTGCCTTGCGGTGCTGCGCCTTTCGTGGGAAGCGCGGCTGTACATTGTGGCCATCGTGTTTGAAATGGCAATGGGCTTTTTGGACGACCACGCAAAGAAGCCGTGGAGCGAACTCAAAAAGGGCCTGCTCGATCTGGTGGCCGCGGCCTTTGTGGCCTTTGTCTATATGCGGCACCACGATCATACCGTGTACTCGGTGCTGCTGGCGCGCACCATGGTGTTTCCCGCGCCCGTTTTCTTTGCCTTGATCGTGCTGCTGGTGCTGGTGTCCGTTAACGTAACCAACATCACCGACGGGGTGGACGGGCTGTCGTCCACCGTCGGCACGGTGGTATTGGTCGGCATTCTGGCGGCGGGTGAATACTTGAAAGCCCTTGATGATTTTGGGCCCGTTGTGCTGGTGTTTTTAGGCTCGCTCCTGTGCTATCTGTGGCTGAACGCCAAGCCGGGCACGCACCTGATGGGCGACGCGGGCTCGCGCGCCATGGGCGCGCTGATCGCCATTGCCTTCCTTAAGCTGGGCGCGCCCTTTCTGTATATCCCGATGGCGCTGGTGTTCATTTTGGACGGCGGCTCCAGCCTTGTGAAGCTGTCGGTGCGGCGGTATCTGAAGCGGCGCAATTTTATGCAGAACGTCACGACGCCCCTGCACGACCATGTGCGCAAGCGCGGCCGATGGTCCGACGAACAGACGGTGACGCGCTTTATGATCTGCCAGGTACTGCTGTGCCTGCTTTCCATTCTGATGATGAAATAAGGAGGCCCCACCATGCGGAACACATTCCGGCGCGC
>CAZFUT010000073.1:0-11766 GCA_964522425.1 uncultured Oscillospiraceae bacterium
TGTACCAAGATGATCCGATCTTCCACTTTGGCGCTTGCTTCGCCCGTTCGTTCAGAGGCTGATCGCTGATCGTTTTCTCCGAAGTTTCGGTAACGATTGGGCCATGCGTATGGGTAACAGCCCACCCCAGGGTATTTCATCGGGCGCGGCAGGCGCGGTATAAAAATTGAATAGTGCGGGCGTCCATGCCGGCCAGCGTGCCGGATAGCAGAAGAACCTTTTCATATAAAGCCCGCACGCGGGAATTGACCGAAGCCCTGAGAGGCAGGGCAGAAAGAACCCTGAGTATCGCCCCGATCGCGGGGCAGGAACCCCGAAAAACGAACTGATGCAGAAACCGTGTGATCGAACAGGGATAACATCTAATCGTTACAAGAGGGTTGCAACTTTCGGTGATTCCACAGGTAGACCAATCGGCCGGCCGGAGCGTTTTCCCGGCCGGTTTTTTCATGCGCAAAAGGCTGGCCGCCCGAGCGCTCTTTTGTCCGTCCCTTTGCCCTTCCCGCGCCTTTTTTCGGCACGGCCTGTCAGAGCGCTCCTGATACCAATTCAAATCCTTAACGCATCGTCGCGTCGGATCTTTTGGCTTAGAGGCGTCGTCGCGAACGCTCGACGTAGCGCTGCTACGCCTTCGCATTCGCTCCTTGCTCTAAACCAAAATCTTTCTCCGCTTTGGATGCATGAATGATTTTCATTGGTATGACCGCACATTCGCCGGGGGGCGGGGCCTGCCGCCGCCGGCGGCGGATAAAAGCAGGCTTTTTCCTTGCAGGCAGCCGATATCCGGCGGTTGCGTCCGGCCGTTTGTGCGGATTTCAGATCAATATGCACCGGCACAGGAGCCGCGGCGGCAAGGATCCATGATGAAACGGACAGGCCGCGTTCCCCCCTTTGCCATGTACGGCAAACGGCCTTGCGTGCCCGGAACAGCGTGCCCTTTCGGTTCAGTATTTTGGGATTTCATATTATCGGCACCGCCTTCTCTGTCTCAATGTCATCAGACCCGCTGCCCGCTTTCCCGAAGCAGGGGACTTTGCTATAATCAAACCGCCTGTAATGAACCGCGGCCCCATGCGTCTAATAAATGGAAGGAGGGATGAAAGGATGCACTTTGAAGAAATATACGCGCGATATTTTAAAAAGGTCTATGCCTTTGCCCTCTCCCTGACCCGCAACGCGCACGCGGCGGAGGAAATCACGCAGGAAACATTTTTCCGGGCGATGAAGAACCCGGACGCTTTTTCGGGCCGGTCGTCGGTCAGCACCTATCTGTGCGCCATCGCGCACAACCTGTACATTTCCTCGCTCCGCCGCAAAAAGCACGAAGCCGATGACGCCCTGTTGGAAACAGCGTCCGACGGTACAGACATCGAGGAGGCGCTGGCCGCGCGCGATACCGCGCGAACGCTCCACGCCCTGCTGCACCGGCTGGAAGAACCGTACAAGGAGGTGTTCACCCTGAGGGTGTTCGGCGATCTTGGGTACGAGGACATCGGCGCGCTGTTTGACAAAAGCGCCAACTGGACGCGCGTCACCTATTTCCGGGCCAGACAGAAATTGCAGCAGATGCTGAAGGAGGAAGAAGAATGCCGGAACAGATAAATTGCCAGGTGGCACGCGACCTGATGCCGCTGGCGCTCGACCAGGTATGCAGCGAAGACAGCCGGAGGGCTGTGGAGGACCATATCGCCCAATGCGCGGCGTGCGCCGAAGCCTTTGCCGACATGAAGGCGGCGACCGCCAAAAAAATCCCAGATCAAACGGTGGACGCCGGTTTCCGGCAGGCCATGAAAAAGGGCGCGCGGCGCTTCCGCCTGTGGAAGGCGCTGGCCGCCGCGCTGGCCGTCATCCTGCTGTTTGTCGCCATCAGTGTGGCGGCTAACCCCGGGATGCTCTACGGCATCCGCAGCACGGTGCCGGCTGGCTGGATGCAAAACGCGCACCTGGAGCGCACCGGGCAGGGCGCGGTGCTGCTGCGCTTCACCCCGGACGCGCGCTACCGCCGTTTCTTCGGCGGCGGCAGCTGGTCGGGCAGGCTCTATGACGAGAAAAACGTCTATGAATACCGCGTTTCTTATTCCTACCCGCTGGTCGCCAGGCTGCTTAACCGGGATTTCAAGGACAAGGCCTTCCAGAGCGAGTATGAGCTGCTCAACCGGGCTTTCAAGGACAATGCCTTCCAGAGCGAGTATGAGTACGCCGACCGCTATGTGCTGCGCCTGAGCAACGGGGATTGGGCCATTGCGCTGCCCTTCGGGTCCAACGCCGAGTGGTTCTATCGGGACGGGCGGATGGGCTTCCTCCGTGCAATGAGCCTTACCAACGAGGACATTCAGGAGCTGGTCAAAAAGGGCGTGCCGGTAGACGGCAGCACCGAAGTAATCAAATTCGAAGACCCATGGCCTGACAACAGCGTGCTGAAGCTGGAGGGCAGTGAAGAAGTCCTCTACCGGGCGGGCGACGACATCCCCCTGTGCGACCGGGAAACGCAGGAAAAGTTTGACCGCCTGCTGGAAGCAGACCCGTATTTCTTCAAAGAACCGGGAGAATTGATCTACAACGTAAACGCGATGGGGTAAGCCCCGCCCCGCTTGCCATACAAAACCACGCCCCCGCGGGACGCATCCGCCCTGCGGGGGCAGCCTTTTGCATGCTTCCCCCTCACAGGGAACTTTGCTATAATGCGGACAGGATCATTTTTTCAACAGGAGGCTGCCCGTATGCGTATGTTTTTGCTGAGGCTCCTGCTGGCGGCGTTGGCGCTGGGCGCGCCCGGCTTTCCGGCCGCCTGCGGCGCGGAGGCCCAAGCGCTCTACCCCATCCGGCAGGGCGGCCTGTGGGGATATATGGACAGGCAGGGCAATGTGGCCATTGCGCCCAAATGGGCGTATGCCCGGCCCTTTTCGGGCGGCATGGCGCTGGTGGGGGGAAAGCCGTTCTCTGCCGTATGGACGCTTTACGGCCACGCGGACGGCGTAATCGACCGAGGCGGGCATTACATCGTGACGCCTGAAGACGGCCTCAACATCGAGGAACACGCCTTTGCCTACCGCCTGCGGGATACGGCCCATGACGATACGGAAGGCTTTCTGGACAAGGCCAGCGGTTTTCTGCAAAGGCCGAATAAAGATTATAGCACCATTTCACTGTGGGACGACGACGGCGCAGGCCCCCTCGCCGTCATGAACAGCGAGGGGCTGACCGGCTATATCGACCGCACGACAGGCAAAACATCCATCCCCTTCCGCTACACGGGGCAGTCGGAGGAGGCGGGCTTTCAAAACGGCTATGCCCTGCCCGCCGACGAGATCACGCTGCAAGATCAAGAGGGCGAAACCGCCTATTACGGCATACGATACCATCTGATCGACCGGGAGGGGCGGGATGTCGATATGCCGGAAGGGGTTGTTCCCTTCAGCCGCATGAGAAACGGCGCGTTCGTCTATGCTGTCATGGCCGATCCAAAGGGACAAGAGGATGCCGATCCCTTTGAAAAAGGCTTTGGGCTGATGCAGCCGGGCGGGAAGGTGCTGATCCCCCGCGACCCCGACATCCTGCTGATGGAGCCGCCGGACGAAAAGGGCATGGTCTGCTTTTTGAAAGAGACGGAAAAGGGGGCGCTCTGCGGCCACATGGACAGCTCTGGCCGTGTGATCGTTCCGCCCCGGTATAATATTTCGTCAGAAACCTACGACACCTACCGCTTTTTTCATGGCTATGCCGTGATAGAAGACCTGAGCGCCAACACACGCTGGGTCATCCTCGATACCCATGGACGGGAGGTATTCACCGCCCCCAATCAAAGGGAGGATGGGCGGGCCTTCGAATTGATAGGCCATGTACAAAAAGACGGCCTGGTGTGGTACAGCACCTGGAAGCCGGAAAAACGCGCTTACGGCGTGGTGGCAAAGACCGAACGGCGGTATGGCCTGATGCGCGTAAAGGACGGCCGGGCAGAGTATCTAACCGAGCCGGTTTTTGAAGACTACGAGGGGCTCTCCCTTGCGGCAGACAACATATTTCGGGAAACGGCCCATTTTGCGGAGGGCGTCCAACCCGTCCGGCAGAACGGGCTGTGGGGCTACATCGACGAACAGGCCGAATGGGTGATCCCGCCCGCATGGCACGAAGCCGCCAGCTTCCGGGACGGCCTTGCGCTGGTGAAAAAGGCAGGAAAGCTTGCCTATATCGACCGCGAAGGCGCCGTGGTGTGGCACGAGAGGGATTGACGGGAGGGGCCGTGTGCATCAACGCCGCGGATGATTGTCCGCAGCTTTGCGCCGGAGGACGCCGCAGGCCCGCGCGAGATATCTACGCGGCCTCCCGCCCTGCCGTTTCGCGGCGCGGCGCGGTTTTGGACTGTCGGCCGTCCTCCGCCAGCGGATGGGGAATGGTGTACCGGTCGATCTCCTTCCAGCTGTTCCAGTCGATCTCCTCCGTTTTTTCGTCTTCCGGGGCGCGCTGATAGGCCGTACCCGTGATGGCATCCTTCGATACGGTGATGAGGCTGAAAATCTGCTGATCCTCGTCGTCGGCATACACCTCCGTATACGGGTCGGACGAATGCAGATACTCGTAGTACTTATTGCCCACGGTACCGCCGGTGATGTACATGGTGCCTTCCCCGACGGGCACCTTCTGATCCGCCTTGACAGAGCCGCGGATATAGATATGGTCGTGCCCGTTTAAGAAAAGATCCACCTTCATATCGTCCACCGCGTCGATGAGGTAGGGCTTCACTTCCCCGCCCGGATGGTTCGACGTATAGGGGCCGGCGTGCGTTGCAAGGATGCGCCATTTTTTGCCCGACTGCTCGAAGCATTGTTTGGCCCACGCCAGCTGCTTTGCAAGGATGTCCGGCTTGGCGTCCGGCGGCGTTACCTCGGTATTGATGACAACGATGCAGGCGTTGCCGTATTCGAAGCAGCCGATGGTATGGTCAAACGGCGTACCCGCCGCCCCGCCCGGCATGTTGAACCGGCCCACGTAGGAGACAAAGCCCCAGTCGCCCTTCATCTCATGGTTGCCGGCAAGGGCGATCACGGGATTCGCCGCGAAAAAATCCTGCATCACGTTAAAGCACGCGCTCCATTCGCCGGATTTATAGCCGTTCTGCGTTATATCGCCCGCGATCAGCGTAAACTCGGGCTGTGCAACCGTCAGCGCATAATCCATGCTGTGCTTAAAGGAAGCGTAGTCCTCCTCGGTCACCGACTGCGGGTCGGCCACAAAGAGGAAGGAAAAGGCGTCGTTCTCCTTCGCCGCCGGGGCTTTGATTGCATGCTCAGCCGACATAAACGCCTTGCCGTCGCCCACGCGGTAGATAAGCTGCGCGTCCGGCGGCAGTTCGCCGCTTACGGCGCGGTGGCTGTATCGTTCCTTCCAGCCCTTAATGACACAGATCACGCTGCCCTCGCCGCGGACGGTGGTCCATTCCTTTTCGCCCTTCACCTTGTACTGCAGCACCGTGTCCGTAACTTCGGGCGCTGTCAGCCAGTTAAAGCGCAGCGTCCCCTGCTTTTCGCCCACCGTCACGCTGATCTGCTCCGGCTCTCCCTGAACGCTGCCGTCGTCGATGTACAGGCCGTAACATTCCGTGTTGTCATAAGGCTTTGTCGCGCTTTCCGCATCCGTTTCCGCCTTGATGTAATAGTACAGCATACCCGGCGTATCCGTCGGCAGCGCCGCCCGATAGACATCGCCGTCCTGAACCATCTCCGCTTTTTCGGTAAACGCCGTTCCGTCGGGCGTGCGGCCGTAATACACCTGTACGCCCTTCACTTCGCCATTTGCCGCCACGCGGGCGGTGATTTGCGCGCCCGCACCCTGCGCCGCGCGGTTTACCTGCCGATGGATGACGCGCATCCCCTCAAACGCATATTCCGGCGCCGCGACCATCCCATCGGCAAAGCCTCTGAGGACGGGGTATCCGCTTTCTTCGTCCCCCATCCACTGCCAGTCCTTTTCAAAATTCCAGCCAAGAGCGGTATACGTCGCCTTTTGCGCAAGCGCTTTTGCCGAAACCTCGGTATAGGTCGGGTTGTTCGGATGCTCCGCCGGTTCGTTGCCCGCAAGGAGCATGCCCTCCCACACAAGGTTGTCTTTAATGTTTAAGCCGGGTTCGTCGGCAAGCTGGCCGACGATCTTATCCATATTGCGCATACCGGTCACCGTGCGCTGTGCGGCGACGCACTGCGTCAGGTATTCCCCGGCGTTAAAGGAGCCGACGATGCCGCCGCCGGAATGCCCCTTCCCATCGGCTTCGACGGTGCCCGCGGTATAGCATTTGCCGATATAGCCGCCGCCGTCCTGTATGCCCGCGATGCCGCCCACGTCATACGGAGCGATCATGGTGCAGTTAGTATAGCAGTTTTCCACATGGCCGATAATGGGGCCTTCGCCCTCCTTCACCTTGCCGGCGATGCCGCCCGCGGTATGCGCGTTGGACTCGTTCCTGTCCACCCGCACCGTACCGGTCACGATGCAGTTGAGCACCGTGCCGTAGCACACGCCCACGATGCCGCCCACGTTCTGCTTGCCGGTGATGTCGCAGTCCAGCAGGGCGAGGTTTTTGATATACGCCTGCTCGTTTTCGTTGCCGACATAGCCGAACAGGCCCACATATTTCTTCAGATATTCGATTTTCAGGTTCCGGATCGCGTGGTACCGGCCGTCAAAGATGCCAATGTACCCGCGTGCCTTGTTGGACGCGATGGGTTCAAAGCCCTCGACGCCCGCCATGTCGATGTCGTTGAGAAGTACATAGTGGCCGTCGCGCGGCGCCCCCTCCTTCCAGTCGCCGGAAAGGTACAGAAGGTGGTCAGCGGTGCTTACTTCGTACTGCCCCGTCGCCGCGTTGTACGGCGGCGGCGTACCGCGTACCACTTTCTCCTTCTTGGCCAGGGCAGGCGCTGCCGGAACAGCCAAAAGAATCGCCAGCGCAAGGATCATGCTCAGTGCTTTTTTCATACCCGTTCCTCCTTAATTATGGTTAAAGCAACACCGCACAAACAGGGTGATGCCTTCATTCCGTCAGGCGCAGCCACGAATGTACATGTATGGAGGGAAGGAAAGTCTGAATTAACGCAAACGTTTGCGTTCTGTTTAATGCCAGCGTATATCATTTTTCTGCGTTTGTCAAGATTGCCGTATGCAAAGTTTTTTCGCGAAAGGATGCGGCCATCAATATTTTTGATCGCCATGCATCCTTTGGTGTATGCTCTGCGTATAGTAAGTGAAAATGCTCATCAGCGGAGGTGAACCGTGGATCCATCGTCCTTTGAACAGATGTACCGGGCCATGCTGCCCGGCCTGTACCGCTTGGCGCAAAGCATCCTGAACAACCGGGCAGACGCGCAGGACGCCGTGCAGCAGGCGGCGCTGAATGCGTGGCGTGCCATAGACGGCATACGGCCTGACACGCATCGGGCGTATTTTACAAGGATCGTCATCAACGAATGCCGCAACATCCAGCGCGCCCGCATAAAAACAACGCCGATGGACGTTTTGCCGGAACCGGCTTTTCTTCCCGGTGATTCGGGGCTGCGTGACGCCATTGACGGCCTGCCCGAAAAGCTCCGGCTGCCCTTTCTTTTGCGGTTCATGGAAGGCTATACCGATAAAGAAGCAGCCATCGCCCTGCACATCAGCCTGAGCGCCTTTAAATCCCGGCTGCTGCGCGCGCGCCGCCAGCTGCAAGCGACCCTGAAAGAGGAGGAAATATGATGAAACAGCTTTCGCAGGAAAAACTGCAATCTCTCTACGAAGCGCCCCCGCAGGCTTTGTTATCCCGCATACACGACGCTTTGGGCGCGCTGCCCGCAAGCGAAAAAGCGCCCGCCGCCCGCAAGCGCCCCATCGGGCGGCTGATCCTCGCTGCGGCCACCGTGATGATGCTAAGCGCCGTCGTACTCACCGCAAGCGGCCTGCTTCCCTGGCATACCATCAATTGGAAAGGCGAACCGGTGGAGACGGAGGAGGACGCGGAGGTCCTGTCCACGCCCGCGCCTGCAACGGCGCAGTCCGCATCCCGGGCAAGCTTTATGAAAAGGGCGCAAGCCGCCCTCAATGCCGCCCCTCAGGAGGATTATACCGTCGCTTCGTGGGGCGAAAGAAACGCAGGCCGGGCATCGCGCGAGCGCAGCCGTTCGTTTTCCACCGCCGAAACGTTCCTGAAAGCCGTAGCGGATGTTGACCATTTAGCCATCCCCCGGCATCTCATCACCGGCGAAAGGTTTGTAGACGCGAAGGTCATTTTAAGCGGCCGGAACAGAAACAGCTACCGCCTTGCGGAAAAGCGTGAAGAGGACGGGCTGACCATCGAACGCTACACGGTGGATGAAAAAGAGGACGTCGTGATCGGCTATGCCGTGACCCTGAAAGCCTCCGCATCCGGCAATGGAACGATTGCGCTGTACAGCCGCCTGCATGAAACCACATCGGACGACCAGCCCTTTATCGGCGTACAGGAGGGCGAAACGGCGCAGTCGGTAAATGTGCCCCAAATGGATTACGCCATCAGCCTGACCTCCGACCTCAGAAATGACCTGCTGATGAAACGGACGCTGGACAAGCCGGTTTCCTGCTTTAACGAGTTTTCCCTGATGCGCGATCAGGATCATGATGAGTTGATCGCCTATCAGGAAGAGCATATCCGCGTGAACGGGCGCGAGCTGGATACGCAAACGCTGATCGGCCTGTTTGCCATCCGATAGCCGGATTGTTCCCGCATAAAAAGCCCGGCAGCAAAGGCTGTCAGGCTCAGATGATTGATGCAGCTGCCGGTCTGTTACACCACAAACGCCACGGCCACCACGCCGGGGCCGACGTGGGTGCCGATCACCGCGCCGAGGACGCAGGTATGCACGGGCGCGCTGCCAATATGCGGCGCAAATACCTGCATCACGGCGCGCATCCTGTCTTCCGCATCGGCGTGGGCAAAGGAGATGCCGTACTGAAGGTCGGCCCCCGCCTGCTGAAAGGCGTCCAGCAGGGCCTTGTTCACGTTTTTTTCGCCGCGTATGCGGCCCACGGCCTGCACACGGCCTTCGCGCACCTCGATCATGGGCTTGATGCCCAGCACCGTGCCGATCAGCGCCGCCGAGCCGGACAGGCGGCCGCCCATTTTCAGGTATTTCAGCGTGTCCACCGCGGCATAGATGCGCAGGCGCGGGGCCAGTGCGCGCAGGTCGTCGGCGATTTCCCGCGCCGTCATCTTCCCCTGATCGCGCAGCATGGCGGCGCGTTTGACCAGCAGCGCCGCGCCCAGCGACCCGCTGTTGGTGTCCACCACATGGATGCGTTCTTCGCCCACCTCGCGCGCCGCCGTCACGGCGCTTGCGTAGGTGGCGCTCAGGCGCGAGGAGAGGGTCAGCGCGATCACCTCGTCGCCCTGTTCGACGAGGGGGCGGAAGGCCTGCTCAAAATCCCCCGGCGGCACCTGGGAGGTGGTGGGCAGCCTGTCGGCCGCGCGCAGCTTCTGATAAAAGCCTTTGGCGTCAAGGTCGATGCCGTCCCTGTAGCTCTCCTGCCCGAAGTGGATGGTGAGGGGCAGCGTTTCCAGCCGCAAAGCGGTTTGTTCCTCTTTGGTCAAATCACAGGTGCTGTCGATAACCAGACGAATCATGCGGTCAAATTCCTTTCAGCTAAAAAAATGGGACAGCTTTTCCAGCGCGTTTAGAAGGGCGCTTGTTTCCTCGCCGCTCAGCCCGGCCAGCACGCCCTCCACCATCTGCTCGTGCAGCAGGCGGTGGGCCTTTTCGGCCTTCTCCCCCTGCGGCGTCAGGCGGATCACGATGCGCCGCCTGTCCTTTTCATCGTGCAGGCGCACAAGGCAGCCCTTCTTTTCCAGCACGTTCAGCGCGGCGCTGAGGCTGGCGGGCGTAATGCCCAGCGCCGAAGCGATGTCGCGCGCGCCGCTGAGTCCCTTCCCTTCCATGCGGCGCACCGCGTCCAGCACATGCACCTCGGAAACGGACAGATCGTGCAGCCCGCGGCGCTTTAAGTCTTTTTCCTCCGTGCGCAGGATGCCGTGGAACACGTCCACCAGAAAGCCGTTCAGCCGCTTGGACGCGTCGATGGCCGTTCACCCCCCCTCATATCGTTAGAACATCGAATCATTCGAAGTTCGAAACAATTATATGCGTTTCGGGCAGGATGTCAAGGGCTTTGATTTTGACGCCAAAAACCGGTATGATGGACAAGGACCTTGATACAAAGAGAGGGGGCGAAGCGTCCCGTGAAGATCATCGTGATGCGGCACGGGCAGTCGGAAGCGGACATCCTGCGCGTGATCGAAGGCCGGGCCGATTTTGCCCTGACCCCGCTTGGCATCCGGCAGGCAGGGGAGGCTGCGCGGCGCATCGCGCAGCTTTACCCCATCGGCAGAATCTACGCGTCCACATTGCGGCGCGCCGCGCAGACCGCCGAAATACTGCGCAGGGCAACCGGGGCCAGTATCGAATGGATGGACGACCTGATGGAGTTTGACAACGGCCTGATCGCCGGCCTTCCCCATGAGGAAGCCAACCAAAAATACCCCAAAGATGACGCGCTGCCCTTCGACCAGGCGATGTACGGCATGGAAAGCATGAAGGCGTTCCGCGAGCGGGCAGAGCGCGCGCTGCGTCATATCCTGTCCGTTTCACAAAAGGAGGATGCCGTCGCCATCGTCAGCCACGGCGGGATGATCAACCGCCTGTACCAATCGTTTTTGAGGATGCCGCTTCATGCGCAGACCTCTTACCCCACCGGGGATGCCGGGTATCACGTCTGGCAGGCCGACGGGGAGGAACGCGCCATCGTTTCATCCAACAACAGAGCCGCGCTGGGGCACGAGTGACCGGCAAGGCGCATGAACCACCCTCGGCCGAAGGAGCAGCAGCCATGATCGTCCCCGTAAACAGCGCCAACATAAGGGACGCCGCCTTCGTCCACGCCGTATCGTGGCAGGCATCCCACCGCGCCTTTTGCAGCCCGGATTTTGTCGCGCTGCACACGCCGGAGCGCCAGCAGGCCTATCTGCAGCGCAAAATCGACAGCGGCAGCCGCTGCTATATCCTCTACCATCCCAAGCCCGTCGGCCTCGTTTCGGTGACGGGCAGCCTGATCGAAGACCTCTATATTCTGCCCGATCAGCAGCGCAAAGGCTTCGGAACGGCTTTGCTTGCCTTTGCCGTCGGCCAGTGCGGCGGTACGCCCACGCTGTGGATCCTCGAAAACAACCGCGCGGCCGAGGCCTTCTACCGCAAAATGGGCTTTGAGGAAACCGGGCGGCGCAAGCGCGTCGCCGACGGGCTGGGCGAAATTGAGTATGCCCTGATGACCGGATGATGGGGCGCCTATGACGATCAGCTGCGCGCCCTCCCCAACGTATCGTTGGTACGCGGCCAAGCGATATCCGAAGGGATGTACCATCTGGTGGGGGAAATTGTGGTGCGGCACCGGGACGGAACCTACCTGCTGATGCAGCGCGACCGCGGCAAGCCTTACGGCGGGCTGTGGGAGTTAACGGCAGGCGGCTCGGCCTTCAAGGGCGAGACCCCTTTGGCCTGCGCCAGCCGGGAGTTGAAAGAGGAGGGACAAAAGATACATGGACAATGAGCGGATCAAGGTTTACGTTGGCCGAAGAAGCATGTGTGCCGGGGATGATATGAAAGCCCCCAACATGAAAAGCTTTTATCTGCCGGACAATTTGGATGAATTTGCGGCAAAGCTGGACAGGATATTGCCTTTTGACGGACGGACATGCTATTCAGGCTATGCCAT
>CAZFUT010000074.1:0-11707 GCA_964522425.1 uncultured Oscillospiraceae bacterium
GGTACGGCGCCACTTCCGCGCCAGCTGCGCCCCCACGCTCTGCGACTGCGCCGCCCCCAGGGGGCCCGGCGGGCACGGCAACCGGAACGGAACAGGAACCGGCGAACCCGGCCCCGCCCCGCTTTGTCACCTTCCGGGACGTTGCGGCCCTGATTGGCTCTGTTGAATGGGCCTGGCGGCGCTGGATTCCGTGCGGCTCAATTACCCTGCTTGTGGCCGCGCCGGGGGTGGGGAAGAGTGCGCTGGCGCTCGAACTGGCCCGCCGCGTTACTACCGGCGAACCCTGGCCGGACGGTACGGGACTCGAAGACGGCGGGGCAGAGGCCGGAACGGTTCTCTGGTGTGAATCGGAAGGCAATTCTGCGGAAAACCTGCGCCGAATCAATGACTGGGGGATTGATCAAGGCAAGATCATTATGCCGCTTGACGGGCAGACAAGCGTAAGGCTAGACGATCCCGAACACCTGCAGACGATTCGCGAGATTGGCCTGCTTGACGAAGTAAGCATGCTCGTGTTCGACTCTTTCAGCGCAGGATTCTCGGGGGAAGAAAACACGAACGCGGCCCTGGCCCCCATGCAACGTCTAAGCGAGATCGTAACCGAGCTCAGGAAACCCTTGATTCTGATTCACCACCTGCGGAAGAAAGGGGCCGGGGACGCAACGGCCAAGATCACCCTTGACGACATACGGGGGCATTCGTCAATCCCTCAGTTGCCCCGCTCAATCCTGGCGCTTACCCGCCCCGATCCCGAGCAAGAAGACGCCCGGCGGCTCGAAGTAATCAAGCACAACCTTTGCACTAAGCCCGAACCCCTGGGGTTCACCTTTGGCGAAGGCGGCCGGATTACGTTCACCGATTCCGTTCCCTCGATTCCCCGGCCTCAGACGAAACTGCAGGAAGCCACTGACTTCCTGCGCGATCGGCTGCGCAGCGGCCCTCTGTCTGAGGCGGCGATCCGGGCAGAGGCCGAAGGGCGGGGAATCAGAATCCGCACCCTACACCGGGCCAAGGCCGATCTCGGGATCGTGTCTGTCAAAGACGGTACCGGGGCGTGGACTTGGGGGCTTAGATTCCGTGCGTTCTAACAGAACAGAGAGAGAAGAAAGAGTAGTAGAGTGTAGTAAGTGTGTGTTTGTTGGCAATGTTGGCAACCTTGGCAATGTTGGCAACCTTGGCACTCTTGGCCGCCTTGGCACTCTTGGCCCGGTTTGTTCGCCCCGAGCGTGCGGGCCAGCGCGATCGGCGCGCCCCGTGCGGGCTTTTGAGCGTGAAACGGGGATTTTGAAGGTTGCCAAGGTTGCCAAGGTTGCCAAGCTTTCCAATCAGAACGCTTGGCAACCTTCCCCGTGGGGTTTGGCAACCTTGCCAACGAATTCGGGCCATGTTGCCCCCAGGGGGGCCGGAATATGACGGGCTCAGACGTTGCGCCGGGCGGGCAATGGGCCCGGCGTCTGGCCGGGTGGGGGCTATACCCGAGCGTTTCCGGGGGGCGCTTACTGCTGGCCCCGGCGGATCGGATTACAGACGAAATCGCGGCAACGGTGACGGCGAACCGTGACGCAATCCTGGCCGAACTGAGCCCCACGCGCCGCCTGCCAACAGCCGAAGAACAGCCAACAGCCGGGGCGCAACCGAACCCGGTGCGGCCCCGGGGCGTTTCCCTCAGTGCGTGGCGTGACACCCTCTTGGCCGAACTGAACCCCACGCAACCGGGCGGCAAGCCGCAAACGACTGCGCAGGCGGCCCGTACAGCGCACGCGGCCCCCTCGAAGGTATTGGAACACCCCCCCGAATCCGATCCGTTCGAAGGCCTCGAATACGGGGAAGAAGAAACGGGGGCGGCCCCCTGGGGTACGCGCCCCTGGCCCCCGCCAATCGAGCCCGAACGGTGGACTGAGGAAACCCGCGAGCTCGTGGACTGGTTCCGAACAACGCGGCCGGGCGAACCGTTCACAACGCCGGGCGGCCTGCCCGTAACGGATCCGGGCGTCTATTGGCGGTTCCTGGCGGATTGGGTTTCGGAAGGCGATCCGTCAACCCCAGGGCTAACGGCGAACCTGCGCCAGCTGCGGGCAATGTCCGCAGGTGTCCGCAGCTGTCCGCAGGTTACCGGCCCGGGGCTTTTTTCTGAGTAACGGTTAGGGGTGGACTGCCCCGAGTTTCGGGCCTGGGGCATGGGGCCGCCTCTTTGTCCAGAAACCCCGCCCGCGCCCCCCTGTGTTACGCCCTTCCGCGTACGCGCGCGCGCATGTTTTTTCGTGCGCCACTGTTCCACGCAGGCAGACGCGCCAGGGTAAGAGCGGCCCTCGTGTTTCTGTCGCGCATGCAATGGCGGCCCGGCCTCGCGCGCGCGCGTAGGGTGTAATCGCTGTAGTCATTCACGCTCAACCCCCTGATCGTAGCGCGCGAGATTGGGCCTGCTATGCGGCCATTTTGGCGTTTTCTGTATGTTGCACCGCCGCTGACACCCCCCTGGCGGGGTTTTTCGCCGGGGGCATGGGCCCGGATCGCGGGCGAAAAACAGGCGGCGCAGACTGCAATATATTGCGAGAACCGGGGCGGCCGGCAGCCCGCGAAACAGGCGCAAGGGGTACATTACCTGGCAGGATTTGGTACATTACCTGGCAGGATTTGGTACATTACCTGGCAGGATTTCAGCACGGGAACGAAAACAAATTAACTCATGAGAGTAACTCATGTATGCCGCTACGCGCGCCTTGCTATCGCGGCGCACGGCGGCTAGTCTTGCGGATAGAAAGGCCCGGCGCCCCACGCCGGGAAGAAGGCACCGCAATGACAGACAACCTGCGCGACGCACCGCAAAGGCAGCCCCTGAGTTACGAGCATGCCGTTTACGCCACGTGCCCGAATTGCGGCACGGAATACAGCGGCTACCACGTGCATTGGATTGCTGACCGGCCCGTAACGCGCGAGATAGCAGAGCGGCTTCTTTGCGCTACGCGCCCGTTACCGGCCGGCGAACTGATAGGGCGCATAAGAACCTGCCGCGACGAAATGGAACCCGCGTATATCGGCGACGAGGCGTACAAGCCCGGCTGCGAAAACTGCGGCAACCCGGACGGCGAAGCCTTTCTGTTATCCCCCGGACCGATATACCCTGTCCTGATCGAAGGCAACTTCCTGCGCCTGCTACTCATGCTTCACGGTGAAACCATGCAGCCCCCGCCAGAGGCGCTAGCGGCCGCGCCCCTGCGCCTGGCGTACGAGTGGGTACGGCACGTGCGGCAAGAAGTCCGCGAGCTGCGCCCTATTTGGGTAGACAGCCCTAGCGAATGTTTCCGCGACAGAGACGAAGACTGGCTTAGCGAGGTGCGCCCATGCCCGAATTTGTAACGGCCGCGCCCCGGCTGTACCGGCTAGGCGATATCCTCGAAGCCTTCGACAGCTTTGCGGACCGGCTGGAACGCGCCCGCAATGCCGGCTACCCCATGGGGCCGGTAACGGGCATTGAGCTGATAGACCGCGAGCTGTGCGGACACCTACAGCCCGGCCTGCATATCCTCAAAGGCAACACCGGCGCGGGCAAGAGCGCCTTCGCCCTGCAAGTGGCGGCAATGTGTCAGTATCCCGCCCTGTTCGTATCCTGCGAAATGAGCGCGCTGGAACTGCTGCGGCGTCATACGGCGCGCGTCAATGAAGTGTCACTGAGCCGCTTCAAAGACCCGAGCCACGCTAACCCGCTATCTGCCGACGAAATGAAACGGCTCGCGCGGGCAGCGGCGGAACAGGCGCCCGCACTGCTGATAGTTGACGCGACGCAGGCATGGGCACACCCGGACTATATCGCGGAACAGGCGGAACTCTTGCGGGAAGACCGCGAAGGCGAAGGCGTGCTTATCGTCATTGACTCGCTGCATTCCTGGGCGCGCGGGATCGAAGGGCGCGAAGAGTATGCGCGGCTGGAACTGGCGATAGACACCCTGCAACGTGTTGCTAACCGGGTAGCGGCGCCTGTTCTGGCTGTGTCAGAGCAGACGAAAGAAGGGAACCGGCAAGGCGCTACTTCGGGCGCGCTGGCAAGCGCCGGACACCGCGTTATCGGCTACGGCGCGGAAACCGTTATCGGCTTGTACGCGGAAGACGAAGAGGTGGACGCATACGGCGAAAGGATCGTAACGCTGAAGCTCGATAAGAACCGCAACGGCGCCGCCGGGCGCTCTGTCAAGCTGAAATTCCACGGCGGGTATATGCGCTTCCGGGAAGCCTGAGTATGGACGTAGAGGCAGAGAAGGCGCGACTGCTGCAATGGGCGCTCGATAGAGCCGCCGGCCGCGGCCGGAACAACGCCGGCTTTGATCTTGCCTGCCAGGTGCGCGACCGCTGGCACGCCGCAGGCATAAGCGAAGAAGACGCCAGAAGCGCTGCGCTCGATCTGCTGAATGACTTCCGCCTGAGCGCAGGCCCGGCGCCTGGCGCGCCCTACACCGGGCGCGACGCCGCGGCCTCTGTGCGGCAGGCGTTCCGGCGCCCGGCGCGTGAGAGTGGCAGGGGCAACGCCGGCGCGCGTATCCGGCGCCCTGGCTGGCTGAAGGAACCGCCCCCCGCGGACCCGGACAGCCCGCAAGCCCTGGCCCGGATAGAGAAAGGCTTGCGCCCTCTGCCGGAAGACGCCCGCGCATACCTTGCCGGCCGCGGCATAGACCCCGAGCTGGCCATATCCTGCGGCGTGCGGTTTCACCCGGATATAGACGGACAGCCCTGCGTCTGCTTTCCCTTACGCGACAGGGCAGGACTGCGAGCGTATGGCGCCCGCGCAATCCATGGGACAGCCAAGCGCGCCATTGGGGCGCACGGCAGCGCCGTCTTCTTCACGTCCGAGCGCATTGGCGAAACGCTTGCCATTGCAGAAGCCCCGATAGACGCCCTCACGCTGGCGCAGGCGGGCCTGCCCTGCATAGCCCTCTGGGGCACAAGCTACCCGGCATGGCTTCCCGCGGCGCTGCGCTTCCGGACCGTCTATATCGCAACGGACGCAGACCCGGCAGGCGATACCGCCGCCGCGCAGTTGACCGCCGCCCTGCAAGCGTACGGCGCGACCGTGCGCCGCCTGCGCCCGGAAGGCGGCAAGGATTGGAACGAAGCCCTACAGAGCTGCGGGCGCGCGGCCCTGGCGGAATGCCTCAGAACAGCCACGAAACAGGCGGAACCGGCCCCGCCGCCTTCCCGCAGAACCGGGAAGAAACCCGGAACCGCGCCGCAACCGGGCGGCAGGCTGAAAACGGCCGCGCAGGCGGCCCGTACAACGCACGCGGCGCCCCCGGACGTATCAGAAGACCCCCCGGATTTACTGCCGGGCGAAGCAGAGATAAACGCGGCGCTTGCCGCCGGACTGATAACGCAAGAGGTAGCAGAGGCGGCGCTGTCCGATCTGTTCGCCGGACACGGCAAGCCGGCGCCTGCCCCCACGCCCCCGCGATCCGCTTACGCGGACAGGCAGCCCGATCCGGACGCCGCCGCAGTTGAAGAGCTGCGTCTGCGGATTCTGTCCGCGCTCGAAAACACCCGTGCCCTGCGCTCTGGGGAAACGGTAACGGACCCCGAGCGGTATGCGGCCCGCGAGGCCGCGGACGCCCTGAACCCTTACCCGGCGCTTGCGATAGGCGCCCGCGCCCGTCTGGCGGCGCTCGGAATAACACAATGGCTATGAACACACTCGATAAGTACCCGCACGCGCGGCCGAAGGGCTGGATCGAATGGGCGCCGCGGGCGGATACCCGGCGCGTCTTGACGCAAGTGCAAGCGATACTCACGCAGTACCGGGAACACCTGCCGCTAACCGTCCGCCAGGTGTTTTACCGCCTAGTCGCTCTTCACGGCTTCGAAAAGACAGAGAAAGGATACAGCCGCCTCTGCGAGTATATGCAGAAGGCGCGCCGCGCAGGGATCGTGCCCTTCGGGTACATTCGTGACGACGGCTGGCAACAGGGCGCAGTGTCCGCATACGAAGGCCCGCAGGACTTCTGGCAGACAGTTACCGCCGCCGCCGAACGCTACAGGCGGGATAAGCAGGCCCGGCAGCCGCAGAGGCTTGCCGTTCTGGTAGAGGCGGCTGGTATGCGCCCTCAGATAGAGCGCGTCGCGAATGTCTATAGCGTGCCCGTCTATTCCTCTGGCGGCTTCGACTCGCTGACGGCGAAGAAGACCCTGGCAGACGGGGCTTCTGAGGAAGCCCGCCCCTGCGTCTTTCTGCACATTGGCGACCTTGACCCGTCTGGCGTCTGTATCTTTGACGCCATAGCCGCGGACGTGCAGGCTTTCTGCGAGTCCGCCTTTACGCCGCGGTTTGAGCGCGTCGCTATCACGCCCGAGCAAGTGGCGTACTACAGCCTGCCAACAGCCCCGCCGAAGGTAACAGACCGGCGCGGCGCCGGCATGGCGGAAACGTGCCAGGCGGAAGCCCTGCCCCCGGACGAACTCGCGCGGATCGTGCGCGCCGCCATAGAGGCGAACACCGACTTGACGCTGTTTGCCGAAGACTGCGAGCAAGAACCGCAGGAACGCGCCGAGCTGCTCGAAACTATCAGCAGACTATGACGGGCGCCCCCCTTGCGGGGAATGCGCAGGAAGGCCTCTGTACGGCCCTGTACAGCGTTCTACCCCCGCGCATGCCTGATTCCCTGTCTGGCCCGCATTGGTTCGCGCGCGGGTTGTTTTCCCGTTGTTCTGAACCTGCGCCGATCTGCGCTTACCTGCGGGCATATTAGATCCATGCAATTAGACGGCCGGGCCGCCCTGGCCGGGCCTGTTACTGGCGGCTCAGGGGCTTTTTATAGGGGTTGACGTAACCCGCCCGGCTTACACTGCTAACAGCGGCAGAACAGCGCGGCCCCGCGCCGTATAAGCGCCATGGTATAAATAGGGCCGCCCCCCGCATGCGCGGGCGCGACGACGGTGAGAACACCGGCAAAAACACCGGTTCGCGGCCGCCCCCCGCATGCGCGGGCGCGACGCCGTTCTCGGATTTCTCTATCTTCTGAAAGAGCGGCCGCCCCCCGCATGCGCGGGCGCGACGGCCTTTTCTACTGCCTGCGCAAACTGCGCCGGGGCGCTCTTTTTATGCGGCCCCGAACAGACAGCGGGCGCAGGCCCGCCCGTATGCAATCCTGTATGCAAAACCCGGCCCCCTGGCCGCGCCGTTATGGTAACATAGGGCACCATGAAAACAGCCCTCGCAGTGTTAGCCGTTGTGTTGCTCGCCGGGTGCGCCGCGCCGAAAGCGCCCCCCGGCCTTGTCACCGACGTGCAGGCCTGGGGCGCAAAGACAATGCAGGAGAACAAAGCCGTCCTTGACGTGACTCTGAACGAGCAAGGCGACAGCATAACCGTCACCGTTGACGGCTACGCATGGGACAGCCTGCCGCCGCAAACAAAGCGCGAACTCGCGAACTACTGCGGCTACACCCTCAAGACTCTGCGGCTCAAGAACGGACTGCCAAAAGACAGCTTTTGCTCTGCTTACATACTGGACAAAACAGGCACGAGGCTCGCCCGCGCGTCCACGTCCAGCGGAGTCGAGATCGAGAAGTAGTTACTTCCGCCTTCGCTTTGGGGGAAGGCGGGGGTGGGGTAAGGACTGCCCGAGCTACAGCCCGAGCAGTCCGCTCACGTTGTCCGTAAAGACGTTCGCGATCCGCATATAGCCGCGCACGGTATCGCTTGACTCGTGCCCCGTCTGGCGCATTATGTTCGCCTCAGTCGCGCCGTTCAGCGCGCCCTGCGTTACGAAGCCCGCCCGCAGGGAATGCCCGGAATACGCAGAGCTGTCCAGGCCTGCCGCCCGAGCTGCGCGCTTGACGATAAGCGCGACAGACTGCGGGGTAAGCGCGTCCTTGACCGTGCCATACCTGCCAACAGCCCGGAACAGCGGCCCGGCGCTTATGCCGGCGGCCCTGAGCCAGTCTGCCAGGGCGCGGACCGGGCACGTAGCCGGACTCTTGCCGCGCTTGATCCCGATATAGCGCCCCTTGCCCTCTTGATCCGTCTTTGATCGCGGCAGGAAGACCCGCACGCCCTCTGCTGTTTGCGCAACGTCTTCCAGGCGCAGGCCCGCCAGCTCTGAGCGGCGGAAGGCGCCCGCATACCCTATCAGCAAAAGCGCCCGATCCCTTTTGCCTGCGAGAGTATCCGGCAGAGCGGACAGCATGGCGCGCACGTCAACGGTAAGCACCGGGCTTTTCTTCGCCTTCGCGACCCCAAGACTGCGGCGAATGCCCTTGACGGCAACGGTAACGATCTTTGCGCCTGTCGGGCTTTCGTGCCCGGCTAACTCGTGCGCCATTTTGACAGCCGCCTTCGCCCGCTCGATAGTTGACACCTTGCGCCCGGACTGCGCCAGGTGCGCGAGATAGTCCGCAACGGTAACGGGGCTTGCCGGCAGGGCGGACTGCCCTGCGGACTCGCACCATGCGGCGAACTGGCGGAAGTCGCTGGCATAACCGCGCTTTGTGTTGTCCGCGGCGGAAGCCTCTATGAAGCCCCGGACCCTTGCCGGCAGCGCCTCTGCCGTCTGTTTCGTCAAGCCTGTTTCCATACCCGTTACCCCTTTCCTGCTAGTGATAAGTTTGCTTATCGTTAGTAAAAGGATAGCCCTTTGCACCCGCTTTGTCAAGCCCTGATACTGCTGTTTAGCCCGCTCTTGTGCTATAATGAGTCAACGCAGAACCGGGCGCGGCCGCTGCGCCCCAAGCTGGAAGGACTTACTATGGCGCGGATACTGACAACGGCGCAGGCGGCAGACCTGCTGCAAGTTGACGCGGACACTGTGCGGAAATGGCTTCGCCGCGGGCGCATACCTGGCCGCAGGATCGCCCGCGACTGGCGGATACCAGAAGACGCCCTGCTGGAATGGATACAGAACGCAGAGGCGCGCGGCAATGGCGCGGACACCCCAAAAGACTGAGAGGCACCATGCCCGGCAATGACGCGGCAGGCAGTGACAGACAGGGACAGAATGCCGCGGCGCCTGTCCTGAAGTCGGTACGGCAGGCGGCGGCTTATGTCGGACTGTCTGAGCGCACGATCCGGCGCTATATCGCCGCTGGCAAGCTCGGAACCGTGCATATAGACGGCCGCGATCTGATCCAGCCCGAAGACCTGGACAGGCTTGCGGCAACAGACAGGCACATACAGGCAAATGCCGCAGGCAGCGACCGGCAGGCGCCCGATCCTGTAGCGGAAGCACTCACGGACACGATCCGCCGGCAAGAGTCCGAGATAACCTTCCTGCGAACAGAGTTGACCGCCCTGCGCGACTCACTGAACCACGCCCTGCTAATGCTACCAGGCGCAGAAAGCAGGCCCGCCCGCAAGGGGGACTGGCTCTTCTGGCTGTTGCTAGGCGGCTTGATCTTGACCGCCCTGCTAATGGCGTATGTTGTTTGGCGCCCGGCGCCGATCCGCTGGACCGGAAGCCCGGACGCATTCCTGAGAGTCCTTACGGGAAAGACGCAATGACAGCAGACGAAGAACGGCAGGAAGCCCGGAAGAAACTCGCGGCGCTGGAACGCAAGCTAGACCGCTTGGAGGAACGCTATTACTCGCGCGACGAATCTGATCCCCGGTTAGCCGAAGAGATTACCCGGCTACACGAACAACACCACGCGCTCGCAATAGCCGCCACCGACCCCGCAAAGGCGGCGGCTATGCGCGAAGAGGCTCTACGGATATCGCGGAAGATCGAAGCCCTGGTAACCCCTGAAGGACGGGCCTTGCTGGCGTTCAGTGACGAGTGGGACGAGAAGTGGAAGGGCGCAGACCCGTCCGCCGTGCCCGAACCGTTCCGCGATCTGGACAGGGCGATACGCGAATACAACCGCGTTGAAGACACCTTCCACGAATACGCAGACAAGCACGGAATAGACGCGGCCATGGCACAGGAAACCGCGGCGGGCGAGGCCTGGATAGCCGCACTCAAAGACGGCGATGAACTCTCTGTTAGCCGCTTCGTCCTGAAGCACCAGCTCAAAAGAACAGAGGAAGGGGAACCTGACACCGAAAGCGACCTTGCAATAGACCTGGACAACCTGCGCCGGGCGCTGCACAGGCTGCAAGCATATCTCGCAGGGGCGCCCTCAGACGCCCCGCAACCGCCCGGCCTTCCTGCGCTACCGTACTTCAGGGCGCCCCTTGCACACCAACCGATCCGATCAGCTTTCGCGCACGCTGCGGAAGGGCGGGGCACGGAAGTAACGGAAAACGAACAAGCCCTTATGATCCTTGCCCCACTGAAGACCCGCAAGAAGTCGGGGCAGCTTGCGTATCAGACCTCACTGTTTCCAGAGCTCACGTCCTGCCAGCCGAATGAGTGGATACGCCAAAGCCTGGGGCTGAAGGCTGTTCGCTTTTCGCTTGGACTCGAATACTACTACTGCGTAAACGGCGACCGCGCTACGGGAACGGTAACCGTCTGGCCGGAACACCTGCTAGCGCTTCTGGGAATGACGGACCGCCCGGAAAACAGGCACAGGCTGTTCGAAGTCATTACCGCCATGTCTGCCCTGAAGGTGTATCACACCTATACGAAATTTGAGCCTGTCCCCACGGCAAGGAAGCGCAAGGGCAAGCCGCCGCCCCTGCAACGCGTTACCGCTTACGGATACCGCCCCTACATAACGCTAGAGCCGCTCACGCTGTCACGGGCGCTAGAGCCTCACGAAGCGATCCGCGCGATAGAACAGCGGCAATGGCAGCTCTTCGACGGGGTAATGATCAAGTTTGCCGAACCCCTGGCATTCGACAGAGCCTTCTACCCCATGCCAACGGACGCCCTGAAGCTCGGAAGCCGCAAGGGCGCCGCGCTGCGCGAGCTGCAAGCGTTAGCCCTGGGGGAAGCCATTATCCGCACAATGGCGCAAGACTGGACGAAGTACGGCGGCCGCTTTCAGGCGTCGCTATACCCCGAATTCCGGCACGGGCATACGGGCGACTGGAACCACGCGAAGACGCAGGGACTGCTGCACCTTGCCGGGCTTTCCGCCGCCCGGCGCGCAAGCCGCATTGAAGACGCCATGCCCGAAGTCTTGGAATGCGCACGGCTGGCCGGCTTGTGCGGGATAGTTGACCTGTCCGAGCTGGAACACGGCAGGCTGTCCGTTACCGCCCCGCTATGGCTCTGGGACGTAATGCAAGAGTCCCGGCGGGCATACCGCGGCGAAGAGCCGGATTACGTAGGCTGGCTTCGCAAGCGTGAACCGGAACCGCCGGGCTAACCGGACGAATCCGGACGAATCCGGACACATGCCCGCAGGGGTCCGCAGGTTACCGGCCCGGGGCTTTTTTCTGAGTAACGGTTAGGGGTGGACTGCCCCGAGTTTCGGGCCTGGGGCATGGGGCCGCCTCTTTGTCCAGAAACCCCGCCCGCGCCCCCCTGTGTTACGCCCTTCCGCGTACGCGCGCGCGCATGTTTTTTCGTGCGCCACTGTTCCACGCAGGCAGACGCGCCAGGGTAAGAGCGGCCCTCGTGTTTCTGTCACACATGCAATGGCGGCCCGGCCTCGCGCGCGCGCGCGTAGGGTGTAATCGCTGTAGTCATCCACGCTCAAAAAACGGATCGTAGCGCGCGAGATTGGGCCTGCTGTGCGGCCATTTTGGCGTTTTCTGTATGTTGCACCGCCGCTGACACCCCCCGCCCGGGGTTTTTCGCCGGGGGCATGGGCCCGGATCGCGGGCGAAAAACAGGCGGCGC
>CAZFUT010000075.1:0-11171 GCA_964522425.1 uncultured Oscillospiraceae bacterium
GGAAATTATGGGCTGTTCAAATATGCACTTATGACCGTTGAAAGATAAATGGTTGATTGTCTACATCCAGCAGTCTACTAAAAAAGGAGCGAACCAGTATGGCCACAGCAACAATCCGAATAAGCCGCGAGCGCAAGGAGTTAATCGCCAACTATGCAACGGCGGCGGTGTTCCTGTATGGAGTGATAAGCGTCGATGAGTTTGTCGGTGTTTTCAACCACTACGAGGAAAGTCGAACGACCTCGGAGGAAGCTTTACTGGCCTTGAAGCGACTTGCCAAAACTGATGATGTTGAGTACTCAATCGCCGGCGACATCATATCAGGACCCGAATTTCAGCCCGACTTCGATGACTACGAAGAAAACGTGAAAGCTATTCGAGCCAGCCAGAAAAACAAACCACGCTATCTGCCGGACAAAGAAGAATTCTTGAGATATGTGGATGGTGCCTACCGTGAGCCTGAAAAGCCCTATGCTGATCTAAAGGCATACATCCTGAAACATAAACTTACCACTCGCGGCGAGGGGCTTGACGGCGTGGATGGCGACCTGATCGACCTCCGCGAAATGATACAGTTCGGAGTGAAGGCGGCAAATGAATTCGATTACTTCACCAAGAAAGGATACAAATTCAAAGGGATAGATGGTGCAAATGAATTTGCTCGATTGATGATGAACACTCATAACAATACGAGGATGTACGATAACAATGGCTTCACGCCGAGCGAGATCTTTGAGAAGTTTGAACGCCCTAAGCTTATACCACTCCCCAAAGAGCCGTTCAAAATTGAGACGACGCCCAAAATCGGGCGCAACGACCCCTGCCCCTGTGGGAGCGGGTTGAAGTACAAGAAATGCTGCGGTAAATAGGGTGTGAAGTTTGACGATTACTTGATTCTGACGATGAGTGTGCATCGTATCAATTCATGGTGACTTGGCCACCACGGCCGGCGGGATGCGTGCCTGGTTAGAGATTTCAATGCATAACCATCAAATGAAACCCCTGCACCCTCAAACGAAGACCCACTCCCAAACGATTCTCAAGGCTTCATTTGATAGTGGTCATAACCCGCTATTACTAACCCAGATCAACCGCATAATCGCTAAGAAAAAGGCCCCAAACTGGCAGGAAACCCATTATTTCCGCCAAATCGGGGCTATTTTTGTATCAATCTCGCTTGCATGATAGATTTAGTGATGTCCAAGTCCATTTCACGTTTCGCGAGAAATCTTTCGGATTGCCTTTCAAGCATACGACTTTTGCGCAGTAAGGGTATCCCTGTGCTATTTGAAAAGGAAGGGCTCAATAGCATGGATCCGAGCTGTGAAATGCTTCTATCGGTGTTAGCGACAATAGCGCAGGAAGAGATCAACCAGCTGAGCCAAAACATCCGTTGGGCTTATGAGCACCGCAATGCCAATGGCGATCCGGCGCGCGCGGCACGGTATGGCTATAGGAAGGCGCTCCAGGAAAGTGGCACAAAGCGTGAATGGCAAATCTTCGAGCCGGAAGCAAAACGGGTGCGCATGGCGTTTGAAATGGCTGCCAGTGGCCGAAGTTATAGCATGATTGGGGCCACCCTCAATGCTATGGAGGAGGCGGATGAGACGGGGGAGAGGTGGAAGAAGGATCGTATTCTGAAACTGCTACTAAGCGAGGTATACATTGGCGATATTCTGACGAACAAAACCTATTCACCGGATTATCTTGGTAAGCGGACTGTTAGAAATTATGGTCAGCGCCCACAATACTACATAGAAGGGCATCACGAAGCTATTGTGAGCCGAGAAATCTATGATATTGTAGGTGTGATGATACGATTAGGAAGATTACGATCCAAAAAAGGAAGAAGGAGAAAAAGTAATGATGATGAAAACAACTTCGACGTGCGTACAGGTAATGCGGAAAGAGCCGACTGTTCATTCGAAAAAAATTCGCAATAAGCGAGTTGCTGCCTACTGCCGAGTAAGCACTGATAAAGAAGAGCAACAGGCGAGTTTAGAGACGCAGATGGTTTCATTCCGTAGGATGATTGAACTGCGACCTAATTGGGAGCTAGTTGACGTGTACGCCGACGAATAGGCCTCTTATCCGGAACATTTTGCGCCTCCCGTTTATAACAGGATGCGGCATTCTCGCTCTTACAGGCTGGCTGCGATATGGGGAGTATCGCTCTGAGCGCTTTTTTCTTCCCTCATAAGCTCAGCATTTACTCGCGCGACCAAATCATATAGTTCTCCTCCACGGATACATTTGTCGACTCCGCTTGATGTCCGATCAACAATGGTCTTGACGTAGTTGCCTATTCCGATTGTTACTTGGTAGCGGTGCCCGTATAGTGTCCTCTCCCAAGTCGAGTTGACAAACTTACCTCGATCTGTACGAACTTCGTCTGTCCGGAGCACCCACGAGTTGATATCAAAATCACACAGGGCCTGAACAATATCATCGGGGATCGCTCGTTCATCCAACCGTTGTTTGAAATGCTTGCCATCTAAGTACAGCTTATGTACATCCCCCATTATAAACCGCACACGCACAAACAGCGATTCTGGGCCAAATTCCACATGAAATCGGGCAGTTCCATAATTAACCTTGTACATTGCGCTACGCCGCCTTTCGTTCAGCATTGCTGTTAATGGCTATAACCCTTTCGATGAGGGCTTTTAGACCGACGACATTATCAGCAAATACCTCGACAAAATCGACGCCTCCTGCAAGTTCGTCGTCCTTCATATCCTTGAGATCTAGCGTGCCCCACCTCATGATATAATCAATGATGCAACGAACAAACGCAATCTGTGCCTCGGTATAGCAATGCCCGTCTAAAAACTCGGAGAAGGCTGCAAGAGCAGCTTCTTGCGACAAGCCTGTAATTCCCCGCACAAAGCGACCCAGTGGCATAGCGTCGCCAACTTCCTGTTCGTAATCAGCCTTTGTCCCAACCTCGTGCCAGAATATATTCTCAAGTTCATTCCAGTCACAATCTGTCAAGGGCTCGTTATTCTTCAGCTTACGGATGGACGACCTGTCCTCGTTTTCTTTAACATAACGATCAGCACGCTGGTAATATGCCTCATAGGTTGTATCGCTTGTAAAGCGCTCTCCTTCTTTTTCGAGAAGCACCGCGTCCGTTATATTGATAATCCTTGCCTTCATCTCTTTTCGCAGGTACTGCATGAGATCGCGCAGCTGACAGCGCACGGTATCCAACTCCGGAATTGAGGCAGATTCCCAGAATGCGTCTATCTTTATCTGCGCAAGCATTTCACGCTGAGCGTATACCTGCGGTATGGTGCCTTTTGTCTCTAAGACCTCAGCGATGCCTTTAATTCGGTTTACGATGGAGCGTTTCGCCGATTCATCATCTGTAACATAAGCAAGCATTAGCCTGAACAGCAAAACATCCAGCCGCCGTGCCGTTTCGTCATCCAGAACAGAAGGAATCAATCCTGACAGATGAGAAAGCATGTCTTCCGTTTCGATGATCCCTAAGCATCGAAATGCAGCCGGATTCGCATACTTTTCCACATACTGAACTTGTTGCCTGACTTGGAACTGCTCACGATTCAGCGCAGCAACCTGTGATGAAACTTCACTCACGAGTTGCGCGCGGAACGCGATCAGATCGGGCTGCTGGAACTTCATTTCCTGCAATTCCTTGATCAGGCGCACCTTAATCTTGAAAGTACGTTCCGACATGGATTCGACTTCTTCGGCGTCCTTTCCCTTGGGTTTTTGCCGGAAAAATTCAAAGTTTCCAAGATAATCGAAGATATAGAAAATCTGCTTATTTTCACCCGGTCCAAACAGATCATCACACAAGCGTGTCCCCCGGCCAAACATCTGCCAGAATTTTGTTTTCGACAGAACTCGTTTGAAGAACACAAGGTTCACGATCTCTGGCACATCTACCCCCGTATCAAGCATGTCCACAGAAATGGCAATCTGCGGATATTTATCATTTAGTTTGAAGCTATCAAGCAGGTCTTCAGCGTAAGCAACCTTGTCATCGATTACTCGCGCAAACTCGCCGTGGTATTGTGGAAAGAGCAGGTTGAACTGATCCTCTAAAAACTGTGCATGCGTGTGGTTCCGGGCAAAAATGATCGTCTTGCCCAGTTTATCGCCACCTTCGACCCGTAGGCCTTTTTGCATCACTTCAGCCAACACGCGCTGATTTGTATTGACGTTCAGAAAAATGCGGTTGATATCCTCTCCGCTGACGAAATCGGGGACTTCCTCGCCCTCTTCAAACACATCTTCAAACCGCGTCTGCTCATCTTGTGAAAGATCATCATAGTGAATGCCATGTGTCGGTATCTTATACAACTTCTCTATGCAATGATAATCCGTCAGAAAATGCTCTGCCACTGCGGTATCATATTCATACGCGAATGTCGGCATATTGTCTTCGAGATCGAAGAACTCGTAGGTATTATGGCTCACGTCGTCTCTCGGCGTAGCGGTCAGACCAACCAAAGCGGCATCGAAATACTCAAAGATCGCCCTGTACTTTTTGAAAATACTCCTATGCGCCTCATCAACGATGATCAGATCAAAATGAGCCGGGCTAAAGAGTTTTTTCCCGTCCTCGGTTCTTTCGTCATTGATGGCTCCCATGATTGTCGGATATGTAGAGAAAATCGCCCTGTCCGTCGGCTTGTCTTCTCCGCGATCCATGAGGTTACAGGTAGACAGATTGGGCATGTGTTTTTTGAATGCCTTCTTTGCCTGCTTGACCAATTCGCGACGATCTGCTAAAAAGAGGATATTCGTCACCCATGCGTGAGACATCAGCACATCCACTAGGGAAATCGCCGTCCGCGTTTTTCCGGTGCCGGTGGCCATAACAAGTAAAAACTTGCGTCGGCTCTGTGCAAGCTCATGGCAAACGCGCTGAATGGCTGTGATTTGGTAATGCCTGTCGGTGATTGCAGGATTGATCGACATATGATCAAATGGAACGCGAAGTTCGCGGCGATTGATGATCCGCTGTAAATCCTCTTTCGAGAACACGGAATAGACCTTACGCTCTGGATAATAAGTATCATCCCAGAACCAAGTGGTGTAGCCGTTTGTATAGAAGACGAGAGGGCGCTGTCCCGTCATCTTCTCAAGGCAGTCCGCATATAGCTTCGCCTGATGCTGGCCAACCTTGGGGTCAACGGAGGTGCGCTTTGCCTCCACGACAGCAAGAGGTCTCCCGTTGTCGCCGAACAAAACATAATCTGCCCGGCCATCTCCAGAATTCCTAGGCATACCAACAACGGGGTATTCCTCGATGCAGTCATCACCGAACTGCCAGCCCATCGCTTTCATGTCCACATCAATATAGCTTTTGCGCGTAGCGGCTTCTGTGTGCGTGCTGGCTGAATAGGTACGCGACGCGGTGTTGGTCGCGCGGAGCTTATCCATCTCATCACGGAGGCGCTTCAGTTCCTCCAGCAGCTTCTCGCGCTCCGCTCCCTTGGAGTCCAGTTCAGCTTTTAACTGCTCAAAAGCATCCCGCGAAACGGATGCAACGCTTTCCGGTGCAAGGAGGCTTTCATCAAAGACGCGCTCGTGGTAGTCTTTCCCGTAACAATAATCGATGAACTGCATGAAGTCAAAAAGGCCTGCCAACGCCAGCATTGCTTCGCCATAGGTGACGCTCTTGTTGGTATGCGCGGCATAGTTGCCCAGCTTGATGACAAATTTCAGCTTATTCATCAGATCGTCGTCGATGGAGTCGGCGAACGAAGGATTATAAATGAGCGCGGAAAGATTATCCTTAAAGGGCTGTTGCAGGCTTTTATCAATGGTGTACAGCCACTTAATCGCGAGCTCCGTGCTCTTACGCACACCAAGGGCGCAGAGGGCGGGGCTGGTGGCAATGGATTTCTCCGCCTCAATACAGGCGTCGGAAAAGGCCAGAAACTCCGGACTGCTTTTTAGAAAGTCAAAGTTTGTCACGCATACCCCTCCTTACATTAGGCACTGAAATCGCCGAAGTATTGGCTCATGCGCTCATTATACAACAGCTGCATTTGCTCTACGATCTGGTTATGGACGAGTTTTGATTTTTCGACTGCGGATACGAAGGCGGAGAACTTTTGTTGGAGTTCCAACGGAGGCATATAAATTCGAAAGCTCTGGACATCTTTTTGGTTAATGCTTGCTTGGTTTACTGCTTTTTTGGCTCGCTTCAAAATCTGTTCGTGGATATAATTTGAACAAAGCAATTGAGTGATAAATGTAGCGTCAAAAACAGTCTCATCTACATGAAGACGCATCATGTTCGACTCAAACACAGTTTCTTCTAAAAGTCCACGAATAAGCGCGCATTTACCCAGATATTCGAGACTGTTTACACGGTTAATGACAATGTCATTTTCACGAAGCAAATAGCGTGCCTTCTCGCTCTCCAAGCACTTTAGACGTTTTAAGCTACGGAAGTCTGATACTTTCCCGTCATAGAACCCATCGATTCTTAAAATCGGGGTTCCAGAGCCATCGGTAACATAGTCAGATTGTGGTTTATATAAGCCATTTTGCGGTTCTGTTGTTAGCGCTGATCCCAATTCAACTATTGGCAAGCCGAAAGAATTACTCATCGGATCTCCAAACATCTCGACAAATCGGGATTCAATTAGTAAATCCAGTTGTACGATCTGCTCCTTTTGGACATCAATAGCACGGCAGATAAAATCAAACCCAGACGCAATGTGTCTTTGCTCATCCAATGAGGGAAGTGGTATTCGTGTACGTCGAAGCGCATCTGTATTGACGCGCGGCATTTTCGCGCCGGATACCTTCGCGGATATATGCCTGACAAACTGCGGTGAACGCAAAAAATACGTCAAATACTCCCGTGTCAGACGGCTCGGATCAGGCCGCAGCGGCAGCATTTCAGAGGTAGCATATCCATCCCGATCAGGCAATACCACCTTGTTCAGATAGGGCCGCAGTTTTGAGTACAAAACATTGCCCGTGTCAAAACGACAAGTCGATGCACCGATGGAATCGACAGGCACATACTGACAATCCAGCACGACACCTGTATTGGATTCCACCATATCAAGATTCAAAAGCCACACATCATCCTCTGTGGGGGATGTGCTGCTTGCTGATATCGGCGCGACCTTCCCTAATTCTGCTGTATCCAGGCCATTCATAGCAATTCCTCCAGCGCCGAAAGCGTGTCCGCCGCCTCCTGCTCTAGTTCGCGCAGCTTTGCCAGTATTTCCTGCGTGGGAGGATACTGTACCGCTATGTATTCCGTTTTTTTATACTTGTTGAAGGTAAGATCGTAGCCATTATCAACCAGTTCCAGTTTGGGCACAAGGAAACTCTGCGCGGTGCGGTCGCGGGCGGCTTCAAGCTCAGGATTCGTGCGCAGGCTGGCATAGCGTGCCACGATGTCGTCAATATCGCCGCCGTCACCCAAGTCGGTGCGTTTGTCGTCAAGGCTGAAACCATCTGAGCGCATTTCATAAAACCATACGTTATCCGTCCCACCTGTTCCTGTCTTGGTAAACAGCAGCACCGCAGTGCATACACCCGCGTAGGGCCTAAATACGCCGTTGGGCATGGAAATGACCGCCTGCAGATTATGCTTTTCTATGAGTTCTTTGCGAATGTCCACATATGCCTTGTTGCCATTTGATACCACGCCCTCTGGAACGATACAAGCACAGCGACCACCAGCTTCCAGCATTCGCAGGAAAAGCGCGACGAACAGCAACTCCGTCTTTCCTGTGTCCGTCACGGATGTGAGCGACGGAGCAACCGAGTCATGATCGAGCGAACCCTTGAAAGGAGGATTGGCAAGAATGACGCTGTACAGTTCCGCGTCTATATTATCCTTGGAAAGCGAATCATTAAAGCGGATGTTTGCGTTCTCCATCCCGTGGAGAATGGTGTTCATGGCCGTGATGCGCAGCATAGTCTGGTCGGTATCATAGCCCGTGAACATGCGGCTCTGATAATGCTCTCGCGCCTTCTTATCAAGCCGTAGCTTTTCTCCATTGTGCTGTCGGACATACTGGCCCGCTACCACAAGAAAGCCGCCTGTGCCACATGCGGGATCTGCGATGACATCCGTGATTTGTGGATCAATCATGCGCACCATCATTTTGATAATGTGGCGCGGTGTGCGGAACTGACCAATGCGTCCTGCCGTTTGGAGCTTGGAGATCATATATTCATAGACGTCGCCTTTTTGGTCACTGCTACCCTTCACTGGCAGCGCTGAGATCGCCGTGATGACCTTCTGCGTGATCAGCGCATTGGGCAACAAGAAATTGGCGTCGCGCATGTACTTTGCGTAGGCGCTCTTTTTTTTAATCTTTAGGCCAGCAACGGTATGGTGCGTTCCGTCTGGTAAGGTGATTCGTCTGTCCGTCCCTTTGATAAAGGGGAAAACCTCATCACGCAGGCGCGTGAAAATATCCTCTGCTTTCAAATCGCAAAACTTACTCCAGCGGAGTCGCTGGCCGTACTCGTCCGGTTCAAAAATCCGTTCGCCAGTGATGCCCAGCATTTCGTCTTTTTTCTCGTTGGCAGTTTCAACCTCGTCCAGTGACTTGACAAAGATCAGATAGGTCAGCTGTTCAATAACAACCAAAGGGTTGGCAATTCCATAGGAATACATATCGTCCCAGATCTTATCGATCTGGTTTTTCAACTCTCCCGTAATAATCACCTTCTTACCTCCAAACGTCGTGTTGTAAAGCTATTCCTCGACCTCGCATTCTTCAAGGCAGAACCCCTGCTTAATGCGATAGACTCTGTTGCCGCATATTTCACAGAAAGCGGCTTCCTTTGGGTTGACGTGCTCGCAGTGTCCAGCGATCGCCTTTACGCCTTGCTTTATGTCACTTCCGCAAGCAATGCAGAAATTCGCTCCTGCGCTGACACCTCGTGCGTTTCCGCAATAGGGGCAACTGCCCAGTCGGCGCAGGAAGGGTGGCTTTGGTTTTGCCAGTTTGGGCTGCACTGGATTCTGATGCAGGAACCGCTGCATATTTTCAAAATCCTCACGCTTGCGACACACAGTAACATCCTTCATATAGGATGCGAAGTTGCTAATCGTGAATACGGCGTTAGCCGGAATGAACCGATAATCCTCAGTCGCTTTCTTATACCGATTCACTGCAGCATCATCTGAGATTCCGCACAGCAATGATATGTCGCTCACATCGACAATGTCCAACTGCCGCATTAACCACTTGGATGCTAATACTTCTCCAGCAAAGGTATCCGCCTCGAATTCCAGTCTGTCATATTCGTCCACGCTGAGAAGGTCAGCTGTTACCTTCGTAAGTCCACCGGATAAATGGCCCATATAAATATGACCAATTTCATGGGTTGCGGTCCAAAGCATTCTGGTCCCCGGTATACTTTCATCGTTGTTCAGGATGATGTCATATTGGCGGCTCTTGACGTCATACATGGCGACACCATCCTTGCTGCGCATCACATGGTTGATCACATGTTGTGTGTCACAACCAATTTCATAAGCCAGCGCATCAGCATACTTTAGACGCCAGTTGTTCTGTTGCGAAATAATCCCGAATATGTCCACGGGGAGCCAGTGGACTCCATATTCATAAAGAAACTTGTGCGCCATATAGAAGGCGTACAACGCGGACTGAGGCTTATTATTAGAATTCATTCGGATACAGCGATTCCATGACTTTCCTGAGTTTCTCCAAATCTTCACCGCTCAGTCTTGCTCCCGCTCTGACAATGGCGCGAAGATCCGGATTCTCAATATAGTCCGCATATTTTGCTGCGTTGTTGGAATCTCTGAATGCCTCTTGGGCTTTTGCAAGCGCTCGCTCGTCTAGAGACTGACTGCTATCGGCGGTTCTGGCTACAGCACGGATTTCATCTTCCGTCAATGATACGTGATCGGCGCGGAGTTTGTTTATAGCCGATTCCAGCTGCTCCTTTTTTTGTACGTCAAGCAAAGCTTCAAGCGGTATTAAAAGCACGGCAGCTAGCTTCGCAAGCACGTCTACCGCAGGTTCTCGGGCACCGCTCTCAATGTAGTCTAAATAGGATTTGGAAATGCCAGCTTCATTGCTCAGCTTTGCGGCTGACAGCTTAGCCGTTTTCCGTACCGACTTAATGTATTGTCCTAATGCCAATCCCATAGAAATCCTCCCCAGACGAAATTTCCACATTTAGTGGTCTTTATATTGACATTGACCACTAATAGTGGTAATATGTGTGTGCCCGGCGGGTGAGGATACAATCTCGTTCGATGTCTGACCTCGCATTGACAATACCACAAATAGTGGTCAATGTCAATAGGGTAACGACAATTTCATAGGCAAATTCCGTCGTCGAAAGGGAAGGGAGGGATCGAAAACATGAGCTTAGAGCTTCAGCGCAGGAGCGGAAGTAGGTAGACCAGTACCATTAAGCTCTGCTTCACCGAAGTGAAAACCATAGAATTACATACACACGTATTAGCGGAAGGGAGATGATTGTCTGATTACATCGATGTGGGAGGTAAGCGATGCTCCAAATCCGAGACTGCATCGGACGTTTGGCCTGTGTATTTGATCCGGAGACCGGACTAGTCGAACAGGTATACAAGGGCTGTAAAACCAGAACTACCTTGCTACCGGGCTGTACATTCACCATTGAACGTGAAGGCGTCATAACCGCCATCACAAGAACTCACACCTCAACCGTCAAGGTGGCCAGCAGAAAAATGACGGCATAGAACTTCATAACCGCCAATATCCGCAGAGCTGCTCGACGGCCAGGATTGTTCTTCCCCATAGGGGAGGACTGTCCCGGCCGCCTTTCTGTCTCTGACGGATCTGATCGGCTCCTGCGGATTCCAGCGAATCTGAAAGGAGCCGAACATGAGCCAATCCAGCAATCCTCGCAAGGCCTATCCCCACGTCCCGAAGCAGTCCTACGACCTTCAGCCGATGCGCTACATGCAGATCGGCAACGACGGCAGCTACACCACGATCACCCGCGCAGAGTTTTTCACCCTGATGCGCGGCGTAGATGAGCCCATCAAACAAACCTACATCGACGCCGATGGCGGATGCGCCTTTTTCTTCCCACTTTCTGCACGGATGGCTGACTTCGCCGTGGAGCTTAAGTGCGATAAGGATGCCGAGGACCAGCGTCGCCTCCGCAGCCGCCAGTGCATGTACAAG
>CAZFUT010000076.1:0-10836 GCA_964522425.1 uncultured Oscillospiraceae bacterium
GCAAGGGGACATGGGAAAGCCAGCACCCGGATGTGGCCACCGTTACGGCAAACGGCGTGATCACCGCCGTCAGCGAAGGCTACACGCTGGTGCTGTGCAGCAATAAAAAGGGCGAGCCGGTGGTACGGTGCGAGGTCAAGGTGGGGCATAAGCAGATGCCCGAGCAGCTTCAAATCGCCATTGACACCGCCATCAACGAATGGGCGCAGGCCAACGGCCAGTCCTTCCCCAAGTACAACAAGTACACCAAATGGTATAACGAGGCGGCGAAAAACGGCTTTGGCTGGTGCGGCGCGTTTGTGGGCTACGCCTATGCGCAGACCGGCATCGAAATGAACCCCGAATACAAGCAGAAAAAAGCCCCGCCGCTTACGGACGGCACGCCTTTTGCCGTGCGGCAGGCGTCCCAGACCAAGTTGTTTGAGGGCTTTCAGAGCCGCAACCGCCTGACCAACATCCCCGAAAAGGGCTACTACATCATTTACGGCCGAAAGGGCAGCACGCCCTATACGCACGTTGCGCTGATCACCGACGTGCAGGCGCAGGGCGACGGCACCTATGTGATGCAGACGGTGGAGGGCAACCTGAACAGCCGCATCAAGCGCTACAGCTACCTGTACGACAGCCTGGCCGAAAAGAAGGAAAAGAACATCAAGCCCCTGCCGATGGAGCTGCGCAATCAGGGCGATGTCTTTCTGTACGACTATGTGTCGGAGTTCTACATCAACTGCTTCGGGCAGACATGGTATTAAAGCATTATCACGAAACGGAGGAATTTTCTATGCGAACCCTTGTATTCGGCCATCGCGGCGCGTCGGGGTATGCGCCGGAAAATACGCTGGAAGCCTTTCAGCTTGCCGTTCAGCAGGGCGCGGAGGGGATCGAGCTGGATGTCCATCTGACGCGGGACGGTGAACTGGCCGTCGCGCACGACGAGCGGGTGGACCGCGTCAGCGACGGCATCGGCCGTATCTGCGACATGACGCTGAAGGAGCTTAAAAAGCTGCGCTTCAACGCCACGCACCCCGAGTATGAAAACGCTCAGATGCCCACCCTCAAAGAGGTGTACGAACTGCTGAAACCTGCCGGTATTCTTATCAATGTGGAGATCAAGAACGGCATCTACCCTTATACGGGCATCGAGGAAAAGTGTCTTGCGCTGGCCGCCGACATGGGCATGGAGGACAGGATACTGTATTCTTCCTTCAACCATTACAGCATGCTGCGCGTTAAAAAAATGAAGCCTGGCGCCAAGTGCGGCCTGCTGTACGACTGCTGCCTCATCAACCCCTGGGACTATGCCCATTCCATCGGCGTGGATGCCCTGCATCCCAGCTACCCCGAGCTGTCCATGGTGCCCGACGAGTGCGATAAGGCGCACGCGCTGGGACTTCAAGTGAACACATGGACGGTCAACGATGAGCGCGCCATGCGCATGTGCGTGGACGCAGGGGCGGACATCATCATCACCAACTACCCGGACAGGGGAAGGGCCTTCGTGGACGGGTATACAAAGTAAAATTATGATACAAAAAGGCATCCCCGCGCAAAACGGAGATGCTTTTTAATTTACATTCCCTTATAGCTTTTGCAGGCTGCTCTGCATCAACAGAACGCCCTGCCGGTGGATGGTTTCCAGCTCGTCTTTCAGGCTCATTGCGCAGGCGTCGGAAGCGGCGCGGCGCCGGTTGGCCAAATCGCGCCCCCTTGCGGTAAAAAAGCTGTCATAGACGTGGCGCAGCTTGTAATCGTACTCGGAAAAAAAGGTATCGTCCCTGTCCCGTCCGTCGGTGATGGGCTGGCCGTCCGCATCGGTGCGGTAGAGCGGTTCGCCATACGCGCCCTGATAGGCGATGGTGCGGGCGATGCCGATGATGCCGCATACGTCCAGTTTATCCGCGTCGTAGAGGATGCGGGATTCGATGCTTGCATGCTTCTTGGCGCCCCGGAAGCGGTGGGCGGCGATGCAGGCGCGCACATGCTCCGCTTTTTCCTTATCCCAGCCGATGGACAGCAGAAAATCCAACGCCATCTGCGCGCCGAAAACGGCGTGGTCAATCTGTGCGTCCTTGGCCTGAGCGGGGCGGCCGATATCGTGCAAAAGGCAGGCGGCGATCAGAACGTCCATATCCACCCGTTCTTCAAACCGCGCGATGTCGAGCGCGGCGTACAGCACGCGGTCGATGTGGCTGCGGTCGTGCACGCCGCCTTCTTCCGCGTGGGCCAGCATGTGCCGGCGGATCAAGTCATACGTTTGTTTGTCCACTGTTTTTTTCCTTCCATTGCCTGTATTCGCGGCTTTTGCCGAAATAGAACATGTACTGCTGCATGAGGCCCGCGCAGCCTTCGTACTTTTCTTGGGGGAAGCGGCCGCCGTAATGCGCTTCCTCCATGCGCAGAATCCATACGTCGCGCGGGAACGCGTTCAAACGGTGGTAGCCGAACAGCAGCACGCAACTGGCTACCTTGACGCCGACACCGGGCAGCGTGCACAGCGCTTCCAGAATGGCGTCGTCGCTTTCCTTGTTCAGCTGTTCCAGGTCGATCTTTTTTTGCGCGACAAGGCGGGCGGTCTCCCTGATGTAGGGCGCGCGGTAGCCGAGGGCGCAGGCGCGCAGCGCGCTGTCATCCGCCTTGCTCAGGGCGCGCGGCGTGGGAAAGGCATACAGCCCCGTATGCCCGACGGGCTTTCCGAAGGCGCGGCACAGGCTTTCCACGCACCCCTTGATGGCGGGGAGGCTCTTGCGCTGGGAAATGATGAAGCAGATCAGCGTTTCCCACGGCGTCTGCCGCAGGATGCGCATGCCGTCCGCGTACCGGGCGGCGGCGTTCAAAAACCGGTCGTCCGGGAGGATGAGATCATGAAATGCGCCGTAATCACTGCCCAAATCAAAATAGGGCGCCCAGAAGGTATCGAAGGCGTGCCGCGTACAGGAAAAGCGGAAGCGGTGCGGGGCGGTCTCCCGCACATATACGTATTTATTGCCCGCCTGCACGAGAAAGCTGCCGTCTTCCTGCTTGTTCATGCGGAAGCACTGACCGCTGTCTGCCGTGCGGCTGAGGTTCAATTGCAAAGATTCGATGGTCGGCATAGATCCCTCCCCTGCGGTATTATAGCATAAAAGGCCCTTATCTGCATGCTTTTGCGCGGCTTTACCATGCAGGAGGATTATGGTATACTGATTTCGTAACCTTTTGTGCTTCAAGGGAGGGTGTTCCGTGGACTCTTACAAGCTTTCGATCCGGGGGGAGATCCCGCTGATGGGGGAAACCAGCGTAGCGGGCGGCAAGAATACCTCGGTCGCTGTGGTGCCGGCGGTGCTGCTGTGCGATGAACCCTGTACCTTGGAGAATCTGCCCGACATCGAAGATGTGCATGTGCTGCACCGCATCCTGAACCATCTTGGCGCCAAGGTAGACTATGCGCCCAAGCTGCGGCGCATGGTGGTCGACCCCCGCACTGTGGATAAGACCAGCGTGCCCTTTGCGTTTTCCCAGCAGATGCGCGCCAGCTATTATCTGATGGGCGCGCTGTACGGCCGCTTCGGCGAAGCGGAGTGCGGCTATCCCGGCGGCTGCGATATCGGCAGCCGTCCCATCGACCAGCACATCAAGGGCTTCCGCCTGCTGGGCGGCGAGATCGACGACGAATACGGCATGATCCGCATCAAAGGCCCCATAAACGGCACCGTGGTCAATTTTGATATGGTGACGGTGGGCGGCACCATCAATGTGCTGCTGGCGGCCTGCCGCGCCAAGGGCAATACGGTGCTGATGAACGCGGCCAAAGAGCCGCATGTGGTGGACGTGGCCAACTTTTTGAACGCCATGGGGGCCAATATCCGCGGCGCGGGCACCGATGTGATCCGCATCCGCGGGGTAAACCATCTGCATGGGGCTGCCTATACCGTCATCCCCGACCAGATCGAAACGGGCACGCTGATGATCGCCGCCGCCGCCACGCGCGGCGATGTGGCGGTGCGCGGCTGTATCCCCACCCACATGGAGGCGCTGACGGCCAAACTGCTTGAAATGGGCGTGTTTGTAACCTGGCAGGATGATACGATCCGCGTGCGCATCAACAAGGGGCACCGCCCCGTGCGCATCAGCACGCAGGAATACCCCGGCTTCCCCACCGATCTGCAGCAGCCGATGAGCGCCCTGCTGACAAGGGCCGGCGGCCACAGCGAGGTGACGGAAAACATATTTGAAAACCGCTTTAAGCATCTGGACGAAATGCGGCGCATGGGTGCCAAGGTAACGATATCGGGCAAGACCGCGCATATTGAGGGCGTGCCCGAACTGCGCGGCGCGCCGGTCACGGCCACCGACCTGCGCGGCGGCGCGGCGCTGGTCATCGCGGGGCTGATGGCCAAGGGGATGACGGAAGTGTATAACCCTGTTTTTATCGACCGCGGCTATGAGCGGCTGGAAGAAAAACTGAGAAGCCTCGGCGCGGACATTCGAAGGGAAAAGATCGAATGATAGAGGCGCAGACAGCACGGGCGTTTGAACTGCTGGGCATTGCGCCGACCAACGATAAGGAGGCCGTGCGCAGGGCCTATCATGCGCTGGTGAAACAGTACCATCCCGACCGCTTTCATGCGGGCAGCGAGCAGGACGCCGCGCAGAAAAAGCTGATCGAGTTAAACCTCGCCTATGAACTGGCCGTGCGCCATACCGAAAAACGGGTGGTGTCGGTGTTTCAGACCATGCCGCTTGAGCAGGCCAAGGCGCAGGCGCAAAGGCTGCTGGAACAGGGCGAACCAGAAAGCGCGCTGCGCCAGCTTGCCAGGGCCGACAGCAAGGACGACGAATGGTACCATCTGGAGGGGCTGGTGATGATGCAATTGAAGCAGTACGCCGCCGCGCACCAGAGCTTCAGGGAAGCGGTGCGCCGCTCGCCCGACAATATGGATTTTCGCCGTTCGGCGCTGGAGGCGGCGCTGGCCGTCAAGCGCCACCGCAGCATCGGCGTACGCGCCGCCGAGTGGGCGCAGGGCCTATTCAGTAAAAGGAGGGTGCGCTGATGTCTTTTCCGGCTTTTGCGGATACGCTGGTACAAAAAGCGCTTTCGATGGGCGCGGCGGATGCCGTGCCGTTTGTTTTGGATGATATCGTGTTCGATACAAGAACGCTGCTCAAGTGCATGTTCGGCTGTGAGGACTGGGGCAAGGGCCTGACCTGCCCGAGCCGGAAAAACAACGTGTCCCTTGCCGAGTACAAAGAGATGTTCAGCCGCTACAGGTGGGGCATTCTGGTGCACGCGCACGACAAGCATACCTCCCAGCGCGCCAGCTACGAACTGGAGCTGGACGCCTTCCGCGCGGGGTACTATTTCGCGTTCAGCTTAAGCGACTGCGGGCTGTGCAAGACCTGCGCGGGCTTCGATGCCCCCGACGCCGTCTGCCGTTTTCCGCGCAAGGCGCGCCCGGCGCTCCATTCCATCGGCATCGATATTTTTGCCACCGTGAAAAAAATGGGATTGCCCCTGTTTACCTTGAAGGACGACGGCAGCCCCGAGGAACAGAACTGGTATGCCGCCGTATTTGTCGAGTGACGCAGAAAAACGGATCGCATACCGCGTGGTGCGCTCCCGCCGCCGCACGCTGGCCATCGAGGTGCGCGCGGGCGGCGAGGTGCTGGTGCGCGCCCCTCTTTTTGTGCCCGACAGCGAAATCGACGCCTTTGTGGATGCCAAGCGGGATTGGCTGCGCACCCATGTATCAAGGATGGCGCAAAAACCACCAAAGAGAACATGGACGCGGCGGGAAACGGAGCGCCTGATCGAAAAGGCGCGCGAAACGCTGCCCACCCTTGTGGAAAAACATGCCAAACGGATGGGGCTTTCGCCTTTAAGCATCACCGTTACCGGCGCGCGCACGCGCTACGGCAGCTGCTCCATGAAAGGCCGTCTCTGTTTTTCCTGCTATCTGATGGACAGCCCCATCGAAGCCGTCGAATACGTGGTGGTGCATGAGCTGTGCCATTTGCAATACATGAACCACGGGCCGAAGTTTTACGCCCTGCTGCGCCAATATATGCCCGACTGGCAGGAGAGAAAAAAGAAGCTGACAACTATTTGATTTTTTGCTTAAACATGTCCACAATCAGACACCAGATGGGGACAAGGTAAAGGAAAAACGCATAGGGGATGGACGAAAGGCCTGCCCCGACGGTGAACAGCGGCACCGAGCCCGCGATGGACCAGGGCACCAGCGGCGGGAGCAGGATGGCGGTGTTTTCCAGCGTGACGGCCAGCTTTTCCCTGTCCGGCATCACATCCTTGCACAGTTGATGGGTCAGCATCACCGGCAGCGTCTGGTTGAACCCGATCAGGGAATAGAATACCGACGCTGTCAGCACGCCGAAAAAGGGCGTTGTTTTTTTGCTCAGTTTTTCCACCGTGCTTTTTATGCTGTTCAATAGCCCCGTGCCCTCAAACAGCCCCGAATAGGTGGCCGACAGGCAGACGATGGCGGCGGTGCGCAGCATGGAAACAAGGCCGCCGCCGTTTAGCATACGGGCAAGCTGCTGATTGTCCGACACATAGCCAAACACCAGCGTGCGCAGGATGGCATCCATGCGCTGCCCCTGCACCCAAAGGGCGATGGGCACCGATACCAGAATGCTGAGCAGCATGGACAGCCGCACCTTGATTTTAAGCAGCGACAGAAGAATAATGGCCGCGGCCGGAAGAAAGGCGACGGGGCGCAGCACGAAATGCGCCTGAAACACGGCGGTCGCCTCCGGAGAGGGCACGGTTGCCCGGTTTTCGCTGAGGCCGGGCAGCGCATAGAGCGCGCAGACGATCACAAAGGGAAAAAGCGCGGTCTTGACCATCGCGCGTATATTGGCGTAAATATCGGTGCCCGTCAGCGTCGCCACCAGCAGCGCGCTGGTGGACATGGGCGACCAGCGATCGCCCACATAGACGCCCGACAGGATGGCCCCGCCGGTCAGCGTTGTATCAAGGCCCATCGACACGCACACCGTCATGCAGATCAGCCCCATCGTGGCCGCCGAACCAAAGGACGTGCCCATCAGGGTGGACATAAAGCAGCACAGCAAAAAGGTAAAAAGATAAAATAGCCCCGGCGCAATCAGGGGCACGGAGGCGGCGGCGATATAGGGCACGGTGCCCGCGATGCGCCACGCCCCCGTCATCATGCCGATCAGCATAAAGGTGATGAGGATGGTTTTGATCCTCGAAATGCCGGCAAGGGACATAACAAGCAGGCTTTTGACGCTTCGCCCCGCCGTGTATCCGTACAGCATAAACAGGCACCAGCCGATCAGCAGCGCCAGCAGGATGGGCAGCCTGAGCGCAAGGCTGCCCGCCAGGATCACAAGAAAGCCGGTCAGCGTCGCCCTTTCCCGCATGGGATTGCCCTCCCTTTCGCAAACTGTATACAGTATAGCACGCAACCCCTTCGCAGAGAAGAAAAATCGGAGCCCGCGAAAGCGGGCCCCGACATGTTGAAAAGGATGATGGCTTACTTGCCGACGGTCTTGGCGTAGGCGGCGCTGCCTGCGTCAATGGCCTTTTGCAGGCCCATGTCCTTGAGCTGCTGGTACTTGGCCATGAAGTCTTCCACGCTGATCTGGCCCGCAATGGCCTGATCGCGCAGCACGCACACGCCGTTCGCGCCCGTCACCAGTTCGCCGCGCACCTCAACATATTCCTCGGTGTCCAGCGTCTGGGGCATGGGGTAGAAGTAGTCGTTGTTGACGACCGCGAGGCCGTTGTAGAAGGACTGGGAGGCGTCGTCCAGTTCGTCCACCGTCTTGCCGGAGAACAGGCACTGGGTAAACGCCGCCGTCTGCCAGTGGCCGCCGAAGGGTTCAAACTCCATGCCGGTGGCGCGGTAGTCGACGAAGCCGTTGGCTACGAACTCGGGGCGCAGGATGGCCTTGCCGTCCACCATGTCATAGGTCTTGCCTTCGATGCCGTAGTTGTACAGCATTTCGCCTTCTTCGGAGTAGTTCCAGTTGAACACCTTCAGCAGGTCTTCCACGATGCCGCGCTCCTTGGCGGCGGTGGTCACGCACCATACGTTGGTGACGGCCTTGCGTTCCTGGGTCATCTGGTCGCCGTAGGGCCCCTTGATGGGGGCGACGCAGGCCCACAGCGCGTCCTTATTGCCCATTTCGCGGAGGGCGTAGGTGGAAAGCTTGGCGCGCTCCGCCCAGGTCATGGCCGAGCCGACTAGGCCGGAGTCCATGGCGGTAAACAGTTCGGCCTGCTTGCGCATGGTGAACTCGGGGTCGATCAGGCCTTCCTTATACATATCCTGCACGGCCTTCAAGAATTCGGGGTAGCGGGGATGCTCGTACACCATGGTGTAGGTGCCGTCGTCCAGTACGCAGAACTGCGTGTCGGCGGAGGCCCTGATGCCAAAGGCGTTCATCAGGCTCATCAGGCACCGTTCGCCCGAAGCGCCCATTTCCAGCGCCAGCGGAATCTCGTCCGTCTTGTCGCCGTTGCCGTTCATATCGTTGTCGCGGAAGGCGCGCCATGTGGCCATCCATTCGTCCCAGGTTTCAGGCATTTTGAGGTTCAGCTTATCCAGCCAGTCCTTGCGGATCATCACGCTCTGGGAGCCGGGTACGTCCACGATGGTGGGAATGCCGTAGATGTGGCCGTCGGCCTGACGCCAGTCGGCCATGCGGTCTTCGCCCACGACCTTGACGATGTTGGGGATCAGCTCTATGTACTCGTCCAGCGGGATGATGGCGCCTTCGGCGGCCAGGTTCATGATGCCGAAGGTGTCGGCGGCCATGATGTCGGGCAGCTTGCCGGAAGCCAGCGTATTGGCAACCTGGGTGTCATACCCGTCGCGCACGCGCCAGTCGATCATGAACTTGCAGTTGGTCAGCTTCTGGATGGCGGGAAAATAGTAGCAGCCGTCAAACTCGGTGGCATAGTTGTTGAAATGCACGCCCATGCCGGTGACTTCCAGCGGCTTTTCCAGGTACAGGTTCTTGGAGGGCTGAAGATCGACGCCGTCCAGAATGGTCTTGGGGTCGGGCACTTCAATCTTCACCTCGGCGGCGAATACCGCTGATACGGACAGCAGCATGGCCAGCGAAAGCAGGAGAGCAACAAGTTTTTTCATGGGGGGTTCCTCCTTGTATATTTTGATGCGGGCCTTGGCCCGTCATGCGCGGAGCATCAGCCCTTGACCGCGCCCAGCGTTACGCCGGTGATAAAGTAGCGCTGCACGAAGGGATACAGGATGATCATGGGGATCATCGACACCACCAGCACGGCGTTGCGCACCTGTTGTCCCAGGGCCGCCGCGCCCAGCGTGTCGGCGCTGGTGCCCGCCGACACGGCATATACCGAGGATTCGGCGTTGAGCACCATTTCCTTGAGCACGATTTGCAGCGTATACTTATCGCGGTCGGACAGGAAAATGAGGGCGTTCAGGTAGTCGTTCCAGTGCCCCACGATGACCCACAGGGCCACGGTGGCCAGCACGGGCTTGGAAAGGGGAATGATGAGGGTGAAGAGGATGCGGAAGTCATTCGCGCCGTCGATGCGCGCCGATTCCACGATGGAAAGGGGCAGCGATTCAAAATAGCTGCGCACGATGACCACATAATAGGCGGTGATCATGGTGTTGAGTATCAGCGACCAGAGCGTGTTGTGCAGCTTTAATTCGGACATGGTCAGGAAGGTGGGGATGATGCCGCCGGAAAACCACATCGTGATGAGGATCAGCATATTGTACAGCTTCTTGCCGTAGAATTCGCCGTAGGCAAGCGGGTAGGCGGCAAGGGACAGGCCGACAAGGCTCAGCACGCAGCCGACGCCTGCCACGAAGACCGAATTGAGCACCCCTCGCCAGAGGCTTCCGTGGGTGAATATCTTCCGGTAGGCCTGATCGTTGAAGCCGATGGGGTAAAAGGTGATGTCGCCGCGCAGCACGGCGGCTTCGTTGCTGAGCGAAATGGACAGCATGTTAAGCAATGGGAACAGGAAAAAGCAGACCAGCGCCAGCATCAGAAGGATGTTGAATGCGTTAAAGGCCTTTTCGCCTGCGGAGCGTTTGATATAGTGCGCGCCGCGGCGCTTTTTAACGGTGATGTTTGTCATGCCGCCCTCCTACATCAGGGAAATGTCCGTGACCCGCTTGGAGATATGGTTGGCGATGAACACCAGCACCAGCGAAATCACCGAGTTAAACAGCCCTGCGGCGGTGGCGTAGCCGTAATTGTGGCTGACCATGCCCGTTTTGTAGACGAAGGTGGGCAGCATTTCCGAAGCGGGGAGGTTGAGGTTGTTTTGCAAAAGGTAGACCTTTTCAAAATTGACGCTCAGCATCTGGCCCATGCGCATGATGAACAGCAGGATGAAGGTGGTGGAAAGCCCCGGCAGCGTCACGTGGAGAATCTGCTTCCACCGGTTGGCGCCGTCGATGCGCGCGGCTTCGTACAGCCCCTGATCGATGCCCGCCAGCGCCGACATATAGATCACCGCGTCCCAGCCGACGGCCTGCCAGAAGCCCGAAATGACGTTGATGGCGACAAAATATTGCGGCTGCTGCAGGTAGTTGACGGGCGTATGCCCGGCGCTGCGGGCCAGGCGCCCCAACAGCCCCAAAGAAGGGGACGCGATGGTGGTGATCATGCTGACGAGCACCACCGTGGATACAAAGTGCGGCAGGTAGGAAATGGTCTGCACGGCCTTTTTGTAGGGCACGCTGCGCAGCTCGTTCAGCAATATGGCGAACACCATCGGCAGCGGGAACAGGAACACCATGTAGCTGATGTTCAGCTTCAGCGTATTGGTGATATAGGTCATCAGGTGCGGGTTGGTAAACAGCTTGA